>JAAYNP010000026.1 GCA_012520795.1 Bacillota bacterium
ATTTTAGCGGTTCAGGCTGGATTTATTGGTTCATTGGTGGTATAATTGCATTTGAAAAACCGAAGGAATGTGGACGAATGGCAAAGGTGAGGGTGGTTAAACCTGCGGCATTGGCCGGTGATTTTGCTTGTGGATTAAAACGGGGTGTGCCGATAACTTTGGGGTATATACCGGTAGGTTTTACTTTCGGGCTGATGGTGGTCACCGGCGGGTTGTCACCATGGATTGCCGTTTTTACATCCATGACCAATTTAACCAGTGCAGGACAGTTCGCCGGCATTCGTGTTCTGCTGGCCGGTGCTGGTTACATAGAGATCATGCTGACCACGTTGGTGATCAATCTCCGTTATGTCCTGATGTCGCTCTCACTGACGCAAAAGGTGGATCCCAAAATGAGTCTGGGCAAGAGGCTGATCTGCAGTTTTGGCATAACTGATGAGACTTTTGCCGTGGCTGGGGTGGAAGAAGGGCGTTTGTCATTTGCATATCTGCTCGGCCTGATTATTGGGCCGATCCTAGCCTGGAGCGGGGGCACTGCTCTGGGGGGATTGGTAAGTACCGCTTTGCCGCCCCAGCTTGGCAGTGCGATGGGGATTGCGCTGTATGCCATGTTTATTGCCTTGATTATCCCACCGGCGGTGAAGGCAAGGCCGGTTTTTGGTGTAATCCTGATATCTGTAGGGATCAATGTGGTTTTGAAGTATGTCCCGGTGTTCAGCTTCATTTCCGCAGGTTTTCGGATTATCATTGCCACGATTGTTGGAGCAGGCACTTCTGCTTGGCTGTGGCCTGGTTGTGATTCTCAAGGTCAAGCTGCAAAGGAGTAGGAAAATGGACGGAGCAATCGTAAACCCAATTACTGCGATACTGCTGATGGCTTTGGTAACATACTTGACTCGGGCAGTCCCCATGGCATTTTTCCGCAGGGAGATCGGTTCTCCGTACGTAAAGGCCTTTTTCCGTTACATGCCGTTTGCCGTATTGGGTGCGCTGACCTTTCCCGACATCTTTACCGCTGCAGGGTCGGTGGTCAGCAGTACTGCCGGATGCGCTGTCGCGGTTTTGCTGGCGCTTCGCGGCAAGAGCATGATTTTTGTAACGGTAAGTGCTATTGTCACTGTATACGCTGTTGGCCTTATATTTTAGGCGCAAAGTTACGTGGACTCGGGCAGGAATCCTGCTCATTTTTCTTTAAAAAACAAGTTAATCAAAGCCTAAGGAGATGATCCAATTTGCAGCGAACTTACAGCAATCCAATTGTAACAGGGTTTTTCCCGGATCCGTCCATCATTCGTGTCGGTGAGGATTACTATATGGCCAACTCTACTTTTGAGTATTTTCCCGCTGTTGTGATCTCTCACTCCAAGGACTTGGTGAACTGGGAGATCATTGGGCACGCCATCACTCGTAATGATTATTTGGATCTGGCCGGAATTGAGGACTCCCATGGTTTTTGGGCACCGGATATCTCATATTACAACGGAACCTATTACATCATGGTGACACTGCGCTTGAACAACAGGGATGAAAGCGGGCCTCGCAGGAAGATCCGCCGCCAACTGGTAATGAAGTCTGACCGCCCAGAAGGGCCGTATTCCAGGCCTGCGTTTATTGATGTTGACGGTATTGACCCATCCCATTTTGTCGATGATGACGGGACTCATTATATGGTACTTTCACCCGGGGCAAGCATAGTGAAGCTAAATGCCGACTGCACTAAAGCCCTCACTCCCAAGGTAACTGTCTGGCCTGGCACCGGGGTAAGAGCCCCGGAGGGGCCTCATATCCTGAAGAAGGACGGGTATTATTACGCGATTCTGGCAGAAGGCGGCACCGGGTATGGACACCGGATCACAGTTGCCCGTTCAAAGAACCTTTTCGGCCCTTATGAGCCAAGCCCATACAACCCGGTAATGATGCAGACTGATCCCGATGCTCCGATCCAGCGAACCGGCCACGGTAAATTGGTGCAGACCCAGAATGGCGACTGGTGGATAGCGTATTTGTGCGGGCGCCCAAATCAAGGCCGGTATACTACCTTGGGGCGGGAGACGGCGCTGGATCCGGTGGAATGGACAGATGACGGTTGGTTTACCATCAACCAAGGCAGAGGCCCAAGCTTTGTCCAGACGGCTCCGGATTTGCCTGAAGTGAAATACGAGGAGAAGTTCTTTGACAACTTTGATACTGACAAACTGCAGTTATATTGGCAGTTTGTCCGCAATCCCGACAACGACAGGTGGTCCCTGACTAATCGGCCCGGTTACTTGCGGATCTACACCAGCAGCGGCCAGATCGGTCAAATTGAAACCAGGAATATCATTGTCCGCAGAGAAAAGCACCATGTCTACCAAGCCACAGCCAAGCTCGAGTTTGATCCCGGCTGCCTGGAAGAAGAGGCGGGATTGATCTGCATGTATGGCCGCCACTGTTCGGTACGGATTTTTTTAGCAAAAGATGAGAGTTATCAGGTTAAGGTTGTTGAGATTAGAAACGATGTGGTAACAAAGCTGGGTGAGTCTGAAGCATTCGGAACGCCTGTGGTTTATCTAAGGATAGCTGTCGATCGGCAGGTGCGCAAATTCTATTACAGCGTGGATAATGAGAACTGGGTATTGGCAGCGGCAGTTGAGGATGCCACATTCCTTGCTGATGAAGGTGTTCGAATCGGCAAGCACCACACAGGGACAATGATAGGCATGTATGCTGTCAACAACGGGACAGGCAGCTGCACTCCTGCTGATTTCGACTGGTTCCATTATGAATTCGAATAAAGCGTTCCGCAGCTGTCTGGGATTTCGCTGTTGTGAGAGGGGAATAAGGAAGAAGGGAGAGCTTCTATGGCTCTCCCTTCAATTGCCCGGTTAGGTTTTGGTCAAAGCCCGAGAATGATTGATTGTTCTTCCTCGTCGGATAGAAGTTGGATAACGGTGATTTTCCACTTGCCGCTCAATTTTTTGAAGGTAAGTACGACAAGTCCAGCCTCAGTTTCGTCTGTCCACTCATTGGTGAATGAAAAGGGGATTTCGGCAACCCATTGGTTGCCGTTTTGCTCCAGGATAACCTCTTCACTCCAGGTAAAATCCGGTTCGGCAACCAGAAACATGAAGTAGATTACAGTGTCGTTTGGCCATTGAAATCCGGTATCCACTATCTTAGACCGTGACAACCAAGCCTGAACCTGGCTGTCGTCAAAATCGTCATCCCCCGAGGAATCCGGATTATCATCCGGTTCGGCATCTTCTTCAAGCTCCAAAATGGAATGGTACATCTCACTGAAGACCTCATACAAGAGCACTTCTTCAGCAGTTTCTTCAATAGCGGCGGTTACTTCCGGGTCTTCGAGGTTGCGCTCTTTTTCCTCGTATAGTGCTATCAGAGCATCAATTTTGTCGATAATGTATGCAGGCGTGTATTCGTCATAGGGATCAAATTCGGGATCGTCCTGATTCTCCAGGATTGGCACAATGTAACGTTCGATTATATAATCGATCTCAACAAGCAGCGGTGAAAGCTGATCTTCATCTAGGTGCCAGATATAAGGGTCTGCAAATTGCTTTTTCAGAGCATGATAGCCATCCAAATCACTGGAAACGATGTTTTCTTGGAAGCGCGCAATTTCCGCTTCGACTGCCTTTCGATCTTTGAGTTGGCCAATCCCAAAACATCCGGCAAAAAGCATCGCAACGACCAAAAACACGGCCATACGTGATGTTGAAACAAATTTGCCTGCCATTCAAAACTTCCTCCTTTATTTGGAGTACCTCTAGTTCTCATAATATAATAAAAACTATATTTGGCAAGTGTTGATTTTGAGAAAATTATCATAATTACCAGCATGCGGTTGTGGGCTCGTTAAAAAGATTGCATTCGGCAGGTAATATTCAACAAATTTCGAACTATAACATATGGACAAGACGAGGGGAAGATGGCCATGGACATTATAGGGCACAACCGGGAAGCTTGGAATAAAAAAGCTGTCCTGGGGAATATCTGGACCATACCAGCCGATCGCCATACGATTGAGCAGGCCAAGAAAGGCAATTGGAGTGTGTATCTGACTCCAACAAAACCAGTACCGGTGGATTGGCTTGGCGATGTTAGAGGCAAGCGGATTCTCTGCCTGGCAGGCGGCGGAGGGCAGCAAGGCCCGATCTTGGCAGCAGCCGGAGCGCGGGTAACTGTGTTCGACAACAGCCCTGCTCAGCTTGGTAAGGATCGGATGGTTGCAGAGCGTGATGGGCTGCAGATTGTCACTGAGCTGGGTGATATGCGTGATCTGACTCGTTTCACCAATGCCAGCTTTGATTTGATCTTTCATCCGGTGTCCAACTGCTTTGTCGATGATATCGAACCGGTCTGGTTTGAATGCCACCGGGTGCTGTGCCCTGGCGGAACTTTGTTGGCAGGCTTCTGCAATCCTTTGCTGTACATTTTTGATCCGTACCAATGGGATGTTAACAAGAAACTTGAGGTAAAATACCGGATTCCATACTCAGATCTGGAGCAGTTAACTGCGGAGGAATTACAGCAGAAAATCAAAAATCAGGAGCCGTTGGAGTTTGGTCATTCATTGGAAGATCAGATTGGCGGTCAGATTCAAGCCGGCTTCCTGATTAATGGTTTTTACGAAGATTCGTTTGGCAACGAATTGCTTGATCCGTATATTGATACCTTCATTGCCACCAGAGCGATTCGTCCGTAGAGTGGGGCTGCGTAAGAGTGGAGGGTTGAAGCTCTTGCGCATTGTTGTTCTGAGGGCGTACAGTCACTCGGCGGCGGGTTTTTTATTCTGACACAAAAATTAATTTTGGATCAAGAAGGAATTTGCGGACTTACGGTTAAATTTAAAGTGTTGAATATGCAGCGAAGCTGCCAAGGAGGTCGCAATTATGCGTACGCCAGTGTTGAGAATTTGTGGATTGTTAATTATTGTAGTGATGTTACTCAGCGGAAGTGTAATGGCTGTTAGTGATCCCAGCACAGCCAAAATAACACCGCTGGACACATGGTATGAAGAAGGGGCTCTTGGCGAATGGGCTCTGTTTACGCAAAGTGGTTTGGTGGTAGAAATGAAAATCGAAGCTACGGAAGAAATCAGGATTTGGCCATCGGATTTTGCCATTGGGTACATCGTAGATGATCAAGAGTATCGGGTTCCCGGTTATGGAATTACCAATGCTGTCTCTGATCCTGAAGATGAGAGATCTTGGCGTTTTAGCCAGCCGATCACAGTTCGCAAGGGAACGCGCTATTTCTTGGTGCTGTTTTCGGAATTGTCGCTGTCCTTAGATCAGACTGCGGTAATCAATAAGAAGATGAGTGATTTTCAGGTCTTTTATCGCACGCTCTTACCTGGTCAACTCACAATAGAGTTTGCTCAGCCAGAATATGATGACTACGAAGATTACTACGGCCCATACGATGATCTTGGCTGGTAATCCCCAACGGGACTGGTGATTAGCGAATAATGATGTGGTTTCATCTGGACCTCACTTTCCAGACGAAGGTGAGGTCTGTTTGCGTCCAGCTTGAATTCAAGCTATACTGATATTGTTAATGATAACTTGTACTGATCATGCGAGACGAGTAGAGGTTGGAGGTGTGATGCAGTGGCAGATGTTAGCAATGCTTTGTCTGAAAAGACGTTGACGATCATTACTGGCTTACAGCAAAATGAAGTGACGGAGCGCCAGATCTATTTGAACCTGGCCAGACGGGTGGGGAAAGAATCAGATAAGGCAACCCTTAGGCGGATTGCTGGCGAAGAGGGCAAACATGCTGAAACTTGGCGCCGGTACACCAACAAGCGATTGAAGCCCCAATGGTTGAAGGTGTGGTTCTACACAGTTGTTAGTCTGATTCTGGGTTATACCTTTACGATCAAGATTATGGAAAAAGGAGAAAAGGTAGCCCAGTCCAACTACGCAGATCTGATTGCCGAAGTTCCCGAAGCCGAAACTATCCTAAGAGAAGAGGAAGAGCACGAGGAAGCATTGATTGCCATGCTTGATGAGGAGCGCTTGCAGTATGTCGGCTCCATGGTGCTTGGCCTTAATGATGCATTAGTGGAGCTAACGGGTACACTGGCGGGCTTAAGCTTTGCCCTGCAGAATAACCGCATTGTTGCCTTGTCAGGTTTGATTACCGGTATTTCAGCCACATTGTCCATGGCATCATCTGAATATCTGTCTGCCCGTTCCGAGGGTAATGCCGATGCGGTCAAATCTGCGTTGTACACAGGGATCATGTATATCTTCGCTGTTGTTTTTCTGGTGCTGCCTTATTTATTGTATCCAGCGGATCAGTACTTAGGCGCTCTCTTTACCATGCTGCTGATTGTGATCGCGATTATATTTGCCTTCACTTATTATATTTCAGTGGCCAAGGATTTGCCGTTTAGGAAACGCTTTCTGGAGATGGCAGCCATCAGTTTGTCCGTTGCTGTGCTTTCATTCGCGGTAGGGTTTGCGATCAAGCATTTCCTGGGCATTGACATCTAGGCTGGGGGAGTAGAGGTAGACAGGGGACGGTTCTCTGTCCACACCCTGTCCACTCGTAAGAGGGAGGGCTTCTTCCTTGACAAATGCAAGACTGGTACTTCCATCTGCGGAGTACAGAGAAAGCTTTATTGCTGCCAATAAGGAATACCAAAACATGGGCGAGGAACATGAGGATATCGCGAAGCTTGAAGCAGACTTCACCAAGTACCTTGAGATGGTAAAAAACCATCGCCTAGGCTTGGATTTGCCGGAGAATTGGGTGCCGTACACCACCTTCTGGTTGGTGGAAGGGGATGAGTATATCGGTAGCGGCCATGTGCGCCATGCTTTAACACCAGCGCTGCGGATTATCGGGGGGCATATCGGATACTTCATTCGGCCCAGCTACCGCAGAAAAGGGTATGGAACGCTGATCTTGAAACTGTTGCTCGCTGAAGCTGCCAAACTAGGCATTGCAAATGCCCTGGTTACCTGTTTTGCTGATAATACTGGTTCGAAAAAAGTTATTGAGGCTAATGGCGGAGTATTTATTGGCGAAATTGTAGGCGAACTTGATGGGGTGCCGAGAAAATCTTTAAGGTACCGGGTTTATACCGGTTTGCGCAATAACGTGCTGTGGAACAACCAGAGGCGTTGGTATCATGGTTCGCCCTATAATTTCAGCATCCTGCGGGCAGGCAGTACCATCACTCAAAATGAAGAATTAGCTAGAGCTTTTTCCCACCAACCCACTCGCTTATCGATTGATGACGATGGCAAAATCAGCCATAACGGTACAGAGCCGGGGTTTCTCTACGTGATTGATGAACCTATAGTGCCTGGAGAAGACATTTACATGCATCCCCGCACTACAATGGATCCGGGATTGGAATGGCTGACGGTGCGTGGATTGAAGGTAAGGCTGAAGTGAGACAGGGTGAGACAGGGAACCGACCCCTTTCCTGCCTCGATTAACATAGCGTCACATAGCAAAGTGTTGGCAGCCCGTTGGATTACGCTGTCATCGTTAGGGAGGAAGTCAGCGGTCGCATCCCGAAATTTGATCTGTCCAAATCTTCCTGAAAGAATTGCTCATCGGAAGAACGCTGGAATGTCTTATGGTGGAGCAAAAAGTAGAATGGGGGGATCTCGATGAAAGCATTGCTGGTCATTGACATGCTCAAGGATTTTATTGATGACGACGGTGTGCTCACAACCGGCGAAGCCGGAAAAGCAATCATCGGTTTTATCAAGAAGAAGATTGATGAATTCAGAGAGCAGGGTTCTCCAATCATTTTTGTTTGTGATAATCACGAACCAGATGACAAGGAATTCGAGATGTTCGCGTCTCACTGCATTGCTGAGACTCCAGGCAGCGAGATCATTGATGAGCTGGAAGCCCGCAAGGGAGATAAGATAATTCGAAAACGGCGCTACAGCGCATTTTTCGGCACAGAACTAGATCTCTATCTACGGGAAAAAGGCGTGGATGAAGTCTATCTGGTTGGAGTCAATACCAACATCTGTGTCCTCTACACCGCAGCTGATGCCAGAAATTTAAACTACCGGGTCACCATCTATGAGAAAGGTGTCGCTTCATTTGATGAGAGCGCCCATCGTTTCGCCCTAAAAGAGGCGAAGAACACATTGGGCTGCAGTATAGTGTAGCTTACGAAACACACGGGAACTGCCTAGACGGGACGGTTCCATGTCGCGTCCCCATGTCGCGCCTGGCTTGCACTGGACAGCAGAAAAAGTCGGGCACAGCTCTCCGATGCATTCTAACATGAATCCAGGCCCGGGGAGTGTTTTGTATGAGTGGGTGGATAGCGGGTATCCAAAACGCAATTGAGTATATTGAGGGTCATCTGACTGAAGAAATAAACATTGAAGATATTGCAGCAGAGGCATTCGTTTCAGCATTTCATTTCCAGAGGATCTTCACTGCACTATGCATTTTGCAAGCAGCGAGGCTGAAATTGTCAAGGGTATATACGGGATCTGTATCGGCAGTGATGGCAAGCAATTTGATTACCTCATTGCCGATAACTACTTGCCGTGGAATGAAGTGCCTGATGGCTATGAAACCCGTGTGATCCTCCTCCATGGTTGATTTCATCAAGCAAAACGCCCAAACCATCTCGCTGCTAGGGTTGATGTTCCCGTTCTTGTTATCGGCCATTCTCAAGACTGCCCAGGGTTCTTCCACTGTCGCCCTGATGACTACTGCCGGCACAGTGGCACCGATGCTGTCTACCATCGGGCTGGCGACTCCGGCATTGGCTGCCTTGGCTGTAATTGCCATCGGCGCAGGCGCCATGACCGTGTCCCATGCCAACGACAGCTATTTCTGGGTAGTTACCAACTTTGGGGCTATGAATGTTGAGGACGGCTATAAAACTCAACCATTGGGCACATTGGTAACAGGAATTGCTGCGCTGATCAACGTATACTTGATTTACTTCTTTATTCGCTAACGAGGGGAATCGTTCCAAAAAGCGCCAAAGCAGACCGTGCTTTGGCGCTGCCCACAAAAACCAGAAGGGGGCAGTTTCTTTTGAGTCTGCGGGCAGATGCACAGAAGATTATAAATGCAGCGATCACTGCCGCTCTTCCTGATACAGCTGTCAAAAAGGCAATAATCGGAGAAGAATTTGGCAAAGGAAGATTGGTATTGGTGGCGATTGGCAAAGCCGCCTGGGCCATGTCCAAGGCAGCCAGTGAGCTTTTGGGTGATAGAATCAGTGATGGAGTGGTGATCACCAAATACGGGCATTCCCTGGGCGAACTACCTAAAATCCGGGTCTTTGAAGCGGGGCACCCGATGCCTGATGCCAACTCGTTTTTTGCCACCGAAGAGGCAGTCAAGCTCGTGCAGAGCTTGGCAGCTGAAGATACAGTCTTGTTTCTCATATCCGGCGGTGGTTCGGCTTTGTTTGAAAAGCCGTTGGTTTCGGATGAGGTACTGAAGGCATTAACGGAACAGCTTTTGGTCTGCGGTGCAAGTATTACTGAGATAAACACGATCCGCAAACGCCTGTCTGCTGTCAAAGGGGGTAAGTTTGCCAAGCTGTGCGAGCCGGCGCAGGTTTTCTCCGTGGTACTCTCAGATGTAATCGGAGATCCCCTTGACATGATTGCTTCCGGGCCGGCCTATCCCGATAGTTCCACCAGTGAAGAGGCCTTGGCGATTATCCGGAAATACAGGTTGGCGGTTCCTAGAGAAGTGGAACAACTGCTTGACACTGATCCACCTGCCGAGCTTGGAAATGTGAAGACGAAAATAACCGGCAGTGTCCGCCAGCTTTGCATTGCGGCCGAGAAAGCCTGTCAGGAAATGGGTTATAAACCCATGATCCTTACTGCCAGCCTTACTTGTGAGGCTAGGGAAGCCGGTAGATTCTTGGCAGCAGTTGCCCAATACCACGATCACTCTGATCAATCGTTGGCCTTTATCGCAGGTGGAGAAACCGTAGTTCATGTGAAAGGCAAAGGCAAGGGCGGGCGCAACCAGGAAATAGCACTCGCCGCTGCAGAGGGGATATCAGGGCTGAACCAAGCGGCGGTGTTTTCCTTTGGCTCGGATGGGACCGATGGTCCGACCGATGCCGCAGGCGGCTACGTGGACAACAATACCAAGCAAAAACTGGCCGAAAAAGGGATCAGCATCTTTGAGGCGTTGGAAAACAACGACTCTTACCATGCACTGCAGGCGGTGGACGGACTGATCATGACCGGGCCCACCGGTACCAATGTCAACGATTTGTCAGTCTTGTTGATCAAGCGATAGCCTGCGTCCCTCGGGCTCATTCCAGGTTCAGGCGAGGATTTAGTTGAGTTTGGCAGGAATTGGCCAATGGGATTCCTAACGTTTAATGTAATCTCCGTTATTACCAAGAACAAATGGAAATTCCATTGGGAAGGAGAATTGCCTTAATGTGGGTGTTGTATGCATTTGGCGCCGCAGTTTTTGCCGGGTTGACAGCTATCCTCTCCAAGATTGGAATCAGGAATACGGATTCCAACGTGGCAACAGCCATTAGGACAGTTGTTGTCCTTCTGTTTTCCTGGTTGATGGTGTTCATCGTTGGTTCTCGGCATACACTAGCTGATGTCAGCGGCAGAACATTATTTTTTTTAATCCTGTCAGGTTTGGCCACGGGCGCTTCCTGGCTTTGTTATTTTAAAGCCCTGCAGATTGGGGACGTGAACAAAGTAACCCCCATCGACAAATCGAGTACCGCGTTAACTATGATTTTGGCCTTTGTTTTGCTGCAAAAAAGCACAAGACGATTAAAGACATCGATGGCCGCAGCTGGGTTTTTCTGGTTCTATCGGGATTTGCCACGGGAGGTTCCTGGTTGTGCTATTACCGGGCTCTTCAATTAGGGGAGGCTAGTGTCGTTGTTCCCATTGACAGGCTGAGTATCGTTTTTACAATAGGCTTTTCGTACTTCATCCTCAAAGAAAAACTGACTGCGAAAGCTGTTAGCGGCTTAACCCTGATTGTTGCCGGGACACTGTCGCTGCTGTTGTGATCAAAACATTTAGTGTTGGCCAAGCTGCGAAGATATCTATATGGGAGGAAGGCCAATGAGTGATGTGTTCCAAAAGGCCAAAGAATTCATCTATAGGAATGCCAGGCCTCTGGATCTTGCCCGGTGGCAGTTCCACTTTGAAGGCGGCGGCAAAGAGGCTGTGATCAATGCATTGGAGTGTTATCAGAACGATGATGGAGGCTTCGGGCACGGCCTCGAGCCTGATTCATGGAACCCCAATTCCTCACCGATCCAAACCTGGGCTGCTACAGAAGTACTTAGGGAGATAGACTTTACAGACAGTTCCCACAGGCTGATCAAGGGAATTCTGCATTTTTTGTCCAGCGGACAACACTTTAATGGCAAACACTGGGCTAACATTATTGCCAGCAACAACCTCTACCCCCACGCACCGTGGTGGCACGCGGGGAGCACTCAAAAGTGGCATGATGACTACAACCCTGCTGCTTGTTTGGCTGGTTTCATCATCAAATATGCGGACAGGGACAGTCATGTTTATACGCTGGGCTGCACTGTAGCGCGGGAGGCGGTACATAGATACCGTGAGTACGGGCTTCTTGAAAACATGGCCGCCGTGTCATGCTATGTCCGCTTGATGCAGTATGTTGACGAAGCCGGGGTCACAGATGTTATCGATCTTCATGCTTTAAAGGCAAGGTTGATCGAGCAAGTTGCGTACAGCATTACTAAGGATACCAGACTGTGGGCCGACTCGTATGTCTGCAAACCGTCGCAGTTTTTCCATTCTCCCGATAGTATCTTCTATGCCAGGAACAAAGAAATTGCCGATTTTGAATGTGATTTCATAGTTGAAACTCAACTTGCCGACGGGTCATGGAACATTCCGTGGCAGTGGGACGCTTATCCTGAGCAGTGGGCAGTTGCACAAAATTGGTGGAAATCACATGTGATTATCAGCAATCTGCTTTACCTGAAAGGGTTTAAACGAATTTGATTGGAGGAAGTACAGTGTTAAAAACCAAAGACATCCATATGCGGGATCCGTTTGTTTTGCCGGTATTTGAGCAAGGCAAGTATTATCTGTACGGTACTACTGATGAGAATTGCTGGGTTGGCCCTTTTGTCGGATTTGATGCTTTTGCAAGCGAAGACCTTAAGAACTGGTCCGGGCCTTTTCCTGCTTTTAGGCCTCCCCTTAGGTTTTGGGCGGACCGGAATTTCTGGGCGCCGGAAGTGTTTGTTTACCAGGGCAAATACTTTATGTTCGCTTCATTTAAGGCCGAAGGAGTTTGCCGGGGGACCCAGATCCTGGCTGCCGATGATCCTATAGGGCCATTTGTACCTCACAGCGACGGGCCAGTGACACCACGAAATTGGGAGTGTTTGGATGGCACTTTCTATGTAGATGAGCATCAGCGGCCGTGGATGATCTTCTGCCACGAATGGGTACAGGCGGTCGACGGGGAGATTCATGCAGTGAGATTGTCCGATGATTTGAAAACGGCGGTTGGAGATCCGGTGCTGCTGTTCAAGGCATCAGAAGCGCCGTGGGTGCGGCCGAGAAGGCGCGTGTTTGACGGTATTGAAAAAGACGCCTACGTGACAGACGGGCCTTTCATGTATAAGGCCTCCAACGGCAGTCTGCTGATGCTCTGGTCAAGTATAGGGGCAAACGGCTACACCATGGGTGTGGCCAAATCCACAACCGGCAGTATCCTTGGCCCATGGGTTCAGATAGCCCAGCCCATCTTTGAACAAGACGGAGGCCACGGCATGATCTTCAAAACCTTCAGCAGCAGGCTGATGATCACGGTCCACACCCCTAATAAAACCCCGCTTGAACGTCCCGTATTTGTCGAAGTACGGGAAACAGACGGTTTGTTGGAGGTTGTTCAAGTCCAGGGTTGAAAAAATGCAAGGTGTGGGTTTGAAATTTCTTGACAGCTTGCCCATCTGGCTGAGGATTATCATGATGGCGACCTTGTGGAAGTGGTGATCGGGATGGCAAATGCCCTGGAAGGATCCTTGAAACTGAAGGAAATCTCATATATGCAACTGTGCGGGCCTTTTCGTGACAGAATGCTTTCCAGCTGATAGAGACCATCGAGGCGATGCATTTTGCAGCGCTTAAATCCAAGTACCCTGTTGAGTACGAGTGCATCAAAAATGAACTGACCGGCCGGCAAGCTCACGTCGACGGCGGAGTTTGCCCAACTGCAACAGCGGCATGAAGACCGGCAGCTGGTGGAAGAGCTGCTGGCCCAATTTCAGCAAGAACCACCTGATGACGACGATCAATTAGATCGGTGGCGCCAGGCCGGCGGAAATAGATCGCTCTAGGCCAAACCAAGCAATATGAAGCATTGTGCGGTAATATAACAGAGGGCAAATCCCGTTATAGTCGGCACCGCAAAAGAGACCCAAGTCCATTTCCAGCTTCGGGTCTCTTTATATATTGTCCACAGTGTTGTGCCGCAGGGCCAGTGGTTAAGGGAGAACAGTATTGTGCAAACAGCAGTAAGCCAAGTCCAACCGTTGTCAACCAGCAGTATGTGCAGTTCAGTAAGGCTTTCCAACTCCAGCATTGTTCCGGCTGCCGTATAACTCATGATTAGAATCGGGATTACAGTTTCGTTTGCCGGCAGCCCCAAAATGAAAGCCATGAGAATATACCCGTCAAGGCCGATTAAGCGAGCGAAGGGGTCGAGAAACTCTGCTCCGTGGGCCAATAAACTCTGGCCGCCGACGGAAATATTGGCCATGACCCAGATTACCAAACCGGCTGGAGCAGCAATGGCCGCAGCCCGCCCCAGCACATACAGAGTACGGTCAAGGAGCGACCGGACGATTACTTTAGCGATTTGCGGTTTGCGGTACGGCGGCAGTTCCAGAGTGAAAGACGAAGGGATTCCCTTGAGAATCGTCAGGGACAGCAGTTTGGAGATCAGCAAGGTAGTTGCCACACCCAGGACTATGGCACCCAGGACAAACAGGGCTGCTGTTGCAGAACCAACCAGTCCTGCCGATGCGGCCGTAAAAATGGACGCCAGGGCGATGATTGTTGGGAAGCGGCCGTTACACGGTACGAAGTTGTTGGTGATGATGGCAATCAGGCGCTCCCTGGGGGAATCAATAATCCTGCAGGCGGTTACTCCGGCGGCATTGCAGCCAAACCCCATACACATTGTAAGGGCCTGTTTGCCGTGGGCACAGGCTTTCCTGAAATAATAGTCCAGGTTAAAGGCAATTCGAGGCAGGTAGCCGAGGTCTTCCAGAAGGGTGAAGATTGGGAAGAATATCGCCATTGGCGGCAGCATTACCGAAACGACCCAGGCCAATGTCCGGTACATGCCGAGGACAAGCATACCGTGCAGCCAGGGCGGTGCCTGTATTTGCAGCAGTAAACCGGACAACTGTTCTTCCAACCAGAACAGGGCATCGGCCAGCAGCTCCGATGGGTAGTTCGCTCCGGCAATGGTGATCCAAAAGACTAAGCCGAGCAGCGCCAGCATGACCGGGATGCCAAAACGGCGCGAGGTTAGGATATTGTCCAGTTTGCGATCGATTTGATGTGGGTCCGCCTTTTTAATGCTCACGACTTTGCGGGCAATGCTTTCAGCGGTTTGCACAACGGCGGTGACCAGCCTATCGTGTTCAACCTCCGAATCAGCAATAGTTTCCAGTGCAGGTGCGGCAGTTATTTGAATCGGCTTGGGTATGATTTTGCCGCTGACCATCTGTTCGATAGTGCATTTAAGCTGCTCTAATCCTATTCTGCTTCTGGCGACCGTACCGACTACCGGCACTCCCAGCAAGTCCGCCAGTTTCCCAAGATTCACGTCTATACCTTTTCTCCTTGCTTCATCGATCAAGTTCACGCAGACGATTACTCTTGGTGTGATAGCCATGATCTGGAGTACCAGGTTGAGATTCCGTTCCAGGCAGGTTGCATCGGTGACAACGACAGTGGCATCAGGCTTGTTGTGATAGATGAAATCTCTCGCAATCTGTTCTTCCTGGGAACTTGCAAAAAGGGAGTAAGTGCCGGGAAGATCCACCAGTACAAAACTTGTTCCGTTGTGTGTGAATTGGCCAAGGGCATTGGCCACTGTCTTGCCGGGCCAATTGCCGGTATGCTGGTTTAAGCCGGTCAGGTTATTGAAAATAGTGCTTTTACCTGTATTGGGGTTGCCTGCCAATGCTATGGTCGCTGCCATCGTTCCACCTGCTTTCATCAAAAAGTTCAACGACAATCTTGCTGGCATCATCCGCCCGCAAGGCGATTACCGCACCCCGGATCTGATAAGCGGTGGGATCTCCGGCAGGGCTCTTTTGGAGTGCTTTGACCACTGTTTCATTGATCAATCCCAAATCCAGAAGTCTGCGGCGGATAATTCCAGTGGATTTGATCTGTCTAACTTGGGCCGGTTGATCGATGGGAAGATGATCCATGGTTATCAAGTTTGCATTCATGGATTGGCGCTCCTTACCATAAGTTAGTGGTGGGAAACATTTGGCTAATCTAGCTTATGAACATGGGATGATTCTGGTTACTAAAAGCATAAAAAGGGGTAGAGAAGCATGAGCACTGATCAGCAGTTTCATACAGTCCGGGGGTATCAGCTGTTGAATGCCGAGGGAAGAGTCTTGACATCTGGTATGGAGGACTACTTGGAAATGATTTACCGCATCTGCCTGGAAGCAGGGTTTGTGCGCATCAGCCAACTGGCAGAACGCCTTAGTGTCCGCCCCTCGTCTGCAACAAAGGTAGTGCAAAAGCTGAGCGATTTGGGTTTGGTTGACTATGAAAAATACGGTAGAATCACTCTGACAGAACACGGGGGGCACCTGGGGGAGTTTCTGTATGCAAGGCACAAAACGATCCAAGAGTTTCTCGGTAATCTGGGCATTACAGAAAGACTGCTTCAGGATACAGAATTGATTGAGCATGATGTCAGCTATTCGACGCTGGAGTATATTCAAGTGTTCAATCAGTTTTTTGCGGATTATCCCGAAATCAAAGAACACTATTTCGATTATTTGCGGCATAAACTGAAGCGGAACAAGTAAAAGGAAAATTTCCTTTTTGGCAGGATAATTCAGGCTGACTCCATAACAATATTGTAGAGTCAAATTGTAGAGTCACCATAATGTAAGGATAAGCAAGCAGTGGGCGGGCGCATCAATGGGAAGCCGCCAGAGTTGTGAGGTGAGTTGGCAGAAGGAGAGGTTTTGCATGGATTGGCAAAAAGAGGTCTCCGAAGCACGGGCTGTGGCCGCTCGAGTTTTGGATTCTTTGGACAAGATTGAGAATAAGTTGCGAAGCGCCAGGGGATGGGGGTTTTTTGATCTGCTCGGTGGAGAACTATTCTCGAGCTTGATTAAGCACAGCAAAATGGATGATGCCCAAAGAATGCTCACTCAGGTTCAGGCCGATCTCTCCCTGCTGCAGAGGGAATTGAAGGATATCGATATCCACTTCGGCGATGAAATCAGTGTTGGTGGGTTTCAGAAATTCATGGACATTGTTTTCGACAATATCGTATCCGATTGGATGACGCAAAGCAGAATCAATAAAAGCTTGAGAGAGGTTTCCAGGGTGAGGGCTGCTGTTAATGAAGTATTGGCGGGACTCACCCGTTTGGAGAACGGCAGGGAGTAACCCTAGCTTAAAGCGGCCCGGGTGCTTTAAGCACACAACCCGGTTAATCCGATGGGAAGGAGTGGTGGCCGCTCAAGTAAAGGCAAGGGACAAACCCAGTATGTATAATAGCTACAAACAAGAGAGGTGTACAGTATATGATTAAAATCACATCTGACAGCACCTGCGATCTTTCGCCGGAGCTGCTGTCGAGCCTGGACATTACCTTGCTCCCTCTGCATATTGTAGTCGACGGTGACGATTATCGGGACAGCGTGGATATTACACCTGAGGATATTGTCAATTTTGTGGAAAAAGAAAAGAAGCGCTGTCAAACGACAGCGGTAAATACCTTTGAATACCAGGAGTTTTTCTCCCAATTTGCACCCAATTATGAAGCCGTTATTCACTTTAATATTGGTTCGCAGTTTTCTTCATGTCATCAAAATGCAAAATTGGCCGCCGCAGACTTTGACAATGTTTATGTTGTGAATTCACAGAATCTGTCGACCGGCCAGGGACATGTGGTCCTGGAGGCAGCTTATATGGCCAAAGAGGGAATCTCAGCACAAGAGATCGTAGAAAAGCTTGATATGCTGATCCCCTGTGTTGATGCCAGTTTTGTTATTGATAAACTGGATTATCTTCATAAGGGTGGGCGCTGTTCAGGCCTGGAAGCGTTTGGCGCACGGCTTTTGCAGATCAAGCCTTGTATTGAGGTCATTGACGGCAAGATGGTCGTTGGCAAAAAGTACCGGGGAAGTTTGGAACGCAGTCTCGAACAGTATGTCAAAGACAGGTTGGTGGAGAAAGACAACATTGATTACAGCAGAATCTTTATTACCCACTGCATGTGTTCCGAGCAAATGGTTGAAAAAGTAAGGGATGCAGTGAATGCGTATGCCAATTTTGAGGAGATCCTGATCACCACTGCAGGCTGCACGATTACCACCCACTGCGGGCCGAACACTCTTGGCATACTCTGCAAACGAACCGAAAAGAAGCAGTTATAGGCTTATGTGAAGGTTTTGTTGGGACAATGGGGACAGAAAGGATGTGACGCCCATTGACACCGATCAACATTCTCGTTACTATCGATGCGAATTACATTCAACCTCTGCAGGTGATGCTCAAATCGATGTTTCTCAATAATCCGGAGGAGCATTTCCGAGTCTTCCTGATGCATTCCAGGCTTGCACCGGATCATGTTGATGGGATCACAGCTTTTGTGGAACGCAACGGCCACACCCTTTCTGAAGTAAGAATCGGAGAAGAGTGCTTTTGTGATGCTCCTGTAGTCAAGCATTACACCAAGGAAATGTATTACCGGCTGTTGGCTTTTCGTTATTTGCCGCCGGAACTGCGCCGGATCTTGTATCTGGATCCTGACATTCTGGTTATCAATCCCATTCGCAGCCTCTATGACACGGACCTATCCGGCTGGTTGTTTGCGGCAGCTTATCATGACATCATTTTTGCCCGAGAAATCAACCGGCTCCGCTTTCCCGAATACAACATCAAAGCTTACTTCAATTCAGGTGTCTTATTGATGAACCTGGAGACTATCCGGGCAAGGGTCAGTGAATCAGAGATCTACAACTTTGTCCGCAAGCACAAGAATACTCTGATCCTTCCTGACCAGGACATACTCAACTCGCTTTATTCGCAAGACATCAAGAAGCTCGATGGGTTCTTGTACAACTATGATGTGCGGTATTACAAATACCGCCTGCTTATGGCCAAAAAGCAGGTCACAATGGACAGCATTGTCAACGACACCGTGATCCTGCATTTTTGCGGCAAGCGTAAACCCTGGCACAAAAACTACAGTGGTGCTTTTCATGCGCTTTACAAGCACTATCAGAAATTGGCGCTATTACCCTAACTTGCCCTGCCAACATCAATGCCCGGACATGTGCTTTTTCCCGCAAGCTCGCAGCCGCTGCAACCGGGGCAGCGGTTGCTTGCATATTCCGGTAAGACTTGACTCCAGCCCAGGAAACAACAGCCAGCAAGATAGCTCCGATGATGATGTTGCCGATCATAGAATCAACTCCTTGATTCAGCTGCTAGCCACACCAAAGTGTTCTTTTCCTCGCCGGTGTGATCAGGTGCGGGGTAACCAGGTCGGCCAGGTGGTTGTTTTACCTCATCTATGAGAAAGATTATCATTTTCAAAAACCGCTGTCAATACTTTTACCATGTAAATTTTAATTAGGCAGGGTTTAGTCAAAGCGGTACCGAAATTGCACACCAGTGGTATTCAAGTCTGATTCTGGGAGTTAAGTATCGATTGGAGGGGATCAAAATGGCGGTTTTTGAAAACTGTACCCTGAAATTCCCCCATCAGCCACCGCCCAGGGCTGCAAAACCAGATTTCAAGAAGGGGCAAAGGCCGAGGCCGGCAGATAAGTATAGTCTGTGGGGGTCGCACGATCCGGCCATTTTTCGTGATCCGGTAACGGAAAACTACTACACATACTGTACCGGGGCCATTGCCCGCCGATCCCGGGATTTGATAGTCTGGGAGAATGTCGGCAAGGTAGTGGAGAATCCGCCGCCTGAATCGGTGGAATGGGTTGGCGGCAATGCGATTTGGGCGCCGGATATCATCAAGGCCGGCGATGAATACAGGTTGTACTGTTCAAATTCCACCTGGGGCGTGCGCCAGTCATGCATTTTTCTAGCAGCAGCCGACAATCCTGAAGGGCCGTTTGTGCCCAGGGGTATTGTCCTGAAAACCAGTGATCAGCTTCCGGTGAATGCAATCGATGCCAACCCTGTTGTTGACCAGGCAACCGGCGAGCAGTACATGGCCTATGGCTCATTTTGGGGAGGCTGCCATATCCTGAAACTGGATCCGGCTACAGGGCTGGCGGCAGAAGAAGGGATCGGCAAATGCATTGCCAGAAGGCCTTCTTGGACTGACTGCTCCATCGAAGGGCCGTACATTGTCTACAATCCCGACACTGAATATTACTACCTGTTTGTCTCCTACGGTTCTTTAGCCAGCGACTACAACATCAGGGTCGGCCGCAGCCGGTCGGTAACCGGGCCTTACCTTGATCACAACGGGCGGAATTTGGCGGATCTCGAAGACTACCGCAGTGAGGTCGGGTACATGGTTGCCTGCGGCTACCGGTTTCACGGAAGCCCGGGAGTCATGGGTCCCGGGCACAACTCTGTGCTGCGGGATTTTGATGGGCAGTGGTATCTGGCCTGCCATATCCGGGAACATGATTTTTACACACCCCAGATATCCACGATGCACATTCACAAGATGTTTTGGACCGCAGACGGCTGGCCGGTGATCAATCCCCAGTGCTATGCAGGCGAGCAGTCTCAGTCGCTGGAACGGCGGTGGCTTGTGGGCATGTATGAACGGATCAAACTTGTCCCAGCAGTACCCCAAGGAGTGATCAATTCTGTGCCAATGATTCTGGCTGAAGACGGCAGTTTTCGGTGCTGTTCCCTAAAGGGAAAATGGGAGCAGCTTGATGATGCCACCATCAGAATCGAGTTCGGGAATACCGAGGAAATATGTATTGTCACCCCTGCCTGGGACTGGGACCGGGATGAGCCGACTCTGTGCATCACTGGCAGGGATCAGTTCGGAACAGCGGTTTGGGGCAAGAAAATATAGGACATGAATTGAAAAGAGGCGAAGTATTGGTGCCGCCGTTGATTGACCACTTGACAGGGAGGAATTTGAGTGAGCACTGCAGCAATTGTCGGAGCCGGTATGATGGGTTCGGCCATGTGCGTGCCGCTGTGTGACAACGGACATGAGGTGCGTTTGGTTGGGACTGATCTTGATCGTGAAATCATTGAGAGTGTGGCCAGAGACCGCTGGCATCCTACGCTTCAACGGAAACTGCCCCGGGGAATCGTGCCTATGCAGGTGGAGGCACTGGCTGCAGCCGTTTCAAACGCGGATCTAATCATCTGCGGTGTGAGCAGCTTTGGCGTGGAATGGTTTGCCGAGCATGTGGTGCCGCTGATCCCTGCAGGGACACCGGTGCTGGCGGTAACCAAAGGATTGGCTGAAGGCGAAAACGGATGTCTGATACCTTATCCCCATTGGTGGGCGCGAAATGCAAAGACAGGCCGGCACCTTTCGTTCAATGCCATCGGAGGGCCCTGCACAAGCTATGAACTGGCGGATCGCCGCCATTCCCATGTGCACTTTTGCGGCAGTGAGCTCGCTGTACTAAAGAAACTTAAGGCTGTGTTGGAAACAGCGTACTACCATGTATCGCTGTCCACAGATGTGGTGGGTATCGAATCGGCTGCAGCCTTGAAGAACGCCTACGCTTTAGTGGTCACCCTGGCGGTAGGCCTGCAGCAGCGGGTTGAAGGGGAAGGCTGCCAATTGGCGAATAATCCCCAGGCGGCGCTGTTTGGGCAAAGCGTACGGGAAATGACTGAATTGGTCAGGCTTTTGGGCGGCAGGCCGGAGAGCGTTACCGCCGGAATTGCCGATCTGTTTGTCACCATCTTCGGCGGGAGGACTCGCAAGCTCGGGACCCTGCTTGGCCGGGGGCTGACGTTTTCGCAGGCTATGGAGGAGCTGTCTGGCGTAACCTTGGAATCGGTGGTGATTACCACCAGGATTGCCCGGGCGGTGCGGGGCCAGGCTGCCCAAGGGTTTGCGCCGGACGATGCATTTCCGCTTTTGATGCATATTGATGAGGTAATCAATAAAGGCGCAGCGGTGAATCTACCCTGGCATAAGTTCTCTTTACCGGCTTAATGGCGATCCGCAGTGGGGGCAGTAGGCAAATCTCGGGTCAAGCCTGGCGGAGCAGTTGGGGCAGGCTGGGGCTGCTGTTCTGTCACTGCAGCGGATGTGTTCTTTTTCAATTACAACTGAATGACCGGCTTCGATATTGGAGCCGGTTTCCTGATCCAGTTCACAGATTCGGCTGCAGCAGTGGGTTTGAATATAGTAACGCCTGTTCCAGCGCCATACTGGGACAAAGAAAACGTGGAAGTAGTAGTAGCTTTTGATGATGTCATAGCGGCCGTATCTTTCGCACACAGGGCAAATGACCGCTGATTCGGAGGTTATGTGCTGGGTTTTATTCTGGATCCCGAAAATGCCCACAAAGAACATCCGCTCCACTCCTGTACCATGAGAGTCCCAAGCCGGCCTGCGGCTGACAGTCACCGGTTCCTTCGTCTATTATATTACACCGACGTATCCGCTGGCAATCTTTACAATATGTTAACAAAAACAGCGCCAAAAAAATGCCGGCCGGGTATTGACAAAAGTCTATATACTGTATATATTGTATATGTACAGTATGAATTGTATATCTTTTAGGGAACGATATGGCAGGAGGTGACTGGTTGGATATCATTATCAGCAACTCCAGCGGAAAACCGCTGTATGAGCAGATAATAGGGCAGATCAAAAAAATGATCATCTCCGGAGAACTAAAACCCGGTGAAATGCTGCCATCCATGCGTTATCTGGCCAAAGAGTTAAGGATCAGCGTGATTACAACCAAGAGAGCCTATGAGGAATTAGAACGAGAAGGGTTCATTACTACGGTACAGGGCAAAGGCAGTTTTGTATCGGAGCACAATATGGAGTTAATCCGCGAGCAGCAGCTGCGGCTTGTCGAGCAATATCTGGAGCAGGCAGTCGCTGCCGCCAAACAGGCAGGGATATCGCAGGAAGAGATGGTTACTATCGTAGAGGTGTACTATCAAGAGGGGGATCATTAGTATGAGGAATGTGCTGGAAATAAACGGATTAACCAAAACTTATGACCGCTTTACACTGGACAATATCAGTTTTGCCCTGCCCGAGGGCAGTATCATGGGATTTATCGGGGAAAATGGGGCAGGCAAGACTACTACCATCAAGCTGATTCTCAATATTATTAACCGTGACAAGGGCAAAATCAAGATCTTCGGCCGTGACAACAAGGTCGATGATGCCGAGCTCAAACAGGACATCGGTGTTGTCCTGGATGAAATCAATTTTCCCGACAGTCTGACACCTCGAAACATCAATCAATTCATGCGCCATATCTACAGCAACTGGGATCAGCAGGTTTTCTACAATCACCTCGACCAGTTTGCTTTGCCGCAGTGTAAGGAGTTGAAATCGTTTTCCCGGGGCATGAAAATGAAGCTGTCGATTGCCGTGGCCCTTTCGCACAACGCCAAATTGTTGATTCTGGACGAACCGACCAGCGGGCTGGATCCCGTAGTCCGTGATGAGATTCTCGACATTTTTCTCGAATTTATCCAGGATGAGCAGCATTCGATTTTCCTCTCTACCCATATAACCAGCGATATCGAGAAGGTAGCGGATTACATTACCTTCATTCATCAGGGGAAATTGGTCTTTGTCGAGGAGACGGATCAGCTTTTGATCCGGTACGGTATCTTGAAGTGCGGACTGCAGGAATTCGCAAAGCTTGAACCGGGCTCTGTATTGAGGTACCGCAAGAACCGTTTTGGTGTGGACGCTTTGGTGGAAAGGGAAAAATTTGAAGGTTTTACGGTGGATAATGCCACTATTGAAGAGATTATGTTATTCATCATTCGGGGGGAAAAGCAATGATCGGGTTGTTGATCAAAGACTTGTATACGTTGAAACGGCAGTTGCGAATTGTGGTGCTCATTTCAGTTATCTACTTCGCCGTTGCAGTTTTGTCCAAAAACCTGGGCATGTTTACGGGGATTGCGATGATGTGTGCAATCGTGCTGCCGATAACTTCAATGGCTTACGATGAACAATGCAAATGGGATCGGTATGCCCTGGCCACGCCCCTGTCGCGGACAACAATAGTGTTGAGTAAATATGTATTGGGTGTGCTTTTGAATATCGTGGGAGTGTTGCTGGTGTGTGCTGCACATCTGACTGGCGCTCGATTCGGACTGAGTGTAGATGGCGAGTTGCTGCCAACAGTGTTTGGCATGAGCACAGGCGCATTGGCGGTCATGTCCGTGATCCTGCCGCTGATGTACAAGTTTGGTGTGGAAAAGGCAAGGTTGATTATGGTGATTGTCTTTTTGGTGCCGTTTCTCCTGGTCATGGCCGCATCCCGGTTCCAACTGGAATTGTCGCTTGATCTGGTCAAACAGTATGTCTACCTTTTGCCGGTGGCTGTGATAGGCATGATCTTGGTTTCTCTCTACTGTTCGATCAGGATTTACAAGGGAAAGGAGTTTTAGAGTGCCAATTTAGAGGAATCCTTCCCTTAGGGCAGAAATAATAAGGCAAATGGCAGACCCCATTGGCTCGGCCATGCTGGTTACCCTGTGCTGATGGAGCCATATGGGGTCACTTTGTGCAAGAATCAGGAATAACATGAAGATCATATGGGGGCCAGTTTGATGAGACTAAACTATAAGCGGACGTTCTTGGTTGGGCTTGCATTCATGTCAATCAGCGCTTTTTGGCAGCTGTACGACAGTATCATCCCTTTGATTCTGAAGAATACTTTTGAACTGGGGGACACCTGGGCAGGAGCAATCATGGCTTTGGACAATATTTTCGCCCTGTTCATGCTGCCTCTGTTCGGCACCCTCTCGGACCGGGTCGATACTCCGATTGGCAAGCGGATGCCGTTCATTCTGGTGGGGACGGGAGTTACGGTCGTGGCCATGATCTGTTTGCCCATAGCCGACAATTCGGCCAATCTGACTTTGTTTATGAGTGTCTTGTTTGTTACGCTCTTGGCTGTCAGCGTCTATCGTTCGCCGGCGGTGGCATTAATGCCTGATGTGACTCCGCCGCCGCTGCGTTCAAAGGCCAATGCGGTGATCAACCTGATGGGAGCATTAGGTGCTGTGGTTGCACTTGTTTTAATCAGGATCATGGTGCCTGAAGGCGACTGCCCAAATTACCTGCCGATCTTTAGTTTAGTGGCAGGTGTGATGGCTGTTGCTACGCTGATTCTGTTCGCAACCATCAAAGAGAAGAAACTGGCAGCTGAGATGAGGGCTCTTGCGGCTGAAAGGGACGGTGTTCGCGAAGGCAGGCCTGCAGACCAGGGCGCCGGTGCCAAAGGGCTTCCCCGTGATGTGCGTCGCAGTTTGATCTGCCTGCTCCTGTCTGTCTTTCTATGGTTTATGGCATATAATGCAGTTACCACTGCCTTTTCCAAGTACGCCCAGGAAGTTCTGGGCATGGAAGGCGGCAAATTCGCCAGCAGTCTGTTGGTGGCCACGATTACGGCTATTATAGCTTTTATTCCGGTTGGAATCTTTGCCAGCAATATGGGGCGCAAACGAACTATACTGTTCGGGGTTGCGTTGATGTTTGTTGGATTTACAGCTGCATTCTTCTTCACCAGCGATCATTGGTCGATGAACATCCTGCTGGGCTTGGTAGGTTTGGGCTGGGCTGCCATCAATGTCAACTCATACCCCATGGTGGTGGAGATGGCCAAGGGTTCAGACATAGGCAGATTCACCGGTTATTATTACACCTTTTCCATGGCGGGGCAGATTGTAACCCCGGTCCTTTCCGGTGCATTTCTGGAGTACGTGGGTTACCGGACTCTGTTTCCCTACGCCGCTGTTTTCATGCTGCTGGCCTTGTTCACCATGATTCAGGTAAAACACGGCGATTATAAACCGCTGCTGCCCAAGGACAAATTGGAAATACTGGATGTGGGAGACTGACATGGGGATGGCTTTCACTGCTGCTGCAGCTGTGCTTGTTTTGGGATTGGTTGGTTTGGCGGTTGCTTTAATCAAACCGAACCGAAGGCGGGTTGATCAGCCGCCAACCCGGTGGTATGCCCACAGGGGGCTCCATGGGCCGGGTATACCGGAGAACTCGCTGCTCGCTTTTCAAAAGGCCAAGGAAAAAGGCTTTGGAGTGGAACTGGATGTCCAAATGACCAAAGACGGCAGGCTGGTGGTATTCCATGATGCCACCTTGAAACGGATGTGCGGCGCAAAGGGAATTGTAAGCCAGTTAACCTACGACGAGCTGAGGCAGTACCGTTTGACCGGTTCTGAACAAAAGATACCGCTGTTTCGGGAAGTACTGGATCTATTAGAGGATCTACCCGTTATTTGTGAGATCAAACCCCATAACGGCAACTCCAATCCTGCTTTGTGTGAGCTTGTTTGTGAAGAAATCCGGGATTACAAGGGCGAAGTCTGGATAGAATCCTTCAGCCCCTTAATTGTACGCTGGTTCAAGGTGCACAGGCCTGATCTGATCCGCGGCCAGCTGTCCATGGATTTTGTCGCCAGGAGAGAAGGGCTGAAGTTTCATCAAGCCTTTTTAATGAAACATTTGCTGGTTAACATTCTAGGGCGCCCTGATTTTGTCGCCTACTGCCATAAAGACCGGGCATGGGGGTTCAGCCTCTGCCGGAAATTGTTTCGCCCGCTCTGCCTGGCCTGGACGGTGAATGATCCGGCCCTGTTCGAGCAGTTGGTCTGCAAATTTGACGGCTTCATATTTGAAAACAGGCTGTTGGATGCGGAGGAATAGGATTGATTCATTTTTTGATCAGAATGTTTATCACCAATTATGAGGATGCGGCAGATCCGCGAGTGCGGGAAGCCTATGGTATCTTGTCAGGGGTTTTGGGGATTATCTGCAATGTTTTCCTATTTGTGTTGAAACTTGGTGTCGGCCTGGCAATCAACAGCATTGCTGTTTTGTCCGATGCTTTCAACAACCTCACCGATTTGAGTTCCTCACTGATCGTAATTGTCGGAGCCAAGCTCAGCAGTCAGCCGCCTGACCTCGAACATCCCCACGGCCACGGGCGCTATGAATATGTCGGCGCATTGGTAATGGCGGTCATCATTATTGTTGTTGGGCTGCAGCTGGCCCGCACCTCCATAGGGAAAATTGTCCAGCCGGAGGTAGTTGAGGCAAGTGCACTAACCTTTTTCCTGCTGGTGATCAGTGTTGCGGTGAAGCTGTGGATGTTTGCCTACAACCGTTATATCAGCGGCGTGATCAATTCCGGCATAAACCGGGCTGCGGCAGTCGACAGCTTTAACGACGCGGTTGCCACAAGTTCAGTGGTTGTTGGGCTTGTTGTCGGCCGGTATGTCTCTCTTCCAGTAGATGGGATTATGGGATTGCTGATTTCATTGGTCGTCATTTATTCCGGTCTCGCTACTGGGAAACCGGCTGTGAGCCTCCTGCTTGGTGCCACACCCAATCCCGACCTTATTGCCGGGATCAATGCCATCTTTCAGGCAAGCCCGATGGTACTCGGCACTCATGATCTAAAACTGCATGATTATGGCCCGGGTAGAATAGTCGGATCGATTCATGCGGCGGTACCGGCTGATGCCAACGTTAGTGAGATTCATGATGAGCTCGACCGGCTTGAACGTCAGGTCCAGGCAGAACTGGGCATTAATATGGTAATCCATGCTGATCCTGAGGGGCAATCCTGACAGTATTTTCTGGTGTTGTCAGGCAAGTGGGAATCGGATACAATAGAGATGATATTCCCAACCGGAGGAGCGGTGGAAGTGAAGCCTACCATGCAAGATGTGGCGGATTTGGCCCAGGTCTCTCGAGCCACAGTGTCCCGGGTGCTTGCCGACAGCCCCAATGTAAGCCAGGACAAGCGCGCCCAAGTCCTGGAAGCGGTACGGAAGTTAGGTTACAAACCACACAAAAAACTACGCCCCAGATATCAAATGCTGATTTGCATCTCTCCCACACAAAAAACAGACCCGTTTCATGAACAGATTTTGGACGGCATTCAAGACGTGGTTCGCACTTATAAACTGAAACTCAGCAGATTACAGCTGCAGGCCGATTCATCCAGACAGCCCCACAGGCAGTTCCCCCCATCAATGGCCAAAGCAGTTTCACAGGCACAAGGCTTGATCATTTTGGGCAACATACCAATGAGCGAACAGCAATATCTGCATTTGCACCAAAACGGCATCCCGACTGTGATCATTTATGGAATCGGCAATTCACAGCTCTGTTCGTATGTCGGGATTGATGAACGCCGGGCAATGATTGAAATAGTCAGCGAGTTGATGCAGTTGGGCCACAAAAATATTGCATACATCCACGGGCCGGAAGGCAACCTGGATCATCGAGAACGGCTGCGCGCATTCAAGCTGGGGGTGCTCAGCGCCCATTTGGCTGACAGCCTTAAGCTGATTATCCAGGCGAACAGCTGGGACCGGCAGGGAGGTTATGAGGCTGCCGTGCGGTTGTTGACAAGCTATAAACCTTCCGCTATCATTACAGCGAACGATCTAATGGCTCTGGGAGCCTATCGGGCTGTGAAGGAAGCCGGGTTTAGGATTCCCGAAGATGTCTCGGTGGTTGGATTTGGGGATCTGGAGTGTGCAAAAAACGCAGACCCGCCGCTGAGTACTATAGCGGTCCCCCTGCGATCGATCGGCAAGTGGGCAGCAGCGCTGCTGCATACAAAAATTGTTGAGCAGGAACTGGCTCCGGTGCGGTTGACAGTCCCCACAGTGTTCCGGCAGCGGGATTCAACAGCCCAGGCAAAAATGAATAACAGGCCGAGGACTAGGGTTGAGGAGTAGTTTTAATGACAAGAGTAAAGAAGCATACCAGAGTTGTTGTGGGCATGTCCGGAGGGGTGGACTCCTCCGTTGCTGCGCTGCTTTTAAAACAACAAGGGTATGATGTGATTGGTGTTTTTATGAAAAATTGGGATGAGATCGACGAGGCGGGGAACTGCACTGCCGATCTCGATTATCAGGATGTCCGCCGTGTTTGCGATCAGATTGGAATCCCTTACTATACGGTCAATTTTGAGCAGGAATACTGGGATCGGGTGTTCAGCCATTTCCTTGACGAATACTCCCGCGGCCGCACGCCGAACCCTGATGTGATGTGCAACAAGGAGATTAAGTTTAAGGCTTTTCTGCAAAAAGCGTTGGAGCTGGAGGCTGATTACCTTGCCACCGGGCACTACGCCCAAATCCGCTCTCTGGCCAACGAGGGTGGGCAATCAGAGTATCAACTCCTCAGAGGAGTGGATCAAAACAAGGATCAAACCTACTTTCTCTATACCCTGGGGCAGGAACAGCTGCAAAGGACCTTGTTTCCCATAGGGCATTTGACCAAGCGCCAGGTGCGGCAGGCAGCGGTTGACCATCATCTGGTTACCGCCGACAAAAAAGACAGCACAGGAATCTGCTTCATCGGTGAAAGGAAGTTTAAGGCGTTTTTGCAGAATTACTTGCCTGCCCAGCCGGGGCCTATGGTTGATATTGACCGGGATCAAGAGATCGGCAGGCACGATGGCTTGATGTACTACACCATCGGCCAGCGCAAAGGCCTGGGCATTGGTGGTGCCGGTGAGCCATGGTTTGTTGTGGGAAAGGATGTGGCGGCCAACATCCTCTATGTGGCGCAAGGGCACGATCACCCCTCGTTGTTCAGTCAAGGCCTGATTGCCACGGCTCCGCACTGGGTCAAAGGTTTTCCTCCTCAAGGAGAGGGGAAGTATACCTGCACGGCGAAGTTTCGCTACCGGCAGGCTGATCAAAAGGTCACCATCCTGGCACAGCCTGATCAGTGCCGGGTTATGTTTGCCAAGCCGCAGCGAGCGATCACACCTGGTCAAGCTGTAGTGTTTTATCAAGGTGAAGTCTGCTTGGGAGGAGCAACCATCGATCAGGTGATTCCATAGGAGGAACCATGAGTGATTATTGGAAGTGCGATTCTCAGTCTGCGTATTATTGGTGTTCAGTCCCTAAAAGAGAAACGGGCAGTTTTGCTGAGTCTGATCAGAAGAACACGGAACAAGTATAATGCAGCCATTGCTGAAGTAGGGAGCCAAAACCTGTGGCAGCGGGCTGATCTCGGCATTGCTGTGATCAGCAGTACAGCCAAACATGCAGAAGTTCAGCTGCAAAATGTAGTCCGGTTTATCGAAGCTGAGCCTCGCTTGGAGGTAGTCTCGCTGGAGACAGAGATTCTGTAACTGCAAAACCCAACTCGGCAAAGGCCAAGTTGGGTTTTTGTCATTACGCAAATGGAGTGGTTTCTGTGCAGAATACGCAGCAAAGTTCATCCCTGAATCCCTGCATCCTGGTTATCTTTGGCGCAACCGGTGATCTGGCCGGGCGCAAGCTGTATCCTGCATTGTATAACCTGGCCCAGGATCAGCTCTTACCCGAGTGTTTTGCGGTGGTTGCCGTAGGCAGGAAGGCAAAATCAAACCAGGATGCACAAGCGGACATCATTGAATCCATCAAAGCTTTTTCCAGGACCGAGTACACCGGCAGCGATGAAGACTTGGAGTTCTTGAAATGCTTTCACTACTTCCAGCTGGACTTTTATGATTCAGCGGGCTATGCCGGGTTGAAGAAGCTGTTGGATGGCATTGATCAACAGTGCCAGACCGAGGGTAACCGTGTCTTCTTTCTGGCAGTGGCCCCGGAACACTTTGCGCCAATCGCCCTTGAGCTGAAAGCCCACGGCATGGCTCATAATCAGGGATCATGGCAGCGAGTGGTGATCGAGAAGCCGTTTGGGCATGATCTTGAATCCGCGCAGAAGTTAAACTCGGTGATCCGCAGTACCTTTGCAGAAGAGCAGATCTACCGCATCGATCATTATCTGGGTAAGGAAATGGTGCAGAACCTGATGGTACTTCGCTTTGCCAACACCTTGTTTGAGCCGGTGTGGAACAACAAATATATCGACCATGTCCAGATCACCTTTGCCGAGACAGTAGGTGTTGAGGGACGGGGGGCTTATTACGAAAAGGCAGGGGCTCTGCGGGATATGGTTCAAAACCACATGCTTCAGCTGCTGACTCTAATTGCCATGGAGCCTCCTGTCGATTTGGCCACGGAATCGATCAGGGACGAAAAGGTGAAAGTGCTCCGGTCTCTCAAAGTAAATCCGGAGAATGTAGTCCGGGGGCAGTATGGCCCGGGAGTAGTGGATGCTCAGCAAGTTGTGGCCTACAATCAGGAACAACGGGTTGCTCCTGACACCAATGTGGAGACTTTCGTTGCTTTGAAGACGTATGTGGAGAATTTCCGCTGGGCAGGGGTACCCTTTTATATGCGGACCGGAAAACGGATGCCCAAAAAATACTCAGAGATCGTAATCAGCTTTAAGAAACTGCCGGGCGTATTGTACTTCCGGGATGAACAACTCGATCCAAATCTGCTGGTTATTCGCGTCCAACCGGATGCGGGGATCTTTTTCAAGTTCAATGCCAAAAAACCCGGGACAGAGCACAGTATTGTCCCGGTTTCCATGGACTTTAGCGAAAGCTCCCTGGCAGGGTTCAACACGCCGGAAGCCTACGAGCGCCTGCTCTTCGATGTGATGCGGGGAGAGTCCGCACTGTTCACCCGCTGGGATGAAGTACAGTACGCCTGGCAGTTCATAGACCAGATTGCCAGGCACTGGCATGCAGCCAATGCACCGGCTGTTGTTTACCCGGCAGGCAGTTTTGGGCAGGCCCAGGCAGATTACCTGATTCGGTCCGACGGGCGGGAATGGCACGAATACTAGATCGGGAGGTAATGCTGTGAGGATTTACGATGTGTCGATGACAATCCATCCACGGATGGCGGTATGGAAACGCAACCAGGAACGGCTTCCGGTTTTTACGATTGAAAGGGATTTTGATGTGGACGGTACGGGCAGCCGCCAGACAAGGGTGTCCCTTGACATGCATACTGGAACCCATGTGGATGCACCGCTGCATTTTTTGGCGCACGGCAGCCCTATTGAAAACACTGGCCTTGATAAACTAGTCCGTCCCGTCAGGGTTCTTGATCTAACCAATGTGGAAGATAAGATCACCCGCCTGGACCTGGAGAACTTCAGGTTTGGTGCAGGTGATTTTCTCTTGTTGAAAACCAAGAACTCCTATGTTGATGAATTTGACTTTGAATTTGTCTATCTGGAGCGTACCGGAGCCGCTTACTTGGTTGAGAGGGAAATAGCCGGAGTAGGGATCGACGCTTTAGGCATCGATAGGTCCCAGGCAGACCATGCCACCCACAAACAGCTGTTAAGCAATGAAATTGTAATCATCGAAGGCCTGCGGCTGGGCGATGTCCCGGCCGGTGATTACTTCATGGTGGCGCTGCCGTTGAAACTGCAGGGGGTGGAGGCGGCCCCTGCCCGGGTGATTCTGTTCGGTGTGCCGGAAAATGAGGGTGCGGCACAGGAGCGCTAGTTTGATCGGTAAGCCGGGGCTGCATGGAGCCAGCCCTTTTGCTTGCCATATTTGATGAACAAGTTGTAGTAATTGACTTCAGTCAGGAGCATATTGTTGAAAAGCTTCCGGATGCGGTCATTATGGATGCATTGCTTGCTGGTTTCCGCGTGCATCATGGCAGCCGCCTGCAGGCCCTGGAGAATATCGCGGTACATCTGGTCATCGCACATATAATCCGTACCTACAGGTAAGATCACTACTTCCGGCGGCCGTTTGGGCAGTGAAATCCCATATTTCTGGCATTCCTGTTCCAAGATTCCCGTTTGCCGGTTGAGCCGGTCCAATCCTTTGGCGATAATGATCTTGAAGTTGAAATCATGGGTGACGGCTAAGTACAGATTGGTTTTCCTGATGTTGTCATAACGAAACGTAAGGTGATCCCAGAGATTGCTTGCTTCGGCCGCAGTAATCTTCTCCTTGACATCGGGAGGAGTATTTAGATAATAAGGCCCTATTTCCAGCCATCCTTTAAGTTTAAGGTAATTCAGAATTAGATCGATATCGTTCAATGCGGTCTTCAGAAAGCGGCCAAACAGGGTGCGAATACCATCGTTCGTAGTGGAGGTTCGGATCACGCGCAGTAGGTTTTCCAGATATTCCTGCAAAAACCGCAGATTTGTCTGGCCGATCTGCTCATCCCGGAATGATTCGGTATTGCCGGCCCAGTTGGAGGGGAGGCGGTTCCGGTCCGGGCTCCTGACCAGGTACTTTTCCATGACCACTTCAAGGGTGTGGATTGTCCTTTCGTTGGCTTTGATCATAACCCCCAACAACCATTTCAAATCAAGATCTTTTGCTAAGTGCTGAGCAGTCTGCTGGTATTCCAGAATCATGTGTTTGGAAATGGCAATATCCCACAGATTGGCCGCTTCGCGGGCATCGATCAGTTTTTGGCATCCTTCGCGCCTGACAAAACGGGTGAGGATCATTGCTGGTTACCTCCTTCACAACTAGTATGCACATCTGTCAGGTTTCGACTCTAGGTTAAGCACAGGTTTCTCCTGCCCACCTTGGCATTATTAGGATTCAACCCAGAACGGGGTGGGCGATATGGAAGTTTGACAGGCGTTTCTTGGAGGTATATACTACTGTTATGTAATAGTTAATTGGAGGTTAAGATGAAAACCGTTATTGTTTACGGCTCGAAATACGGCTGCACTGCACAGTGTGCAGAATTGTTAAAAGAAAGACTGTCGGGGGAGGTAGAACTGCACAATGCAGCAGAATCAGGTCACATCAGCCTGCAGGAATATGATCAGGCTGTGATCGGCAGCCCGGTTTACATGGGAAAAATCCTGCCCCAGATCAGCCGGTTTTGCCAAGCAGGCAAAGGCACAGATTGAGTAGGCATTTTCCCAACAGCTGCTGGGCTCACGCCCGGTTCAAGGAAAGTCTGGGCTATGCTTTTAACTTTGAGAAGATGAGCTGGATAGAAAGACTGATGGTCCGGATGCTGGCGAAGGCCAAATCAAGCCAGAGCCATATTGGCATGGGCAAGATTGCTGCTTTGGCGGCTTCGATCAGTGAACCCCTGCAATGAACTCAGATGTTCCAAGAAGCAGTTTAGTGAATAGCGATGCATTCGTGGAGAACCTAGGATTCCAGCAGTCAACCGTTAAATGGGGAGTGGTAGCAATGTGGCGTACTATGGTTTTGGTAATGTGCCTGGCATTCATGGTAGGACAAGCGGTGGAGACAGTTGATGCAGCGGCCTTGACAAACCCCGCTGAAGCCGGCTTTGCAGACGCGAAGCTTTATCAGCAGATTGCCGCCGAACTGCAGAGGAAGGGCCTGGAGGTCTCGCAGGCAGCCTTTGGTGAGATTAGGGAATTGTCTCTTTCAGATTGCGGGATTACAAGTTTGATAGGATTGGAGCAATTGACGAACCTGCGCACTCTTGATCTCAGCCTCAACCCCATCAGGGATTTGGCGCCCCTGCGATCATTGACGCAGCTGGTAAGTCTAAATCTGAGGGAAACACTGGTGACTGACTTGACTCCTCTTGGGGAGTTGACGAATCTTGAATATCTCAACATCAATTCTGTTCCGGCTGCATCGGTGGAACCTATTGGCCAGCTTTTGAATTTGAAGACATTGATTATGCGCAATGTCCATACTGGGAACGATGCGGCGTTTCTCTCAGGCTTAACCGGCCTTAGAACACTTAATCTGCGCAACACGGGCTTGACCGATACACAAGTATTGGCCGGCTTGATGGAGCAAGGCGCCCTGCAGAACCAGCCTCATCTTGGTATCAAAGCTGGGCTGGATCTCAGGGACAACCCGCTTCGTTCTACAGTGTACACTGATGATTATGCCCCGATTCGCCGTTTTTGGACAAACATCTTCGATCGGCAGCCGGTGATCCTTCCTAATTTGGCAGCCCAGGAGGTCGTGATTAACGAGTTCATGGCCTCAAACGGCTCGACAATCAAGGACCTCGCTCGTGAATATCACGATTGGATTGAACTGTTCAACCCACAAGCGGACAGTATTGATCTGTCCGGGTTTTATCTGTCGGATGACCTGTCGGATCCCTTTAAATGGCAGTTTCCTGACAACATCACAATCCCGGCAGAAGGCTACCTTTTGGTTTGGGCTTCCGGCCAAGACAAAGCAGGTTTAAGCGAGATCCACACCAATTTTAGTCTGGGAAGTGAAGGCGAACCGATTTTGCTGACAGGCCTCGATAGCGTGCTGCAGGATTATATCCCCCCAATAGAGCAGAAACGGGACATCTCCTATGGGCGCTGTCCCGACGGGAGTGGTGAGTTTGTCTTTTTCTCCAAGCCGACTCCCGGGGCGGCCAATTCAACAGATCAGATTTACACAGCCAGACTTCAGCCGCCGGAATTCTCCCATGTGCGTGGTTTTTACCAGGAGCCTTTTGAACTTGTCCTCAGCAGTAAAGATCCTGATGCAACCATCTATTACACCTTGGACGGTTCGGTGCCGGATCTATCTTCCATGGTTTACCGGGGCCCGATCCAGATTGGGCCGGAGAATTACAAAACTGAGCTGTTATCCCATATCAAGACTTTTGGCCCGTTCAATCTAAACCGCATTGAAGCGGATTACACCGGGCGCAAACAAAAACTGGCTTTCCTGCCGTGGACTGCGGAAAATGTGTTTCAAGGAATCGTTGTCCGGGCGGCAGCGTACAAAGATGGAAGTTTGGCAAGCGATGTGGAAACCCACACCTATTTCGTGGCGCCGGATATCTTTGAGCGCTATACACTGCCGATAATATCAATTGCAACCGATCCCAAGGGCTTTTTTGACCCTGTGATCGGCATCTATGTCGCCGGAGTCTATTATTGGGATTGGCGGCCGGGCAGGCCCTGGCACAATCCCGGCAACTATACGCAGCGGGGCATCGAATGGGAACGACCGGTGCATGTGGAGTTTTTTGAACCGGGAGCCATTTTCGGGTTTAAACTTAACATGGGTGCCCGGATTCACGGCGGCATTACCCGGTCTTGGCCTCAAAAAACACTAAGGCTGCACGCCCGTTCATCCTATGAACCGCCTGGGATCATTGACTACCCGTTGTTTCCCAACCTGACTGCCAACGGCACCGGGGAACCGCTGACACAGTTTAAGCGGATTTTGCTCCGCAACGCCGGCAACCATTGGTCTGTCGATCTTTTTGCCGATGCTTTGATGCATGAGCTGATATCCCATACCAAGGTCGATGTGATGGCCTACCGCCCAGCGATAGTGTTTATCAATGGAGAGTATTGGGGGATCCAGAATATCCGGGAGCGGCTTGATCAGTATTATCTGGCGACGAACTACAACCTTGATCCGGACAATGTGGTATTCACAACCCATTACGATGAGTTGGACTACGGCAACCCGGGAGATGAGCGGGATCTCCATGAGATCGTAGCATTCGTCCAGCGGAACAACATGGGAAGGGATGACAATTACCAGTACATTACCACCAAGATCGATATTGAACAGTTCATTGATTACCAGGTTGCCCAAATCTTCTACAGCAACACTGACTGGCCGGGTAAGAACACTGCGGTCTGGCGGTACAAGACCACGCAGTATGAACCGGACGCCCCTTACGGGCAGGACGGAAGATGGCGGTGGATGATGTTTGATACAGATTTTGGGTTTGGTTATGCCCATGGGACAGCAGGCGACTTCAACTCCTTGGAACATGCCACCGGCTCCCGGGGGCCGCTTTTGAGGGGCCTCCTGCAGAACAGCAGTTTTAGGCGTCAGTTTATCAATACGTTTGCCGATCATCTCAACAGTTCATTCACATTGGAGCGGATCACTGCCATGATTGACCAGATGGAAGCAGTGTTGGAACCGGAGATTGCTGAACATCAGCAGAGGTGGGGCAATCCGGGCAGAACGATTGAGGAATGGAAGCAGAACGTCAACAAGATGCGGATCTGGGCAGCCAACCGCCACAACTACATCTGGAAAATGATCACCGATTTCTTCAAACTGGCGGGGACTGTAACCCTCACTCTCAACTGTGATTTAGAGGCAGGTCATATCAGAATCAATTCTCTTGATATAATTCCGGAAACGCCCGGGATCACCAATCCCGCTTCTTGGCAAGGCAACTATTTTCAAGGGGTCCCTGTCCGGCTCACTGCCGTTGCCAAGCCCGGCTATGTTTTTGTAAGGTGGGAAGGTAGTGTCAGCAGCCTTGATCCGAGTATTGAAGTTGCACCGGGCCGGGATCTGGAGTTGACAGCGGTTTTCAGGAAACTCTAAGATAAGACTGTCCATAACAAAAATGCCGGCATCTTCACGATGCCGGCATTTTTTACGCTTCCCTCAGCGCTTCCACCACCGGTAACCTGGCGGCGGCAATTGCTGGATACAGGCCGAATATTGCTCCCATGATCAAAGCAAGGCCGCTGGAATAGACAGCCGCCCAAGGATGGAATTGGCCCAGGTCCTGCATCGATTGAAAGAAAAAGTCTTTCAGCAATCCATCAATCATGTACCGATTTGACAACACCGATCCGACAATGCCTGTAACTGCTCCGAGCAGTGCAAACACAAGTGATTCGTATAGAACCTGGATTACAATGGAAAACCTGGATGCGCCCAGTGCCTTGCGCAAGCCGATTTCTCTGGTGCGTTCCACAACATTGACCATCATGATACTTAAGATGCCCACGGAGCTGATGATAATCGCCACGAAGGCGAAGACCCCCAAAAACAAGGACATTCCCATGATTGCGCTGGTAAACATGCGGCCCGTGTCGCTGAGGTAATCAGCATTTACATTGTAATCATCGCTGGCGAGAATTACTTGGGCATCACTTACTGCAGCATGGGCGGATCCCGGGTAAGATTTTACATACACATTACTGTAATTTGCCCGGTGGATCCGTTCGGTTCCAGTGGTTTTGGCCCGGCTGTCGAGGGGAATGATGATGGTCATTTCCTGGAAAAAAATCTGCAGCAATGGATTAATCGGTTCAAAAACACCAATGATTTCAAATGTGAGATACTCATCACCGTAGAGGGATTCCAGCTCGATGGTTTTCCCTACGGCAGATTGATCAGGGAATAATTGTTTGCTCACATCGGTGGAAATGAGGGCAACAAGGTTTCCCTGTTCCTGATCGTAATCGGTGAAGGCGTACCCTTCCAGAAGCTTCAACTCCAATGCCGAAATTGTGCCGGCGGTTACTTCGGCAAGCCCTCTTACTTGATATGTAAGGCCGTGAGCTTTCAATTTGGCATTCCATGCAGGTTCAACAGTGAATACTGACTCGATATGCGTGCTTTCTTGTTTCAACCGGATCAAATCGGTCTCCGACAGGCTGAAACCTTGATAGCCTCTTATACTGCCTTGATCCATGATCTCTCTTTGCAATGAGAGGCGAATGATATTCTCGCCAAAGTGGTTGAGCACAGAATTAACCTGATCCTGAGCCTGCAGGTTCATGGTGAGGATTGTGGCCACGATCCAAACCCCGAGCGCGATTTGAAGGATCGTCAATAATGAGCGCAGCGGCCGCTTTTTAATCAGTCTCATGGTAAATACAAAAGAATTCATCCATACACCTCCGTCTGCGCCGGATCATTCAGTCCGCAAAGCATCCACCGGGTCGATGGCTGCTCCTTGGTATGCGGGGTAGACTCCAAACAACAAGCTTACCAACAGCCCCAGCCCGCATCCGGCGGCAATACTTGTAATGCCAAATGATATCTCTGTGAGAATCAGCTTACTGATGATTCCCTTTACAAGGGCGAAACTAAGCCCGATACCAACTACCGCCCCGGTAAGGCCAAGAATCACGGCTTCCAGCAGAAACTGGCCAAAAACGGTGCTCTTGGCTGATCCCAGGGCCATGGCCAGGCCGATAGATTTGGTTCTTCGCAGAACCCTGGCGAGCATTAGGTTCAGGATGTTGATTGCAGCAATGACCAAGCCTAAAGAAGCAAATATGGCGATGATTATATAAAGGCTGTAGCTGCTGTTGTTCTGTTCAGTCAACACAAGGTATGAGTTGTCCACTATGCCCAAATCTCCGTACCTTTGCCTGATTTCAGCTTGAATTATCTCTGAAGCCTCCGCCAGATCGATGCCGTCTTCCACTCCGATTACAAAGTTGTCCAGTAAGGTCTCCTGATCAGCGCCTGCGGTCCAGGATGAAGGCATGGCCGTAATGGGCACGAAGGCAGGATACTCGCCGAAGGCCATACTAATGCTAAAGCTTTCGTTTTCCTCGAAGGGAGCCAAGACTCCAATCACAGTATACAGGACATCTTGTTCCATACCAAAGATCTCGATGGGGATGTGCTGGCCTATTGGGTCCTGATCTGGGAAGATCCTGTTGGCCAGTTGGTCGCTGAGCACCATTACCCGGCTGCCGTTGGCGATGTCGGCTTCAACAAACAGATTTCCTTTGGCGATGCGGTATTGCTTGAAATCGAAATAGCTTATGGTTGTTCCCACCATATTGATATACTCATACTGCTCGCGCATGGTGATATATTGATCAAGTGTCATGCTCTTCAACTGCACTAGAGCGTCTGCTTCCTGTTGTTCAGTCTCAACCGCCTCAGCTTCAGCGTCCAAGGGCTCTGTTCCATCCACGTCCGGCTGAACCTCAACGATTACTATTGATTCTTCGCTGACGGCCATACTGCGGGTGGTGATGACCCGGGTAGTACCTTGCGAGGACATGCTGGCAGGCCCTATAGTTTCATAATAGCTGCCCAGTGTTTCATCCGCTTCTTCTGCAGGTTTGGGCAAGAGCCGTGAAGGGAAAGACATCGTTTGCTCGGCAAAGACATACATGCCGGTAGGGAGAGACCTCTCCAGATCCTTCAGCTCGCTCAAAGACACCTGCAGAGGCTCCTGCGGCCTTTCCTGAACAATGCTGAGGATCGGTTCCTGCCCTGTGGTCCTGGAAAAAGAGGCGGCACTGTACACCCTGAATGTGCGAATCCATTCATAATTGTATACTGATTGCATTTGGGACTGGACAAGGAGAATGACGGTCAGGATTGAGACGATCACCGCCACACCCAATCCGATTACAAAGACGATCAGGATGGATTCAAACAGCCGTTTGCGGCAGTGGCGCAGTGCCCATGCTGTGTTAAACAAAAAGCTCATTGACTGTCCTCCTTACTCAACCAGTTCCTGGATCACAACGGCCAATTCAAAGCCGCATAGATCAAAGAGCTGCAGCAAACTGAGAAAATGATCATACCGATTATTCGACAGTTCCATCTGAAGGCGGGCAAGCTCCACCTGGTGTTCCTGCAATTTCAGCTCAGTGGTCAGCCCTACACCGTACAGCCTGCGCTTGGTCTCCAGTTCTGCTTCTTCGGTTATCAGGTTTTCTTCAAGATCCCGGTACTGTGATTCCGAAATTGCCAGCTTATCCAATAACTGAGAAACCTGGGAGCGGATATTGTACTCCACTTCGGCCAACTGCAGTTGCGCCTGGGCCAATCTCAAAGCGTCCTTTTCAGCCTGGAGGGAGGGGGGGTAGAGAGTCTTGCTGGCTGTTAACCCGATGGACCAACTTGGTGAATGGGACCAATCGAAGTCCCACTGAAGCTTCGCAGTGGTATTGATATTCCACCCGAAGGCCCGTTTAGCAGCTTCAAGCTGGGTTTCGGCGTCTTTGACGGCAGCCTCCGCCTGATTTCGCCTGCTGCTGGCAGCCAATGCCAAATCAATCAACTGGTCTTGGCCGTACTCCAATCGGTAAGCTTTGTTACTGATTACTGGTTTAAAATCTACATACACATCAGTGTTCAACAAGTTATTCAGCTGCTGGTTGTGCTGCCTGGCGGTCATCTGATAATTCGCCAGCCGCTTTTCCGATTCATACAGCTGCTGTTTCAAGCTGGAGGTTTGCATCGAGTTATCGGTAACTACTGCTGCCTCGTGAGCTTCCTTGAGATAGGCAAGCCTGAGTTCTTCGTAGGCTGCCCTGTTCAGCTCTTTGATCAGGTTGGTAAAGGTTGTGGCTACCTGCAAAACTAGTTCATTCTCCATGGCGAGCATAGAGTTTGCTTCTGGTTGCGGCCCAGCCTGCTTGGGTGGAGTGAATAAATCATATTTGAACTGAATATCCAAGTCACCGCCAAAATCCAAATCCAAGCCTTCAGACTCCCCACTGAGTGTTGTGGTGAGGGTGGTGTGATCGCCAAGGGACATGGCCAATACCATAGTGGCATTGTCAGGCTGGATTTTCCCGTTGCGCACGTTCAACGGGGTGCTGCTGAAATGGATAGTGAGTTCTTGTTCTTTTAACCTTTGTTCTTCCAAAGCCAGTTCGTGTTCCCATAATGAGAGCCGGTACTGAGCATTGCGCTCAAAGGCCAGATCCACCGCTTCCAGCAATGTGATCGAGGTTGCGCAGGCTTCAATTGTCCAGAAGCCTAGTGCACCACCGGGAATGATCACCACCAGCAACCAGGGTAGCAGCTTAGTTGCCATCACTGCCACCTCCGGGCAAACCTTGCTCCGAGCCGATGCTGATCAGGAGTTGATTCCGCAGCTGACTGTAGGTCCATAAAGCTTGGGTATAAGCCTCTTCAGCCTTGGCCAGTTTTTCCTGCTGGGCGACGACAGTTTGATTACTGATCACTCCTGCGGCGTATTTCGCTTCTTCCGCCATCAGACTTTGCTGTTCGAGTTCGAGATCCCGTTCTTTGGCTGAGATATTGGCAGCGGCGTTCCTAATCTGATAAAAACTCTCCCGGATGCGAAAATAGAGGGTTAGTTCTGCCTGCTTGAGTTTAATCTCGGCCTTTTCCTGTTCAACCTTGGCTTTTTCCAAATCCACCCGGGGGGTGAAGGGGTTGTCGGCAGCCTTGACTGCGTCAACTGCCTTTGCTAAGGCCTCTTTTGCGCCCGCCACGGTTCTGTCATGCTCCAGAGCCAGTTGATAGACTTGGTTCAATTCAAGATCGAATGGGACGAAGTCAACGCTGATCTTGTCGGTCAGGACAATCTGCACATTCAAGTCAAAGCCGAGAGTCCGGCAGAATTCCAGCATTTTGGTTTCCAAGGCGACTAAGGCATTATCATAAGCATGCTCGGCATTCATCAGGCTGTTTTTGGTCCGCAGCAGATCCAGAGCGGAAATCATCCCGGCTTCGAACTTGGCCTGGTCGATCTCCAATTGGGTTTTGGCCCGTTCCAGGGCATTGGCCTGGTTTTGCACTGATGCTTCCTGCTGCAGCAGCTCATAGTATTTGGTTCTGACTTCAGTGGCAAGACTTGTCGCTGCGGTATGATAACTCTCCTGGATTTGATCCAGTTTTTCCCGGGCGGCTTTAATCATTTCCTCATCATCAATGAAGACTGCCCGCTCCAGTTCTGCTTCAGCCTGCTCAAGATCGATCCTGGTAAGGATCAGATCCAGGTTTTGGTCAAGGGCGGCGGCAACAGCCTGCTCAAGGCTCAACTCGAACGCCTGTTGATCATCGGAAGGTTCTGATGTAGTGTTGGCCGCGGCAAACCCGCAGCTTGCTCCCAAACAGATCAAGACTGCAAAGGCTATTGGGAATAAGCGCCGCTTCATGTTCCAAGCCTCCTTTCATCTTGCCTTGATTGTTCAATGGGTGCGTCGGAGATGATTCTGCCATCCTGCAAACGGATCAGCCGTCTTCCAAACGATCCGATATGAGGATCATGAGTGACGATCACAATTGTCGTACCTTGTTGATTGAGTTTGCATAACAGCTGCATGATTTCTTCACTTTGATCGGACGCGAGGTTTCCCGTCGGTTCGTCCGCCAAAAGCAGCGTAGGCTGATTGGCCAGAGCCCTGGCAATGGCCACACGCTGCTGCTCTCCACCGGATAACTGGTTGGGGAAGTGTTTCAGGCGATGGGACATGTCGACCATCTTCAAAAGCTCCTTAGCCCGTTTGATCCGCTCCGATTTGGGCCGCCCGGCATAAGCCAGAGGTACCATCACGTTCTCCAAAGCGCTTAACTCAGGAAACAAGTTGTAGCTTTGAAAAATGAATCCGAAATGCCGGTTGCGGATGCGAGCAAGTTCACGATCGCCCAAATCCGTGATATCCACGTCTTCCAGAAGGTAAGTACCCTCCGTGGGCTGATCGAGAACTCCCAAGATATTCAACAGCGTCGATTTGCCGGACCCTGACGGGCCCATGATCGAGATGAATTCACCGCGCTCAATTGAGAGGTCAATTCCATCCAAAGCGTTGATTACAACTTCGCCCATGTAATAATGCTTACAGATTCCTTTTAAACTAATCACTGCGCTCGGCCTCCTTCTGGAAGGATTTCAATTTCGTCCAGATGACGATACTGATCATAGGAACTGGTAATGACTCTGTCTCCCCGTTCGAGCCCGCTGAGTATTTGGATGTTGTTACCTTCGATCAAGCCGAACCGGACGTCTCTGCGAGCTGCCTTGCTGCCTTCAATCACATAGACGAACAACTGCTGCCCGCTGGTAAGGTACGTACCCCTGGGCAGGTATAGACTGTTCCGGTAAATACCCAAATGAATATTGGCGGTCACGTTGCTGTACGGCCGAAACAGGGAAGGGTCGGTTTCCAGCTCCAGATGGACATCGACCATGGCACCCTCCTGGGTTTGCTGTGCCTGTGGAGATATGTAGGTCACTACTGCCGGGAAACGGTTTTGTCCGGTTACAATCTCTGCAGGGCTTCCTACCATGAACCGCTCCGCATTGGCAACACTGATCTGGGCCTTGACAAACTGAGTTGACAAGTCAGCAATTGTCAACAAAATACTGGCTTCCTGCACTTCCACGTCTTTTCTGGCCTTTAGGTCCAAAACTCTTCCGCTGATAGGAGCTGTAATGTCAAGGCTTGCAATGATCTCGGTCAGACTCTTCAATTCAGCTTCGATATTGGCAACACTGTTTTCAGCCTGTTCCAGGGCTTTTTCCTGAGCCCGGATCGTTGTTGCCAATTCCCGTTCAGCATCTCGAAGATCGCGCTGGGCAGCGGTAACTTCCTGTAAAGCCCTGTCCAGTTCCGCTTTCGCTATTACTCCATATTCGTACAAAGTGGATTGGAGTTCGTAGTTGGCTTGTTGAGTGCGGAGCTTGTTCTGGGCACTGGCAACTTTTTCCTGCATTATTGTAATCTCATAGGCTTGTTCCTCCACCAGCTGTGCCAGGGACTGCCGGGATGCTTCCAAATCTGCCACAGCTTTGGCGTGATCGTCAATCAGCTTTTGTGAAGAAAGCCTAAGCAGGGAAGTACCTTCATTGACATCATCACCCTCTGCCACCAGAATTTCCATGACTGTGGCAGCAGCGGGAGCTTTGATCTCAATTACTATCTCAGGTGTCACTGTACCGCCGGTGGCTATCTTATCTATGAAATCCATGGTTCCCACTTCGGCATAGGTGTAGAAATCCAGTACAAATTTGTCTTCTTTGGGAAAGAAATACCGGTAAGCCGCAAAGAAAATCCCTGCAATGATGACCAGGGTAAAAACATACAGCCCGAGGTTTTTTGTCCTGGTTTGCCGGCGCTTTTTTGGTTTCTTGACGATGATTGGTTCGGTCATTGTATTCCTCCCTTCACTGAGCCCATAATTCTGTAATTATCAATTCATTGCGGTTTTCCTGCCTAAATCTGCCGGATAATGAGAATGAACCAGGCTCTGCAGTAAATATACTTTAGGTATGGGAAAAGGAGCGAGTTTGATGGTGCGCAGATTCATCTGGGTTACAGTGTCAAAGCATCAGGTTTTTGCCTGGGTCATCCTGATTGGATTAATCTACCTGCTCTCTCTTCCCGAGAGTTATCATCTGGCGGTGTTGTCAACTGCGGTGCTGCCTCAAGAAGTCCGGTTTAATGTGATGATCGATCCGGGGCATGGAGGTATTGACTCAGGCGGTATCGGCCCGGGCGAAGTATATGAAAAAGACATCGTCCTGGATATTGCCTTGAGATTGAGAGACTTCCTGGAAAAACGGGGAATAATCGTTGGGATGACCCGGGCCAGCGATACAGATGTATCTCAATTGGCAAGCATTAGAGGGACACGGTATCAGCGCGATTTGAACGGCAGGTTTTTGGCCATGCATGAGGGTGCTGTTGGTATCAGCATCCATGCGAACGTAACAAAAGATCCAGGCGAAAAAGGAGCCATCGTCTTTTACATGCGGGATTCATATATTGATCAGATTTATGCTAATATTATCCTGGAACAACTGGAAAAAGTGCAGATCCTTAACCATCCCGAGCCCATCGCCCGCAGCAATCTGCTTCTGTTGAAAGCCAAACCGCCGGTGCTTCTGGTGGAAGTGGGGTTTTTGTCTAATGCCAGCGATTTGGCCAAATTGACCGATCCCCAGTTCCGGCAGGTGCTGGCTGAAGCAATTGGCCAAGGCATGATCGACTTTCTTAATTTCTACCGGTTGGAGCAGTCGGAGTAGGTTCGGACAATTTCCATTGCAATTTGGTTCAGACCGGGAATGATCTGGGCAACAAAAGCGTGGAAATCTGCAGGCGCAGTGCTGTCGGCCTGATCCGAGATGATCCGGATAATGCTGTATGGGACCTGATTGAGATAAGCCACATGGGCGATGGCAGCTCCTTCCATTTCAGCGCAGATGGCGTTAAAGGTTTGCGCGAGCGTTTTTTTCCTTTCAGTACTGGCGATGAACTGGTCGCCGCTGACAATGATCCCTGAGTGAGTACGCTTATCGCCATGGATTGAACAGGCGGCAGCCAAGGCAATTTGCCTGAGATTGGGATCGGCTTCGAAGCAGCTTGTTTCCAGGCTCGGGATTGCACCTGGATCATAACCGAGGACTGTGACGTCAAAATCGTGATGCATGGCATGGGTTGCAATCACCACGTCACCGATTGCCACTTTGGGGTTGATTCCGCCTGCCACACCGGTGTTGATGATTGCGGAAACCGAGAAGTGATCGATTAAAATCTGGGTACACATGGCCGCATTGACTTTACCGACACCGCTTTGCACGACAACCACCGGATGGTTGACAAGCTCTCCCTGAAAAAATGTCAGCCCGGCAACAGTCGTCTGAGAAACAGGGGCAAGGGCTTGGATCAAGCCTTCCACTTCGGCCTTCATCGCACCAATAATCCCGATTGCCATGGAAATCATCTCCAAAAAGTGTATAATGATATGATAGATGTTGGTTATGTATAAGTTTACCAGTTGAGGGAGCGTAGTTCAACAAAAACCTGAAGGAGAGATTTAAATGAAGCAGCTCACCTTTGACTTCAGCAGCGCTCTGCCGTTCGTCAATGCCCATGAGTTAGACAACCTTGCTGATGAGGTGGCTCTGGCGCACAGCCGCTTACACAGGAAAACCGGTGCCGGCCGGGATTTTCTGGGGTGGGTGGAGCACCCAAGCCGGTATGACCGCGGGGAATACCGGCGCATCAAAGATGCGGCCGCCCAAATCCGTGCCAATTCTGATGTGTTTATAGTCATTGGAATTGGCGGCTCATACCTGGGGGCCAGGGCCGCCATAGAACTGTTAAGTCACGGCTTTGCCAACCTATTGCCGGCAGCAAAGCGCCAACACCCACAGATCTTTTTTGCAGGTCAGAGCCTCAGCGGTACCTATCTGCAAGAGCTTTTGGAATTGATCGAGGGCAAGGATCTGTCCATTAATGTGATTTCCAAATCGGGCACCACCACTGAACCTGCCTTGGCGTTCCGGGTTTTCCGGTCCTATCTGGAGCAGCGTTATGGGAAGGCGGAAGCAGCGAAAAGGATTTATGTAACTACCGATTGCACCAAGGGTGCATTGAAGCAAATGGCTGCTGATCAAGGCTATCAGACTTTTGTGATTCCTGACGACATTGGCGGGCGTTTTTCTGTGCTAACTGCGGTAGGGCTGCTGCCAATAGCCGTGGCGGGCATTGATACCGATGCCATCTTGTCAGGAGCGGCGACGGCCCAGGAATGGTACGCCGCGCCCAATCTCGGTGAAAACCAGGCATACCAGTATGCAGCCCTGCGCAATATCCTCTACCGAAAAGGCAGGACTGTGGAAATATTGGTTGGCTATGAACCGAAACTGCAGTACTTCATTGAATGGTGGAAACAGTTGTATGGTGAGAGTGAAGGTAAAGATCACAGGGGCATTTTTCCGGCGGGGGCCAATTTCTCCACAGACCTCCATGCATTGGGGCAATATGTGCAGGACGGTTTGCGCAATCTGTTCGAGACTGTGCTCCACGTTGAACAACCGCAGTGCGATGTGACGATCCCGGATGAAAGTGATGATTATGACGGGCTGAATTTCCTATCCGGCAAAAGCTTTGATTTTATCAATCAGCAGGCTTATCAAGGGACTTTGTTTGCTCATGTGGACGGGGGAGTGCCGAATCTGGTGCTCTCTGTTCCCGCGCTTACACCAGCTTACTTCGGCGCCATGGTCTATTTCTTTGAAAAAGCCTGCGGAATCAGCGGCTACCTGTTGGGGGTTAATCCCTTCGATCAGCCGGGAGTGGAAGCCTACAAGCAAAATATGTTTGCGCTTTTGGGAAAACCAGGGTTTGAACAGAGGCGCGCATGGCTGCAGGACAAAATCAAATGAGGCTTGGTGGTTCTGCCGCCGTGATACCTTGGCAGAGTGAGAACAGCCGGGGAGGTTGGGACATGCGGAGTGGCAAATGGCGGACGGTTGTTTGGATCAGTATCGCAGTACTAACAGCTGTCTTTTGTTCGGTTCAGGTTTCAGCGCAGATAAATGCGGTCGCCACTTTTCCGATTCTGGCGGATTTTGTGGCTGCAGTTGGAGGCGAATTGGTCAATGTAAGTTCGCTGATCCCCTTTGGCGGTGATCCCCACAGCTGGGAGCCAACACCACAGCATGCACGAATGGTGGCCGATGCCGATGTGGTTTTTGCCAATGGCCTGGGGTTGGAAATATGGCTTGACCGGCTGGTTGAGAGTGCTGCCGATGGCAATGTGCCGGTTGTGGTACTTTCGGACGGGCTCCCTGCCTTGCCCTATCACTCTGATGAAGGTCATGGAAGCCACAGCGGGCACGGCCACAGTCACGGAGATTACGATCCCCACATGTGGTTGGATGTGACTTATGCCATGGCCTATGTCAAACGGATCGCAGAGGTCCTTGGGCAGTTGGATCCGGAGAATGCAGCCATCTATCGCAAGCAGGCGGAAGGTTATCTCGAACAGCTGGTTGAACTGGATCAGTGGCTGTTGGATGCGGCTGCTCAGATACCTGATGCCAACCGCAGGATTATTACCTATCATCATGCTTTTGCCTATTTTTCGGCTCGCTATGGGTTTACAATCGCGGCGTATCTGGTCTTGAATCCGGATCGGGAGCCGAGTGCAAGGGATATGATGGAATTGACCAAGCTTTTGGCGTCGCACCCGAGACGGGTGATGTTTACCGAACCACAGGTAAGCATTGGCAAACGGTATACGGAGGTCGCCGTCAAGGAGGTTGGCGGTACATTGTTTACACTGTATACCGGGAGCCTTACAGAAAGTGTGCCTACTTATATTGACATGATGCGCCATAACGGCATGGTGCTATTGGAGGCGTTGCGGTGAGTTACGCTGTTGATGTGCAAAACCTGTCGGTGTCCTATGAATCCCACATTGCCCTGGAACAGATCACATGGCAGGTTGAACCTGGGAGCCTGGCGGCAGTGATTGGCCCCAACGGCGGCGGCAAGTCAACATTGTTCAAGAGCCTGTTGAGATTGGTGCCGCCCCTTTCAGGCAGTGTGCGGATCTTCGGTGAGGATCCAATAAAGGCCAGGCCCCAGGTTGCTTATCTGCCTCAAAGGGAAGAAGTGGATTGGGATTTCCCAATTATGTGTCTCGATGTGGTGCTGCAGGGCCGCTTGATTCATCGCAAGTGGTGGCAGCATCCCACCAGGCGAGATCGGGAGTTGGCTATGCAAAGCCTGCAGATGACAGGGATGGAGCCATATGCCTCGCGCCCCATTGGCAGTCTGTCGGGGGGGCAGATTCAACGGGTGTTCATTGCCAGGGCTCTGGCTCAAGAAGCCAGGCTGATTATTTTGGATGAGCCGGGAGCCGGTTTGGATGCTGCGGCCCAGCACCAGCTGTTGGACCTGTTTTTCGAGCTGCAAAGGCTCGGCCATACGATTGTGATCTCCACCCATGACCTAAACTGCCTGGCAGCGGGTTTTGACACGGTATTGGGCCTGGATCGCAAGGTAGTGCTGTTTGGCCCACCCAGCGAGGTTTTGGACGGTGAACGGCTGACCAAGCTGTTTGCCAAGCATTTCCCTGTAATCGGGCCAGAAGGCGAGGTGTCCATGCATGAGCTTTGACTGGCTGGTTGAACCATTTCAATACGGATTTATGGTAAGAGCTTTTGTCGGTACGTCATTGATTGCGGTTCTGGCTGCGATGATCGGTGTTTTTATTGTCCTCAAAGGTTTGGCCTTCATTGGCGATGCCATCGCCCATATTTCATTTGCCGGGATAGCTCTGGCCTTTTTGCTGGGATGGCCGCTGCATTTGGGGGCGTTTCTTCTGGCAAGTGTTACAGCTGTTGGGATTACGCTGCTGAACCGGGCAGCCAAGGTCCGTCATGATACAGCTCTGGCAATTCTGTTTACCGGCGCATTTGCCGCCGGCGTGATTATTTTGACCCGGATGCCCAGTTTTGGGAGCGATATATCTGCTTTGCTGCTGGGTTCGGTATTAGGGATTCGCAGCCAGGAACTGTGGCTGATCGGCGGATCGGTAGTGGTGATTGGCCTGCTTCTGGGGCTTGCCTACCACCACCTGGTGTTTGCGGCTTTTGATCCGGTGGGGGCCGAAGCGGCGGGATTGCCTGTCTTGGGATTAAACATTCTTTTGATGCTGATGCTCAGCACCGCGGTGGTTGTTTCACTCCAGAGTGTCGGTGTGGTTTTGGTGATGGCCCTGTTGATTACCCCGGCAGCAGCAGCGGGAGTCTTTACCAGGAACCTGGTGAAGATGATGGCCTTGGCAGGCGCTTTAGGCATTGCTGCCACCTGGATTGGCCTCTACCTTGCCTATTACTATTCACTGCCGCCAGGTGCCACCATTGTGATCATCACCACCCTTGAGTTTGCCGCAGCTCTCGGCATTAAACAGGTAAAAGGCAGGTTTTTGCATGGAACCAGATCTGTGGGTTGAAGCCCTTCCGCAGGAACAGGGGCGGATGATCAAAGAGATAATTTTCGGCAGGCTGGGGTTAAGCAGGGGGCTCGTGCGGCGGATCCGCAAAGGTGGACAAGTCCGGTTGAATGGGCAGCCGGCGTTTATCACTCAGCGGGTGAAAGCTGGAGATCGGATCGAAATAGCCTTCTTTGACGAACCTACCCAGATCCAGCCTCAGCCTGTAGGCCTGGAGATAGTATATGAGGATGAAAGCCTAATCGTTGTCAATAAGTCGGCGGGCTTAGCGGTTCATCCCACCCGCACTTATCCCGATGGCACCTTGGCCAACGGGCTTGCCTACCATTGGCAGCGGCAGGGTTTGGCCAGAAAGGTTAGACTGCTGCACCGGCTGGACCGGGACACTTCCGGTTTGGTCTTGGCTGTGAAAGAACCATACAGCTACCATCAACTGGCTGAGCAGCTGCGGGCCCGCACTTTGATAAGGGCTTATCTGGCCATAGTCAGCGGCAAACTGGATAACAAGCAAGGGACAGTCGAAGAGCCCATCGGCCTGTCAGGCCAGGGGCATGGGCTAAAGCGGGCGGTGATGGCGGCAGGAAAGCCTGCCCGTACTTATTACCGGGTCGTGGCCGAATACAGCCGTGGATCGCTCTTACTGCTGGAACTTGCAACCGGCCGAACCCATCAAATCAGAGTTCATCTTGCCTGGATGGGGCACCCCGTGATCGGCGATCAGATGTACGGCCAGCCGAGCAAAGTAATTGCGAGGCAGGCTTTACATGCATGGCGGCTGCAGTTCGTCCATCCCCGCACCCACCAGCCTATGGAATTGAGGGCACCTCTGCCCTGGGATATGCGGTCTGTCTTGAAACATTACCGATTATCGTTATAATTAAATATAATAGTATTTCTTGGTTGTAACAGGAAACTGACTATGGAGTGCGAATTAAGAACATAGAGGCAAAACTTGAGGAGGGGTAGCGTGAAGAAAGTAATATCTGCGGTCTTAGTATTATTAGTTATGTTCGTTTCAGTTCCAGCGGCTGCATTCGAATTAAGTGGTGGGCTATGGTCTGTCTCTGAACAGGATTTTATCCCTGAGAATCAGATTAACCATATCTACATGTTGGATCTGACATTGGTGCAGATCGGGCCGCTGCGCTTGGCCGGCAGTGCTCAATACGGAGGCAAACTGAACAATATTGCTGATTTCCTGGATTTAGTCCGCGGTGAGCTGGATGAAGAAGGGCTGGGCGAGCTGGAGGACTTCTATCTTTTAGGCAGCCTTGGCGGGAAGGTAAGGGTGGACTGGCCCGTGTACAGGCAGCTTTCTGTGATCACTGTTGTAGGGTACGATGCGGTCGGCAATATAGGCAAATTTGGTGACAGTGCCGAGGATGTTTCCAGCGGGCTTTACGGTGGCATCACATACGGTGCCGGGCTTGGTGTTGAGATCGCACCCGGGTTGAGGCTTGCCGGGTTCTATGAGCATGCACCGGCTGTCAAGAACCTGATGGGTGAGGAGGATACCGGGAGCATCCAAGGTTTTGATATCAGTATTGAGTATCAGATCCCTGTAGTAGTGGCAAGAGCAGGGTATCGTTCCCGCGTCTTGAAACTTGAGAATGCCAGCGGCCACCGCTTGAGCGGTTTCTATGTTGGTGCGGGTATTCATTTTTAGATAGCTGAACTGACAAGAACCGGAGGCGTAGCTCCTCCGGTTTATTTATTTGTCAAAGGATGGAACTGCTGCGAATGTTTTGATTCGCCATTCCGCTCCATAACGGAAGTAGCCAAACTGCAGCCTCAGGGGCAGACCGGCTTTGGTTTGTGCAAGAAACTCAATTTGATTCCGGTTAAGATCAACAGCAGCTGCAGACAGTTCAATCTGTCCATGAATTTGCTGCAGAAATGCGATCGCGGGGATTTTGGCGCCTGTCAGATGATAGTCGAACCAGGGAAGCTCGAGGCTGGACAGGGCTCTAGCCAGATCGCCAATCCACTCCTGCAGCTCGGGATGATCAAGCCGCTCCTGGAATTGATACCTGGCCGGAACTTGAACAAATGACTTAACCAGCCAGGTTCCATCTACTTCGTGGAAAACAAGCCTGGCGTTGGAATGGAGGGTTTGCCCGTCGCAGATTTCGATATAGACAGTTGCATCGGAATGGGCAAGTTTCACGCCGGCAATCCGGCTGGTAATCAAGGCTCCTGTTTCCGGCCGTTCGGCAATATGATCGATAAATCGGCTGCGGTCAGGAAAATCCCGGTCAAGTATGCTTTCCAAAAGCTCCCGATCCCCGCCGGTGACAGCCTGGTTAAAAGCATCGAGGGCAGCAGTCAACTTGGCAGGAAGCGGGTCTGGTTCCTCTTGTTCTGATACTGGATGCGTTGGGGGAGTGGGCGGCCCAATCGGTTCCGCATCGGCGAGGTCCACTGTTTCCATGGATTCATGTGTTTCCAGTTCCTGATCAGGTTGTGAAGCCAGATGTTTTTGATCCTGTTCGCCAAACCAGATCACCGGGTACTCTGGATCTACGAGCATCCAGGTGTAGGTTGCGAAGGTGGATTGGCGTTCGCCAATCAATTCTCCATCCATTGCAGGGACAAATTCTTGAGGCAGAGTGATCTTGATCCGGCGATCTCCGGCCTGCTCATGGGCAAATTCCGGATACCACTGCAGGTTCCGGTTCAAGGTCTTGTCTGGAAGCAAATCATAATTGGGCAGGAAACCCTCATAAGTCAACTCCAGAATTGCGTTTTGCTCAGTAGGCTCCATGCGGGCGGTAACCACAGTCATGGTCCCGGGCCGGCTTACTTCGTAGGTGGCCAGGCCTGGAACCCAAAGCGTAGTTATCTGGGCATTGGGAAATAAGGTAAATACAACGGCGTCCAATCCTCCAGGCAGAGAAAAACGAGCGTTGACCCGGATAAAACCTTGCTCAGGGACAAGAAAAACCTCGGCATAATCCGGTTCGCCGGCATTTGCGAAACCGGCCACCAAGGTCAAGCAAAGTATAATTGTGCAGGTAAAGCCCAACAGTCTCACCAACAAACCCCCCTTTTAACCCCAATATTACAATTCTTGGATCGCGGCGGGAATCCTCCCTGTTTGCAGCAAAGGCCTATCTTAGTTTACAGAGTTGTTTTTTTGCCAGGAACTTGATATAATGCATCTGTGCACAAATTTGTGTACAGATTCCCAAGGGAGGTAAACCATGCATCCGTATATCGAACATGTCAATCCGAACCTAGGAGATCTGCTGACAAAGATTGGGTTGGACAAATGCTTTGTCAGGGGCCAAGGCTGCTTCCTGTATGATCAAGACGGCAATACATACCTTGATCTAATTGCCGCATATGGTGCTTTACCATTTGGTTTCAATCCGCCGGAAATCTGGGAAGCTATCCGCCGGGTGGAAGCTTTGCAGGAACCCAGTTTTGTGCAGCCGTCCTTGTTGACACCAGCGGGGAAGCTAGCCCAGAGTTTGCTGGCTGTGGCTCCCGGCATGGGCAAAGTAACTTTTGCCAACAGTGGAGCTGAGGCAGTGGAGGCTGCGATCAAACTTGCCCGGTCCAGAACTGGGAGAATGGGGATCGTCTCTACTGTCAACAGCTTTCACGGCAAAACGCTGGGGGCCTTGTCGGCGACAGGAAATGGCAGCTACCAGCGGGCTTTTGGCGCCCCGGTCGAAGGGTTCCGCTTCGTCCCTTATGGAGATATCCATAGCTTGAAGCTGCTGCTGGAAGCTGAGGCCAGCCAAATTGCCGCTGTGATCCTGGAGCCGATTCAAGGCGAAGGAGGTATTGTCGAGCCCCCAGCGGGGTATTTGGCGCAGGTACGGGATTTGTGTACTCAGCACGGCGTGCTGTTGATTCTTGATGAAATCCAAACCGGATTAGGCCGTACCGGGCAGATGTTTGCAGGTACAGCGGAGGGTGTTGCGGCCGATATCGTCACCATTGCCAAAGCCTTGGGCGGAGGTTTGGTTCCGATTGGTGCAATGCTGTGTACTGACGAGGTCTATGCGGAGGAATTCGCCACCAAGCATTCGTCGACATTTGCCGGAAACACTATTGCCTGCCGGGTTGGTTTAAGGGTGTTGGAACTATTGACCAAAGATGATCAATGGCTTGTGCGGGAAGCAGCCCGCAAAGGTAAGCGTTTCAAGCAGGGCCTGGAGGAAATCCAAGCCAAGTATCCCCAGATCATCAAAGAGGTGCGGGGGCGGGGATTAATGCTGGGACTAGATTTCGGCAGTACCCGAGACCCTTATCCCGGCAGCATGATTGGCTTTATGGCTGAACAGAAAAGCCTGACGCCGATTATCGCCAGCCACTTGCTGAATGTTGGAAAGGTCCGGGTTGCCCCGACCCTCAACGGCGCCAGTGTAATCAGAATCGAACCGCCGTTGGTGATTTCTGATCAGCAGATCGAATTTGCACTGTACGCGATTGAACATACAGTGTCTGTCCTGGCGCGGCGCAATACGGCAGCGCTCACAAGCCATCTGGTGCATGGAACTGTACAGTTGGATGCCGCAGGCACTTGTTTGCCTCAGCCGCTGTATACCTCCGAGCCTGCTGCCCCTGAACCGGATGATGGCCGGTTTGCCTTCATTGTCCATCCCTTGGATGTGAAGAACTACGCCGACTACGATCACAGCCTGCAGGCCTTCACTAAAGAGCAGCTGTCGGATTTGGCTGGGCGCTGGACAGACACGCTGGATCCGTTCGTGCTGTCCCGGGCCCGGATAGTTTCATCGGCAGGGAAAGCGGCAGCAACAGGTGATTTCATTGTTGTGCCCTATACTGCAGCGGAACTGCGGCGGATGCCCAGGGAAGAAGCGGAAGCAGTAATCATTAAAGCGGTTGAACTTGGTGTCGAGCGAGGTGCGGAAATTGCTGGGCTTGGAGCCTATACCTCTGTTGTGACCGGAGGCGGGCGGACCTTGCTTAAGCATATCCCGGTGCCTTTGACAACAGGCAACAGCTTTACTGTGTCCTCGGGGGTTGATGCCCTGATGATTGCCGGAGAAAAGCTTGGATTGGACTTGGGGCAGGCCACTGCCGCTGTTGTTGGGGCAGGCGGCGCCATTGGCAAAGCCTCTGCCTTGCTGTTGGCGGAACATGTTGGCAGGCTGGTTCTGATCGGAAATCCGGACCGTCCGGAGAAGAATCGGCTGCGGATGCTCAGAGCTGCAGCTGAGATGTACCGATACCTTCGTAAACAGCAAGCCCGGGGAGCCAGCTACCCTTCAGGCAGCATCGGGGCCTATGTCAGCAGCCTGGCTGATCTGCCCTCTCTCGACGAGCCTTTCAGCGTATGGTTAGGTTATGCCGAAGCAAGCCTCGGGCAGCCCGGCTGCCCGGTGGCAATTACCGTTGATCGGGCAAAAAGCCTTCCTCAGGCTGACCTGATCCTGGCAGCCACCAGCAGTACGGAAGCTTTGATTACTCCCTGTCTAGTCAAGCCGGGGGCAGTGATCTGCGATATGTCCCGCCCTGGCAATGTCAGCCCGGATGTTCTGCAAGAGCGTCCTGATGTCCTGGTGATCGACGGGGGAGTCATTGAACTGCCCGGTAGGCCAGATTTGGGGTGGGATTTCGGTTTTGGCAAAGGTTTGGCATATGCCTGCATGTCCGAGACAATCGTCCTTGCCCTGGAAAAGATTTATACCAATATGAGCATTGGGGCGGACCTTAACCTGGAATACATGAACCGGCTGAATGAGTATGCCCGTATTCATGGTTTTAAGCTGGCAGGCTTTCGCAGTTTTGACCTGCCGCTGCCGGAAGGCGTATGGCAGCGGGTCGTTGCCGCCCGCAAAACGGCAGCAAGGGATAGAGAACCTGTGTCTCTGTGACACAGGTTCAAATTGCATTCCCTCGGGTCAGGTGAGCTGCCTGATCCCGGAGCAGGGTTCGGCTTTGGTGTTGGCTTTCCTGTACTGCATTGGCGACAGATTCGTAAACTGCTTAAACACCCTACTGAAATGGGTATGGCTTTCATACCCGGCCTGTTCGGAGATTTCGCTGATTGGCATATGTGTAGTAAGCAGCAGCTGCTGAGCAGCCTTTATGCGGGTGTTGTTCAGGTATTCAGTCAATGTCAACCCTGTTACCTGCTTGAACATGCGGCTGAGATAGTACGGGCTGATATAGAACTGTTCGGCGATTTTGGCCAGGCTCAGCTTCTCTTGATAGTGCTTGCGGATGTACTGGATGATTTGATGGATGGTGTGGTAGATTGGATTAAGGTCATGAAAGTAATTGGGGGCAAGGTCAAAATTGAGCTGATTGGCAAACAACAAAAGTTCAACAAGGAGAATCTGTTGGTACAGGTTCTTATTGGGATGCTGCTGGACGTGTTTAGAGATCATTTTCGTCAATAATCCCTCGATGAAATTTTGCTGTGACACAGTAAGGTGAATGACTTTGGCGTCATGATGAAAACAGCTCAGCAGTTCCTTTACCTGAGCGGGCGAGAGCACATGCTGCAGGAGTTCTTCCGTGAAATACACCACGTAGCGGGCATGGGAGCCCACACTGCTGTCGGCTTCAGTTGTCCGGTGAATGTACCCCTTCGAGATAAAAACCAGATCTCCCTGGTGGACATGGTAGATTTGATCCTCAATAAAATAGAAGCGGTCGCCGGAGATCAGGTAATATATTTCGTAATGCTCATGTTCGTGCTTATACGGCATTGTATATGAAGTATCCAGTTTGTTATACAATACTGCAAACCGCACACCGCTCACCAGGATCCCCCCCTTCATGCTACAATTCTAACACAGATCGGGCCGCAACGCAAAAAATGTTGAAAGTGTTAGTAATTAGCAAAAGACGTAAAGAAAGTTAGCTATCCTTGCATTATAATTATAAGCGATCTCAGTCCCTGACTAGAAATTAACAGGAATTTAAGATGAAGTGTCGAATTCTTTTTACTGTGATGCCGGATTCAGCCCATTATAGGCAAGAAGGGGTAGATTAGGACATGAACAAGAGAATCACTGCGTGGTCGGTAGTCTTTATTGGCTTAATACTTTTTCTTACCGGCCTGATTTTTGCCCAAAACAGTTCTGACAGTGTTGATTGGATACCTGTTCCCGAGGCCATTACTGCCTATATTCGGGAACGGAATTACCAGGATTATCTTGCAGAGTACCCAGACGCGGTAAAGCCCAATGCGGAGATCGTGATCCCCGCTGTTTGGTATTCTGATACCAATATGGATTTGGAAGTTGTATCCGGTTTGGATGGTTACCCCCGGGAAGCCTTGATTACCGGTGAGTCCGGATATGTGGAGTGGACATTCGCAGTTGAACAAGAAGGCCTGTATAATATCGGCGTCAAATACTACCCTTTGCCCGGCCGCGGTGTTGACATCGAAAGAGAAATCTGGATCAACGGCGAACGGCCGTTTAACAATGCCCAATACCTGAAGTTTTGCCGGGTATGGGGCGATGAAGGCCCCTTCGTGGTCGATTCTTTGGGGAATCAAATTCGTGCCCGCCAGGTGGAGAAGCCCATGTGGATCGATGGGGTGGTGCAGGATCCTGTAGGGTATGAGCAAGAACCCTATTTGTTTTATTTCAAGGAAGGCATCAACACCATCCGCCTGGTGTCGCAGATGGAACCGATGGCCATTGCCGAGATCAAGCTTTACCAAAAGCCCCGGCTGCCCAGTTATGCCGAGGTCAGGAACTGGTATGAGCAACAGGGATACAAGCCGGTGGAGGGTATCTCCTTGAGGATTGAGGGCCAGGACAGCACAGTCCGGTCATCACCCACCTTGTTCCCCATCTCCGATCATGGAGATCCGACAGTGTATCCGTACCACCATGCGGAAATCCGCCTTAACTCCATCGGCGGTTACCGTTGGGCGCAGCCGGGGCAGTGGATCCGCTGGGAAGTCAATGTTCCTGAGGCGGGACTGTACAAAATTGTGATTAAAGCGAAACAAGACCGGAAAGCCGGTGCATTCAGCACCCGAAGGCTGTATATAAACGGCAAGGTACCCTTCGCTGAGGTTTCAGCCAATCCTTTTTATTACTCCACTTACTATCAAATGAATGTCATTGGTGATCCGGAAACCGAGGAACCATACCTGTTCTATTTCCCGGCCGGCAAAAACGAGATTACGCTGGAAGTGGCGTTGGGAGATGTGGCGGATGTGCTCAGCCAAACAGAGGAGCACCTCTATGAACTGAATACAATTTACCGGCGGATCATAATGATTACCACAGGCAATCCTGATCCGATGCGTACATATGAGTTGGACAAGAGAATTCCGGAAGTGATCGAGCAGATCGGCAGGCAGGCGTCGATTTACCGCAGCTTGGTGCAGCAGTTTGTGGACGAGACCGGTATGGAGGGGGAACACACCCAAGCTCTGACCCAGATTTCTTTCATCCTGCAGAGGATGTATGCTGATACGGATCGAATTCCCCGCCTGCTGTCGGAGTTTAGGGACAATCTTGGTTCCCTTGGGCAGTGGGTTGCCCAAATGAAAGAGCAGCCCCTTCAAATCGATTTCCTAATGGTCGCTTCGCCTGAACAGACAATGCCTCGGGCTGAGCCTACAATCTGGCAGTCGCTGCTCCATGAGATAAAAGCGATTATGGCTTCATTTTATCGCAATTATGACTTGGTCGGGCAGATTGGCGATGTAGAGGATATAGATCCGGATCGGGAGCCTTTGACAGTCTGGATTGGTTCTGGCCGCGATCAAGCCCAGATCCTCAAACAGCTGATTGATAACGAATTCAGCCCGCAGACCGGGATCCCGGTAAGGTTGCAGTTGGTTCCCAACTTGAGCCAACTGTTGATTCAAGCCGCCATTGCCAAGACTGCACCGGATGTGGCGATCGGGCTGCATACCCAGGATCCGGTCAACTTTGGCCTGCGGGGCGCCTTGTACAACCTGTCGCAGTTCGACGATTTTGATGAAGTCATGCAGGATTTCATGGTCAGCTCCTATGTCCCCTATACCTTCAGGGACAATGTTTGGGCTGTATCGGCCCAGCAGTCGTTCCCGGTAATGTTCTACCGGAAGGATATCCTGGCTGAACTGGGTTTGAACATACCACAAACTTGGGATGATGTATACCAGATTTTGCCCATCCTGCAGAAGAATGGGATGTCGGTTGGAATCGGGTCCGGTATATTCTACACCTGGCTCTATCAAAGGGGAGAGCTGGTCTATAAGCCTGACGGTGTGGAGACCAATCTAGACTCGGAAGTTGCCATTCAAACATTTACTGAGCTGACCGAACTGTTCAACCTGTACAGCCTCATGATTACCTTCAACAGTGAGAACCGGTTCCGGTTTGGTGAAATGCCTATTGTGATTGAAGATTACGGATTGTACAACCGTTTGGCTGTCTTTGCCCCTGAACTGAGAGGGGAGTGGGGGTTTGCTCTGATTCCCGGCACAGTCCAGCCTGACGGTACCATCAAGCGTACCGTGTTCGGAGGCATGTCAGCGAATCCGATGTCCGTTTCGCTTGCTGGGATTCAGGGTCCGGCGACAGGTATTCTGTCCACAGCGTCTGATCCGGAAGCAGCCTGGGAATTCGTGAAATGGTGGATCAGCGAACCTACCCAGCTTCAATTCGGGCGTGAACTGGAGAACCTGATGGGCGCCGCTGCCCGCTATCCAACGGCAAACTTGAAGGCTTTTGCCCAACTGCCTTGGACTGCGGAACAGCGCGAGATTTTGATGGAACAGTGGCAGTGGGTGGAAGGATCCCTGGAGGTTCCCGGCGGGTACTACATGAGCCGGATGTTTGACTGGGCCTTCAGAGCCGTTGTCGTTGATGGCAATTTCCAATCACCACGGGAAACTTTGACTAAATATAACATGGATATCAACTATGAATTGAGGCTGAAACGGCAAGAATTCGGGCTGGAATTGGAATTGGATCAGGTACCGCAGGAGTATATTGATCTGTTTTGGTCTTGGTTTACCCATATCCCGCGTAAGGATCAGTACTGATAACTAATAATGGGGGAAGCAAAATGAGTTCAGTCGTGCGGCGCAAGCAGCCACAAATTGGAGTTGAACCGAAGCCTGGCAGGCTTTCAACGCTGTTCAAGGAGATTGCCGCCAGCAAAACCTATTATCTGTTTCTGGCACCATATGCGATTCTGTTCATTATCTTTACGGTTGTGCCTGTGGTGATGGCAGTCTTGCTCAGTTTTACGTACTTCAATATGCTGCAGCCACCGCAATGGGTCGGGATGCATAATTACGTCCGTCTGTTCCTGGAAGATGAGATTTTTCTGCTTGCAGTGAAAAACACATTGGTTTATGCATCAATTACCGGACCGGTCAGTTATATCCTGTGCTTTGTCACGGCATGGTTGATCAACGAGCTCAAACCAAAGGTAAGGGCATTCTTGACACTGCTTTTCTATGCTCCCTCCATTTCAGGCAATGCATATGTGATTTGGCAGGTGATATTCAGCGGCGACAGTTATGGAATCATCAACGGCTTCCTGATGTATTGGGGATTTATCGACTCACCTGTGCAGTGGTTGTTTGATCCTGACTTGATCATGCCCATTGTAATCCTGGTTGTGCTGTGGATGAGCCTCGGGACAGGGTTTTTGGTGTTTGTCGCCGGGCTTCAGGGCCTTGATCAGAGTCTATACGAGGCCGGTGCCATTGACGGGGTGAGAAACAGGTGGCAGGAACTATGGTATCTTACGCTGCCGCAGATGCGGCCTTATCTGATGTTCGGTGCAATCATCACCATTACTTCTTCTTTCACTGTCGCCGGTGAGATTTCAACCCTGGTCGGGTTTCCCAGTACGGATTATGCTGCCCATACCATAGTCCAGCATTTGCAGGATTATGGCACAATCCGCTTCGATATGGGATATGCTTCCGCAATTGCAGTAATCTTGTTCTTTATGATGGTTGTTTCTCAAAGGGTTGTTCAAAAGCTGCTGAACAAAGTCGGCGAATAGGAGGATGAGAAGATGTCATCAAGATTAGGCATTAGGAAAAGGCGCTTAGCGCGATCAACAGGCGGTGACGTGGTAATTATGCTCTTTCTATTGATCGGCGCATTGTTTATGGTGATTCCGATGATCTTGGTTATCAGCAACGCGTTCAAGCCATTAAGTGAACTCTTCTTGTTTCCTCCGCGCCTGATTGTCCGCAACCCGACACTGAAGAATTTCCATGATTTGATGGTCATGATGGCCCAGTCTTGGGTGCCTTTTGGCAGGTACTTGCTGAACTCGCTGGTTATCGTCACTTTTGGGACGTTGGGCAATGTGTTGTTTGGCTCGTTGGCAGCTTATATCGTCTCGATCCGGAAATTTCCCGGATCCAGGATTTTTATGAGCATGGTGGTCTTTTCACTGATGTTCTCTGCCGAGGTCACCCGGATCCCGAACTATGTAACCATTGCCTTCCTGGGCTGGATTGACTCTTTGAAGGCGATTATTATCCCCCGGTGGTCGGCACCTTTGGGGTTGTATTTGGTGAGCCGTTTCATTGATGGCATGATCAACCGTTCTTTGATTGAAGCGGCTGAGATCGACGGAGCCAGCGATTTGCGGATTTACTGGCAGATCGTGATGCCTAATATCAAGCCGGCATGGCTGACCATGATCATTTTGAGCTTCCAAGAATTGTGGCGGACTCAAGGAGGGCACTACATCTATTCTGAGCAGCTTAAAACTCTGCCGTATGCTTTGAGCCAGATTACACAGGGCGGTGTTGCTAGGCAGGGCGTGCAGCATGCAGTTACTCTGATTATGATGATTATCCCCATCATTGTTTTCGTGATCAATCAGAGCAAGATTGTGGACACCATGGGGCATTCAGGAATGGCAAACTAACCTTGAAGGACGGAGTGAGGAACTTGAAATCATTGAAGGCCTTTCTGCTGGTTTGGATACTGATGGCTGTGGCCTTTGTTCCTGCGGGCGCAGTACCATATGAAACATATACTTATGATTTTTGGAATAATCCTGTACCCTCTCCTCACGCTTATGTACCGATTCGAGTAGTTGACGGCCAAGAATTGGGGATAGGTGGTTTTAAGACGCCTCAGGATATTTTTGCCATTGATGACCATATCTATGTGGTTGATTCGGGAAACAGCCGGATTGTCCACTTAACCCGTGAGTGGCAAGTGGTCAGAATTATCGACAGCTTCGATAATACAGGTATCCAGGACAAATTTAGGAATCCCAGGGGTATTCATGTAGACGCGGCAGGGAATATGTATGTGGCCGATCGGGACAACGGCCGGATTGTGGTTCTGGACCGGGATGCTGCTTTAAGGCAGATCATCACGTCCCCAGCGGAGACTCATGCTGACTTGTTCACCAGCGATTTTCGCTTCAGGCCTGATAAACTTGGTGTCGATCAGTATGGGACGATTTATGTGGTTTCTGCCGGTGTTTATGACGGCATCATGGAGTTCGACATTTTTGGAGAATTTCAGGGCTTTGTGGGAGCTCCCAGAGTCCATCCCACGCTCGCTGACTATATCTGGCGCTTGATTGGGACCAAAGAACAAAAGGAACGGATGAAGTTGTTCCTTCCGGTCGAACACAGCAATGTCCATGTTGATTACCGGGGCTTTATCTATGCAACAGCCACCGGGGGAGAAATCAGCGCGGAAGATAAAATCAGGCGGATCAACACGTCCGGAGTGGACCGGTTGATGCGGATTTCCTGGTCTCCGCCGATCGGTGATTTCCCAGACGTTACCAGTTCGATCTTTGTAGACGTTGTCAGTCGGGAACACGACATCTATTCGATACTGGATCGGGCAAACGGGCGCATCTTCACATACAGCAGCACAGGGCATTTGTTGTATGCATTTGGTGCACTAGGGGAAGTCCAAGGGGCTTTTACCAATCCGGCAGGTTTAACTGAGCTGGATCAGCATTTGCTCGTCCTGGACTCAATCAAGAATAGCATCACGGTGTTTGCTCCGACGGAATACATGCAGTTAATCCACAATGCCATAGCCAAATATTCAATGGGTAATTATGATGCAGCCACAGAGAACTGGTACAGGGTGTTGGAGTTGAACTCCAACTTCGATTTGGCCTATACCGGCATCGGCAATGCTCACTTCATGAAGGGCGAATACGCTGAAGCCATGCGCAATTACAGACTGGCCAATGATCGGCAGAATTACTCGGAAGCTTATCGCTATTACCGCAAACAAGTGACAGAGAAGTATTTTGGCTTCTTCATGGCTGCGGTTGTAATTCTGATTATCTATGTACTGTTCTTTGCCACATCCAAAAAGAGCGAACAAAGCGTGGTTGAGGCAAAAGCCCAACAGGCGGCTACATATGATCTGGTCCAGACCTGGGAGGAGATGAAGCGCAGGCCACTTAGAATTCAGTTGAAACGGATTTGGTACGGGCTGAGCTTTGCCCTTAAACTGATGGTCAGCCCGCTGCAGGGCTTTTGGGATTTGAAATATGAAAAGCGGGGCAATCTCCCGACAGCCATAATCCTGATCATCCTGCTGGTGGTATCCTACCTGATCATGTATCAATACAGCGGATTCATCTTCAATACCCGGGACCCCCGGTATCTGAACCTGGTATCAGAGTCGATCAGCATCCTTGTACCGATCATGATGTGGGCGGCCATCAACTGGTCGCTGACAACGCTGATGAACGGCAAAGGTACTTTCAAAGATATTTTGATTGCCACCGGGTATTCATTCACACCTCTGATTCTGGTATTGATACCCATGACCATAGTCAGCAATTATCTGGCTGCCGATGAAGGGGCGTTTTATTATCTTGTTTTGTCCATTGCTTTGGTTTGGTCGCTGTTCCTGCTCTTTTTCAGCACCATGGTCACCCATGAATACAGCCTCGGTGCCACAATCGGTGTTACGCTCCTCATTTTGGTCGGGATTGGGATCACGATGTTCATAGCTTTGTTGTTTGTCGATATCGTTTTGCAGTTGTTCGCCTTCATTGGAGAAGTCTATCGCGAATTGGCCTTCAGGTTGTAGCAAGGAGGAAGCCGCAATGAAAAAGTTTCTGCAATCAGGGGTTTTAGTCTTACTGTTACTGCTGTCCTTGTTTGCTGTGCATGTTAGCGCAGCGGTGGAGTTAAAGGGATATGAACTTGTGGCAGAAAACGAGCACTTGTACCTGTTTTTCAATACCGAGACAGCTGAGGTTGCAGTATATGATCAGCGGACGGAGCAGTTCTGGTTTACTAATCCCCAAGATCGGGCCAAGTTCGAAACTGTTGCCCGCGGCGCAGCCAAAGATGCCTTGGGAGCTCAACTGCGGATTACCTATTACGAACCTGGCGACATCATGCGGACTATGGACAGCTATAATGACAGCGTCAGTTACGGCCAGTTTGAAGCGCAGCCTACTGAACGCGGTATTCGCGTGGAATATGTGTTTGGCAAAGAGTGGGACGACAAACACTACTTGCCACTGATTGTGGAACAGGAATTGTATGAAACAGAGATTTTCAGCAAATTGGATTCAGGACCCCAGCGGACGATCTCCAATTTATACGCTTTGGTGGAACTGGGTGAGCCTGCCGAGGGAGAATCAGCGAACATTGCCGACAAATATGTGATTAAGGATGTAGGTGGAAACCTGACATCCCGGGATATGCGCGTGATTCACAATGTGTTTCTTGATCATGTGGTGACCTACAAGCCAAATCTGTCGTCTCCCAATGATGTGAAGCCGGAAGATGTGGAGCCGTTTATCAGCAAGCCGTTCTATATGCTTAAACAGCGGGATCGGGACATGCTCAGCTGGGATAGGGCGGCGATCATTGACATTACCCGGGCAGTGGGATTCGATCCGGCAATGATCGGAGCAGGGTACCAAATCTACGGCCTTGAGCCAGGCTCGCCGAACATTTTGATCTTCAAAGTGCCGATCGAATACCGCCTTGATGACGAAAACCTGATTGTCAGTGTGGACACTTCGGGGATTGAATATCCCGATAATGTAACCAATGATGAAGGGAAAAAGGTCACATATATCCTGACACAGATTGATGTGCTGCCCTATTTCAGTGCGGGCCCGAGGGGAACCGATGGGTATCTGTTTGTGCCTGATGGCTCCGGATCGATAATCCGCTTTGATAACGGGAAAACTCACCTCAATTCCTATACTAAGCGGATTTATGAACAGGATCATGCCGTTAGCATGCCCAGCATGAATGTAAAGACCTATATCAACAGTTTTCCGGTTTTTGGAATCAAGCATGAAGACAGGGCCTTGTTTGCGATAGTGGAAGCGGGTGCCACGATCTGCCGGATTCTGGCAGATGTCTCCGGAAGAAGGATCTCGTACAATACGGTTCACCCTTCGTTTGCCATTTTTGAACGGACCACTTCTTCACTGCAGGGGGACATGCCGGATATTCACGGTGCCTCAGCTCAATGGGTTGTCAGCGGTGGTTCTTCCATCAACGTATACCAGCCAAAGATGTATGATCAACAGATTCAGATCCGGTATGCATTCCTGGATGCAGATCAGGCTGACTATGCGGGAATGGCCCATTATTACCAGGATTATCTGGTCAACCAGGGCAAGCTGAGAAAACTCGGACCTCAATCAGGGATCCCGCTGATGTTGGAAATAATCGGCGCTGTTCAGGACCGGCGCCCCATATTGGGTGTGCCCCGGGATGTGCTTGTACCCCTGACTACTTTTGCCCAAGCTAAATCATTCGTGTCCCAGCTGCATGCCGAGGGGATTGCGAACCTCAGCATCACTTACAATGGCTGGATGAAAAATGGTATCAGCCACTATTATCCGAATAAAGCAAGGTTGGAAACGGCATTGGGGTCCGAAGCGGAATTCATTGAATTGGGTGAGATGATCAAAGCCAACGGTGGGCAGTTCTACCCCGCGGTGAGTTTTCAGCATGTCAAATATGACCGGATGTTTGATGCTTTCATTCCTTTCCGGGACGGCTCCCGCTCATTGGTCAGGACCATTGCAACCAGTGTTGATCCCGTAACGATGCTGCCGTTTTATATTCTATCCCCGTCAAAACTGGATCAGCTGGTGGACGGGTATCTTGCTTCACAACAGCGATTCCTGCTGTCAGGGGTTCATCTGTCTGATTTGGCAAGCAGGCTGTATGGTGATTACCGCCGAAACAGGGTAGTGCTTCGTGAAAACGCTGTTGAGATCATCACCAAGCAGTTGGAAAAGATTATAGGTGAGTATGGCCTTGAGATTCAGTCCAACGGCATTCTTGCCTATGCGCTGCCTTATGTATCGAGCGTTATCAACTTACCATTGGAACACAGCGGTGTTGACATTACAGATCAAGCGGTCCCGTTTGCCCAGATTTTGCTGCACGGCTATATAACCTATGCCGGTGAACCGCTGAACCGGGTTGGCGACTACCGGGATTACATTCTGAAAATGGTGGAACTGGGGGCTTACCCCTACTTCCAAGTATTTGCGGCAGAACCAAGCATACTCAAAGGAAGTGTCTATTCTGATTTCTTCACCGGAGAATTCAGCAGGGCAATTGATGATATTTTAGGGGTTTATCATGAACTGAATGGCATCCTGAGAAATGTCCAAGATCAGCGGATTGTAGCTCACCGGGAACTGGAGGATCGTGTGTATCAGACGGTGTACGAGAATGGTGTGCAAATTGTTGTCAATTACAGCCTTGAGACGGTTGAGATAGACGGAGAGCAGATCGCACCGAAGAGTTACCGAGTATTTGAGGGGGAGAACGAATAATGAAGGCAAAGCGTGGGAGCCGTTTCAGTTTGCGGACACGGGAGGCAATAAACGGACATCTCTTTACCCTGCCGTTTGTGATTGGATTCATAGCGATGTTCCTATACCCGTTTATCCAATCGATCATGTTCAGTTTAAGCGAGCTTGAGATCAGCACGGAAGGGTATAAACTCATTTGGGTTGGATTGGATAATTATTACAACGCTCTTTTTGTCAATGCTGAATATCCCCGGTTATTGGCGGAAACCGCCCTGCAAATGCTGAGAGACGTTCCGCTGATTCTGGTGTTCAGTTTCTTTGCAGCGATACTGCTTAATCAAAGATTTAAAGGCCGGCTGTTTGCCCGCGTTGTCTTTTTCCTTCCAGTGATTTTAGCGGCTGATATCATCATGCGCATGGAAAGTGCCGATTATATCTCCGCTTTCCTCGATGCGTCGCTGGCTGAAGAAGCGGCAGTCCAGGGGACGCTGGGCACGATTTTCAGCCGCGGCCAGTTGGTAAGCGTGCTGATGTATATGAAGCTTCCCCAGCAGTTGGTTACCTATATTGTCAGCGGCTCTGAGCAGATAGCGACAATTATCCGCTCATCGGGAGTGCAAATTCTCATCTTTTTAGCTGGTTTGCAGTCCATATCACCTTCTTTGTTTGAAGTTGCCAAGATTGAAGGGGCGACGGGGTGGGAGTGTTTTTGGATGATAACTTTCCCGATGCTGAGCCCATTGATTGTTACCAATATCGTTTACAGCATCATCGATTTCTTCACAATACCTTCAAACCCACTGGTTGACTTTATCAAGTCAAACATGTTTGGAGGGGCGGGATATGGAGTGGCGATGGCCATGAGCTGGTTGTACTTTGTTTTCATTGCTCTGTTCCTGCTGTTAACTGCCGGGTTGATTTCGCGGAAAGTCGTTTATATGGAGTAAGGCAGGAGGGATGGTGTGATGAAACGTAAGCATGTAATCGGATTTGTAATCGGAGCCCTCAGGTTTTTGGTCGTGATCAGCATCTGTTATGTGATCTTAAGGCCGCTGCTGGCCAAGATCGTGTCGTCATTCATGATGGAACGGGATCTGTATGATCAGACTGTGAAGTGGATTCCCCGCAATTTCACATGGGAAAACTATAAGGCAATGTATGTGCATATGAAGTATCTCACCGCTTTACGGAATTCCCTATCCTTTTCTCTGCTGATCGCCTTATTGCAGCTGGCATCCTGTACATTGGTGGGCTACGGTCTGGCCCGGTTCCGTTTTCCAGCTGCCAGACTGATTTTTGCCCTGGCCATCTTTACGCTGATTGTACCGCCGCAGATCATCATTTTGCCTTTGTATCTCAATTTCCGGTACTTCTCCATTCCATTTGTGTTGCCCAAACCTGGAATCAACCTCTTGGACAGTGTCTGGCCGTTTGTCTTCATGGCCGCGAGCGGCACGGGGTTTAACAACGGCTTGTTTATCTACATCATGCGCCAGTTCTTTAAGAATTCGCCCAAGTCCCTGGAGGAAGCGGCCTACATCGACGGTGCCAACGCCATGCAGACATTCTTGCGGGTAATGCTGCCGGGGGCGGTTCCCGCTTTGGTGATCGTCTTTCTGTTTGCCTTTGTCTGGCAGTACAACGATTATTTCTTCACCGGCATGTATTGGCCGAAAGCCGTACTTTTATCCCATACACTGGATACTGCCGCTCAAGGCTACGCTCACGCGCTGGGGACTCACTTCCAAGGTCACTATATTTCCCTGTTGAACAACACCGGGATGATCCTGTTTATTCTGCCGCTGTTGATCCTGTTCGGGTTCACGCAGCGCTACTTCATTGAGAGTGTGGAGCGCACAGGTATAGTGGGATGATTAAAGGGATACAACGTACATCACGGGGGTGGGGGTGATAGGGGAAATAGACAGTTTAGCTTAGGTGAGCAGCCGCTTAACTCGAAATTCTCAAAGGAGGTATTGGCTAGTGAGGAAGTTGTTGGTTGTTGGGATAGTAGTGAGTCTGCTGGCCTTTGGCAGCACCGCTCTCGCTTTTGATCTGACCGATTTCGGCCTGCAGCCGGCGGAAAACTATGATTTTGGCGGCGAGACGGTAACCATCATATCATGGACCAGCGACAGGATACCTGGTTATTTTGAAACCGATTTGGCTGTAATGGGCCGGGTTGAGGAAGCGGAGGAGTTGTTCAACTGCAAGATTGATTGGCTGTATACACGGGAAATTCCCGAACAGAATTTCAGCCGGCTCTTGGCAGGCGATTCATACAATGATCTGTGGCATGCCCAGAACAAGATTGGTTACTGGGAGCTTGTAGCCAACGATGCCGCATACCCAGTGTACAAGATTCTGCCGGAAGGTTATTATGATGCATTTCCACCCGGGATTCTGGCAGTAGAAGAAGCACTTAAATACAAAGGCCAGTATTGGGGTATCGGTCCGATGGAGTGGCGGCCGATCTTTGGTTACCAAAACGACTTGATTTTTGTGGCTTATAACAAGACTTTGATTGATCGGGAAGGCTTGGAGGATCCCTATGAGCTGTACTTGGCCGGAGAATGGGATTGGGATGCGGCCACCAGGATTGCCGTAGCTGCAACTGCCGATCTCGACGGCGATGGGGAGACTGATCAATGGGGTATTGTTGATGCCCGTCCATGGGATCTGGCTGTATCCAACGGTGCCAGCCTGACCCGCGTCGATGAGAATGGCAAAGTAATCTTCACGGGAGATGAACCTGCCTATCTGGAAGCACTGGAGCAGTACCGCATGTGGTGGACTGAGCTGAAAGTGCAGATGCCCACCAACGCTTCCGGCGATTTGAGAAACGCCTTTGTTAACGGCAGGGCGGCAATGTGGTTTTATGCTGGAGCCTGGCAGCTGCCTGATTATCTGATGCCTATGGCCGACGAATGGGTACTCGTGCCCTATCCCAAAGGGCCAAGTGTTGACGACTATCAATGGACAGTACAAGCTATCAGTACAACTCTGCTGCCGAGTAATGCCAAGGATCCGGAAGCTTTGGTTGCTCTGAAGACTTTCCTCTGGCGTGAAGAGGATGCCCCTCAAAGCGATGTCCTGGCAAGGCATGTCCGCAATCAGGAGTCTGCCATGGTCTTCCTGGAAGGCAACCTGGAGTGGAAAGGGCAGATCTCCAGGCTGTTTGAGAACTTCTTGGCCACATATCAGGATGATGTCCGCCAGGTCGGCCAGGGTAATCTGAGCCCGGCGGCGGCTATGGCAGCGTTAAAGCCTATCATTCAAGCAAACCTTGATGATTTGTTGGGCCAGAACTAAAGGTAACTGAACAATAGGGCATGGGAGGGGGAGGATTCCCCTTCCCGTGCATAGACCAAGAACTAATCCATGTTAGGGGTGGCGTTGTGCTCGAATCTTTACACATAAATGAACCAGTCTTTCCAGATAACGCCGTCAGCATTGTAGACTTTGGGGCGGTTCCCGACGGCACATTGAACACGGGCGCGATCAATGCGGCAATTGCGGCATGTGCAGGCCAAGGTGGAGGCCGGGTGGTTGTTCCGAAAGGATTGTGGCTGACCGGGCCGATTATCCTGCAAAGCAACATTGATTTGCATGTGGAAATGGGTGCCTTGGTGTTGTTTACACCCGACTATGAACAGTATCCCGTACGAAAGATCAATTTAAACGGCATTGAACATGTCATGGTAACGCCACCATTGTTCGGCGAGGGTCTGGAGAACATTGCGATCACAGGCAGTGGGATTTTCGATGGTTCAGGCCAGTATTGGCGGCCGGTCAAGCGCAGCAAATTGACGGAGAGCCAATGGCGTAAACTGGCAGGTTCCGGCGGTGTTGTCGATGAAGAGGCGAATATCTGGTGGCCGAACGCTGCCGCCATGCACGGTGCCCGGGCGCTCCGGCAGCTGGAACATGCAAAAGTGCAGCTGGAGGACTATGAAGCTGTCAGGGTATATCTGCGGCCGCGTCTGATGAACCTGGTCAACTGTAAGAATATCTTGATCGACGGCCCGATCTTTCAAAACTCGCCCATGTGGAACCTGCATCCGCTGTTGTGCGAGAATATTGTCATCCGCAATATTATTGTTCGCAATCATTGGTATGCACAAAATGGCGATGGTTTGGATCTTGAGTCCTGCCGCAACGTGATTGTGGAAAAATCAATATTTGACGTTGGCGACGACGCCATCTGCCTTAAATCGGGCAAAGATGAAGTTGGCCGCAGAATCGGGGTATCTACAGAAAACGTAGTCATCCGCGATTGCACCGTCTATCACGGCCATGGAGGTTTTGTGGTAGGCAGCGAGATGTCCGGCGGTGTTAGAAATGTATCCGTAGCCCGGTGCCAGTTTATTGGCACTGATGTGGGCCTTAGGTTTAAAACGACCAGGGGCCGGGGCGGAGTAGTTGAGAAGATCGACATCGACCAGATCAATATGATCAATATTGATGGCCCCGCGATTATTTTCGATATGTATTATGATGCTTTTCCCGATGATCAGGCTGTTCCGGCGGTTACGGAGGAAACACCTCAGTTTTGCGACATAACCGTTAATAATGTAATCTGCCGTAATGCGGAAATAGGCATATTTCTGAGGGGGCTTCCGGAAATGCCCCTTCGGAGGCTGCGGTTTAACCAGGTCCAGATTACAGCGAAAAAGGGAGTCTTTACGGAAGCTTGTGAGCAGGTGAGTTTTAAAGGAGTATTGGTGGAAAACGGACAGGGTGAAGTGTTGTTTGACAGCGAGGAGAATAGTGACCGGTAAACCCGGAGTTTATGTAGAATCCAAACAATCAGGGAGGGGTATTAAGATGAGAAAGGAACTATTCGTATTGCTGCTGGCAGGTGTAATGCTGCTGGCAGGATTGGGGCTCGGTGCGGCAGCGGCGGATCCTGTAGTGTTTTTCGAATCCTTTGAAGCACACGAAGTGGACGCCTATCCGGCAGGATGGACCATTCTTAACCAGGATGTCCATGATGCCGCAGGGTATTCCGGCGCCCGGGTTTCTGCGGACACAGCAGCTGATGGATCCAAAGCACTTAAGCTGATCAGTGTGCCAAGTGCCGAAGGCGGTGCGGAGATTGTGTTTGATCAGCCGTTGCTCAACCATCGTCTGACAGTTGATCTCTACAAGGATCCCAATGTAACTGAAAATGTGAACCTGGAGCTCCACTCTGAGAAAGGCCGAATAGGCGGGTTGTTTGTCACAAGCGGCGGTCAGATGGGATACCGCAGGCCTGATGGGGCAAACAAGCCCTATTATGACGAGGGTGGTGTTCGCCTGCCAAACGGCAAGTGGGTTACAGTCGAGTTTGAATGGAACGATGCGGCCAGGGTTTATAAGGTGAGTGTAATAGTGGACGGTGTCCGGTATGAGCTCACACCTCCCGATGGATCTCCGTTTGAGGAAGCGGGCGGGGATGGCCCTGTGGTAAAATTCAGAGCAGCGATCACCAAGCGCGATGTGGATAAAGTAGCCTATATCGACAACATCAAGGTTGTGGATTTGGCCGCTGAATAGTGCAATCCCAGTAGACTTGTGGATTGCGTTTTGGAGCATTGCACGGGGCCTGTGATTCAGGCTGACAGGTCCCGGCAGTAAAATCGCAGAAGGGATTGACAAGGTTATGAAAAAGAACTGCTTAAACCTTGCAATAATCTTGGCTTTAGCGATGTTGCTGTTTGGATGCAGCTCTGATTCGATCAAGGTAAAGATTGAAGTGCCGGCGGGATCGATTGACGTTGGCGATGAGGTAGTGCTTAAGGTTGTAGGCCTGACAGGAATGAATGCCCCTGTTGAGCTGGGGGAAACACCAGTGTGGGAAGTGACCAGCGGAACGATCTCAGCACTGGAAGATAATCAGGCTGTGTTTTTGGCTTCTGAAGCAGGCATAGTAACCATTACGGTTAGAGTTGGGGAGTATTCGGATCAAACCCAGCTGATCGTTGGCGCAAGGATCATTGCTGTCAGCGCCCTTGATTTTGTGGCCCAGGATGGGGGTTCGGTGCAGATCCAGACCGATCGCACTTATCCCTGCTTCTCGCACTGGGACAATCTCGGGCACTGGTTGGAATGGGAATTTGAGATACCGGAATCAGCCGCATACGTTCCGGTGATCATGTATTCCACAGGAGCCCGGTACGATGTTTTCCGCAGTGTCAGTGTCGACGGGCAGTTGGTATTGGAATCAGTTGAGTTCCCTAATACAGGCGGGTTTGGCCGAAACCCGGAAGAATGGCGGACATTGGCTTTGGAACCAATCTGGCTGGAGGCGGGCAAGAGAATACTGCATATTGAGAACATAGTCCCTGAAGTTGCTGCTGGGTTGAACCCTGCTTGGATTGCTTTGGTCTACCCCGGTGGGCTTGCGGCAAGCCCAGACTTGGTCAGCCGTGTCAACTCAATCTTGGGATTGTAACTTAATGCCGGCAGGCTCTGGCCTGCCGGCTGCGCATTCAACTATCAATCCGTAAAGAGGAGGGAGAAGTATGTGGCGTAAAGCCGGGTCGATCGTTTTTTTAATTGTCGCATTGGTGTTGGTGGGATGTGCTGGTGACAAGGAACTGCACAGCCTGGTGTTGATCGCTGGAAGCTCAGCCGTTGAACCAAACATGTCTACGGTTGTCACGGTCAGCGGTGCCGCCGCCGACGGGAGCAGGGTGAAGATTGAGCCAATCAGTGAGGGTTGGGTCCTGGTTACAGAAGCGGCAGGCACTTTGGCTCCTGATCCAGATGATCCGGGCAAAGCACAGTTTACTGCTGCAGCAGGCTATTATGGCGATGCCATAGTCAAGTATCAGTATGAGGGTTTGGAAGCTGAAATCACCTTGAGAGTTAGCGAGTTGGTGATTGTTGGAGCCAAAGCCTGGGATTTTGTAGATCAAGGACCTGGAGATTCTTCGCAAAACTATCTGAACTCCCCGAATTCAGATGATCATAATGGTGTAAGGGCGATTGACGACACACGGGGGTACGCTGCCAATACAGCTTTCAGCCACTGGAACTGGAATGGGCATTGGTTGAAATGGAAACTTGATGTGCCTCAAGCAGGTGAGTATGCACTGGTGCTCCGCTATGCCACCAAGGAAGACTCTCAGTATACCAAGAGGGCTTTGACCATAGATGGAGAGCAGGTATTACCTGGTCCAATCGAGCTGCCCGGCACAGGCGGGTTTGCCGGCAGTGGTGCCGTTGACCAGTGGGGTTATCAGGTGGTACGGGGGATCAATATTGAGCAGGCCAAAGAAATTGAACTTGTGCTGGCTCATGCCGGTACTCCAGGAGAAAGGAAAGGAACGAATCTGGCCTATCTTGCCCTTGTGTCCCCTGCTGAATTCGCTGTTGACGATGACTTCTTGATCCGGATCGAGGAAGCCATCGGTGTTGAACGAATCAAGGGAGCCTGGTAAGGAAAGGATGGAGTGACATCAATGGGAAGGCAGTTAGTACTTGTTTTACTGGCATTGGCCTTGTCTCTGGGCGCAGCCCAGGCTGTATCCGCCAACACCTATGCCGACAGGATTGTCGCATTCAAAGCAGTAGATTTTGTCAATCAAGGTGACGGAGATGTCCAGTTCCCGACTGATCGGGCCTATCCAACGTTCTCCCATTGGGATTACCAGGGCCATTGGTTAGAGTGGAAGGTTACAATACCGGAGGAAGGCATTTATATCCCTGCCGCCATGTATGGGACCAACAGGGAGTATGCCTACCGCCAGCTGAGCATTGACGGTGAATTTATACTGGAGATGGTGTTCCACTCCACCGGAGATTTCCGTACCTATAAGCTGAGCTACTTTGATCCGGTGCAGCTGCCCGCAGGTGAGCATGTAATCCGGATTGCGGTGGCCGGTGACGCGGGGGTGCACCAGGGAGTGAATCCGGCTTGGTTTGCATTCATTCCCGCAGAGGTGTGGTTGGAACTGGATGATGCAGCCGTTATCAAAAACATTGAGACCATGCTGGGGTTCATTATGTAAGTGCGTAATTCTGATGAACCAAAGCAGGGCCTGGGATTCATGAAGCAAACCTAGGCTTCATGAACCCGGGCTTTTTTGCCGTGCAAACTTCGGCGAATATGTATAAAAACTGGTTGTTTTTCGGCAAAAATAGAGGGAAATTCACATGTATGTTAATATATAATTAAAATATCATGATGCAGACAGCAGGATGTAAATGGATCTATGTTTCTGCAGCGAAACCAAAAGAGGATTTGGTTAATATAAAGCGAACAATTAATTACGTAAGATTTAACATCTAAGATTGAGGCAGTTATTGCTGTTAAGTATCCACAATGATGATATTGGAAGGGGAGACCTGCATGAGACCAAGTGGAACCAAGAAAATACCAGTTTATTTCCTGCCGGCAATCATATTGATCCTGATGCTGCTTTTGGGCACAACAGCATTGGCTGTGGAATCACTGGTCGTACCATATGAGAGTTATACCTATGATTTTTGGGGTTCGCCCGTGCCGGCACCCCATGCATACCTGCCGGTGCGGATGATGACTGGCTTGGACATGGGTGCCGAACAGCTGTCCAATCCCCAAGATATCACTGTTGTGGGCAATCGAGTCTATATTTTGGATACAGGCAAGCACCGGATTATTGAGCTTGATGAAAACTTTCAGTTTCTCCGGGCGATCACTGAGTTCCAGAATGGCGATGTGGTTGACAAATTCAGCTCACCAGAAGGGTTTTTCATTACGCCCGACGGTACGATCTATGTGGCTGATACCGGCAAGGAACGGGTTGTGATTCTAGGCAATGATGGAAATTTGCTGGACATAATCACATCTCCCCATGAGGACTATCCGGAATTCTTCCCACCCCGTTTTGTTTTTAGGCCGCGCAAGATAGGGGTCGATTATATCGGCCGAGTCTACATTATTGCCCTGGACTTATATGAAGGTATTATGGTGCTGAATAATGAGGGCGAGTTCACTGGGTTTGTCGGGGCTCCAAAGGTGAGCCGGTCAGCATTGGAGCTGTTTTGGAGCTATCTTCAGTCTGATGAGCAGCGCCAGCGCAGCCAGCTTTACTTGCCAATCGAGTACGCCAGCATTGATGTTGATAAAGAAGGGTTTATCTATGCAGCGGTGGCCGGCCCTGCAGAGGACGAGGCGCTTAAGAAGCTCAATCCGGCCGGCATGGATATTATCACGCGGGCCGGCTTTGTCCCCATGCGGGGAGACTCGGCTACAGGCTTTACCACTGATGAGAGCAATGATACCAGAAGCCGGTTTGTGGATGTTATCGGCCGTGAATACGGCATGACCACTGTTTTGGATCGGCAGCGAGGGCGGATTTTCACATATGACGGCCATGGGAACCTGCTTTATGTTTTCGGCGGAATCGGTGATGCCGTCGGGCTATTCACTCGCCCGCAAGCTATTACAGCCCGCGGAGAGCAAATCCTGGTTCTCGATGCCGACGGGCGGCTTACCATTTTTGAACCGACTGACTATGTCCGGCTGATTCACAATGCTTTGGAACGTTATGATGTCGGCGACTACCGGCGATCGACCGAGATTTGGCAGGAGCTGACGCGGATTAATCCCAATCTCGATGTGGCACACACGGGTATTGGCAGAGCATTGTTCTATGACGGCTACTACGAAGAAGCTATGGAATCATTCCGGCACGGCCAAAACCGTTCCGGTTATTCTCAAGCTTTTACCAAGTATCGGCAGTATTGGGTCAATGATCATTTTCGCTGGGTCGCCTGGTCGATTGTTTTAATTGTCGTTGGAGCGTATTTGATATCCAGATACCGCCTTTGGGCCAGGCTTAAAGCGGCTGTTGGCCGAAGAATAGTAGCGAGTTGGGCAGAGACAGCAGCAACTACCACCTACATGGGTGTGCCGATTAGAGACACCAGAACGTTTAAGGCGTTGTTCCTCCGCACTTTAGACGCTTTGCGCTATGCACTGCATGTGATTTTCCATCCGTTTGACGGATTTTGGGATTTAAAGTATGAAAAACGGGGTACGGTTGGCGCCGCAAATATTCTAATGCTTTTAACTGTCCTTGCCTGGGTATTCAGAAGGCAGTATACAGCTTTTATCTTTAACAAGCTGCAGGTACAATACTTGAACATTTTTTCCGAGGCAATGGGTATTCTGATTCCAGTACTCCTGTGGTGCGCGTGCAATTGGGCATTAACCACACTGATGGAAGGGAAGGGCACATTTAGAGATATTTATGTTGCTACCGCCTATGCCATGACTCCTTTGATTTTGATATTTGTGCCATTAACCATATGCAGCCATGTTCTGATTGAGCCTGAAGGATCCTTTATTGCTCTGGCAACCTGGATTGCTCTGGTTTGGATGGTAGGATTGCTCTTTGTGGGTACTATGGTTACCCATGAATATACGGGCATCAAAACTACGCTTACGTCCATATTAACCATTGCCGGTATTGCCGTAGTCATCTTTATCATGATGTTGTTTACCAGCTTGGTTATCCAGGTAATTGGGTTTATCTATAGGCTGTATCTTGAGATCGCATTAAGGTAAGATTGGTAGAAGGGAGCTGACAGTTATGAGGTTAAAGCACACCGGCCTAGTTTTGGTTGTTCTGTTTGTTTCTTTATTGATGGCCGTTGAAGTAGGGTTTGCTGATGAAGTTCCAGTCAATTACCGGTTGGCCGCAGCCTCCGATGTAATATCTTTATACATTGACGATGCGACAACATATTTCTTGGTCCAGCACAACGAGACCAAACAGATCTGGTATTCTGTCCCTCCCGGCAGCCGTACCGATAAGGATACCTTGTCAATCATTTATTACAACCCGTCAGATGAAATGGAGACAATGAACAATTTCAAAGACAGTGTTGAATACGGCCAGGCCTGGATAGAGGAAATTCCTGGAGGGATTAGCATCAGATATAAATTCGGGCCGGATTGGATTGCTGACGACTGGCTGCCGCTGATGGTTCCGCAGCACCGTTTTGAAAACGAAATTCTACCCCGGCTGTCCGACAAGGATGCGTCTTGGTTGAAAAGCAAGTACAAACTGATAGGCTTGGCACCGGTCAGCGAAGAGAACCCGCGTATTTCCATAGCTACCATGCCCAACCTGGATAAGCAGTTTGGTGATTATGCTGTGGTTTCCCCAGGCCAGTCCCTGAGTGACAAGGATAAAACCACGTTGACACTTTTGTTGGTTGACACAGTTGTGGCCGCCAATGATGAGCTTACCGAGCGCGATGACATCCGGTTAAGCCATGTTGATCAGTTAATTGAAACTCCTGCTTATGTGATTGACAATACGATTAGGCCATGGGACCGCACCGATATTCAAGACATGATGCAGGCTATTGCCTATACTCCTCATGAAATCGCCGAGGATCATAAAGCCAATAAGATCAAACCGCCAGTCTTAAATGTGGAGACATTTGAGATTACCATGGAGCTGATTGTTGAAGATGATTCACTGATAGTCAAGATTCCCATGGAAAAGGTTTATTACCCCCTGCAGGTTGAGCCGAACGACCGCTACATCACTGGGGTATCAAGTTACTTCAGGCCGACGAACCGGCCGCAGATCTACGATTATTTCGGCCAGATTGGCGGGGCTTTGGTTGATTTCCCGCTCTATTCGATCAATATACTGCCTCACTTTGGTGCTTCCCCCTCGGGCAAAGAAGGGTATATTTTCGTACCTGACGGTTCTGGGGCGCTGATTGACATCAAAGTAGCCACTGCGGTTCAGTATGCCCGGGACATATACGGTATTGACAACAGTGTAGCTTATGGTTTGGATGAACACGGTTGGAAGGATCCCATGGATCGCTATCTGAGAGAGAGATTATACATGCCCGTGTTCGGCCTGAAGGAAGAAGACCGTGCGTTCATGGCTGTGATTGAACAAGGGCACGGGATGGGTCGGGTTAAGGCAAACACTGCCAGTAATAATATCCCATATGCCAAGGTTTCCAGCGAGTATGTCCTGCTGCCTTACGGGACTGTGAGCCTCACTAGGACTGATCGTACTGTCGAGCTGGATCGGCGGGCCCGCGGCGAGATTAAAGCCTATGCTTCCGCCCTTCCCAATGAAGATATCGTGATTAGGTACACCTTCTTGACTGAAGAAGAAGCAGATTATGTTGGTATGGCGCTGCGGTTCCAGGAGCACATGATCGATAAGTATGGCCTGACAAGAATTGATCCTAAAGAGAATGTGCCCTTTTACCTGGAATTGGTAGGTGCTGTCCCGGAACGGAAATCGATTATGGGTATTCCCCGGGATGTGATCACACCATTGACCACATTTAAGCAGGCACAGGAGATAGTCAATGAGCTGATTGAGAACAAGGTTGACAATATCCAAGTACGCTATCTTGGATGGCGGGAAGGAGGTTTGTTTCCGCCGATGCCCAGGCGGGCCCGGATCGAAACCAAACTGGGTTCGAGCAAGGACTTCAGCGAGCTGATTGACTTCATGGCGGATAGGGATGTTGGATTCTATCCCGATGTAGACTTCTTGAATATCTACGATGACGAGATCATCAGAGTCAATCTGAAACGGGACGTAGCCCAAAGCCTCAACCGACAGCCGGTATGGATGGTAAGGGACAACTGGGCATCGGTCTGGGTGTTATCCCCGCAGCAGGTGGATAGTATGGTCCAAAGATTCATGGCTGACTATCAAAAATTCAATATCGGGGGATTGTCATTGGGTGATTTGGGCAGCCAGATCAATTCTGACTTCGACTTGAACAACCCCGTCTCCAGAGCTGACTCCCTGGTAATCAACGCCAATGCCATGAAAAGGTTACAACAGGAGTACAATTTGGATCTGATGATTAACAAGGCAAATATGTATGCAGTCCCGTACGCCAGCCACCTGATCAATATTCCATTGACAGCCAATAATTACAATATTGTCAGCCGCAGCGTACCGTTCTGCCAGATTGTGCTGCATGGTTTTGTAAACTATACCGGTTTTCCATTGAATCATTCTGCAGACTACGACTTTGCTATTTTGAAGCTGTTGGAAACCGGTGCGGCTCCTTACTTCAGCTGGATGCATGCGGAAGGGACTTCAGTAAAAGAAACAGAATTCAATCATCTCTTCCCTAATCATTATCGTGATTGGCTGGAGAGCGCTGTAAATGTTTATCAGGAAGTCAATGCAGTGTTGAATCAAGTCCAAGGCCAAAGAATCATCAATCATAAGATGCTTGCCAACGATCTATATCTGACCACTTACGAAAATGGGCTGTCAATTATGGTCAACTATAGCAGAGATAGAGTCGAGTATCAGGGAATCGAGATTGAGGGCATGAGTTACAAGTTGATTAGGGAGGGTGAGCTTCAGTGAGGCGTTTCAGGTTGACACTGCGCCAGAGGGACAATCTCTACGGATATATCTTTATCTTACCTTTTGTTATTGGCTTTACGCTATTTGTATTGGCACCGGTAATCCAGTCGATTATCCTCAGTGTAACTGAAGTGACTATCACAGCAACCGGTTTTGACACAACATACATTGGTTTTGAGAACTATTACTTTGCCCTGAGAGTGCATACGGATTTTCTGCGCCAGCTTGTGGAAGTAATGGGGATTATGCTGCTGAACGTGTTTTGGATTATAGTGTTCAGTTTCTTTGCAGCTCTTTTGTTGAACCAGAGGTTTCCGGGGCGCCTGGTTTTCAGAATCATTTTCTTCCTGCCGGTGGTCATGGCATCAGGTATCATCTTGCAGCTTGAGATTCAGGATTATATGATGGCGATCATCGGTGAGCAAGTCGTAGAGAACTATGCTATTATTGATCCTCAGGTCATGGCGGCATTTCTGATGCGGATGCAGATGCCCGAACAACTTATGGAGTACATCTCCATGGCTGTTGATGGGATTGCCACCATTGTCAATTCATCGGGTATTCAAATCCTGATTTTCCTGGCAGGCCTGCAGTCGATATCGCCGTCTCTCTATGAAGCATCCCAGGTTGAAGGTGCAACAGGATGGGAGAATTTCTGGATGATAACTCTGCCAATGGTCAGCCCCTTGATTTTGACCAACATCATTTACACCATTATCGACTTCTTTATCTCCACCTCCAACTCGTTGATCCAGTTGATTCGGGACACGACCTCTCAGGGAGCTGGTTTTGGTGTGAGTGCAGCAATGTCTTGGATTTATTTCGGAGCAATCTGCCTTGTATTGGTAATCGTCTACCTGATCTTCAATAGATTGGTATTCTATCATGACTAACTGCCGGGAGGTTTGAACATGGCCAAAGCAACTGCTTATATCAGCTACGGAAAACTGATAGTGAACGGTAAGAGCGTTCTCAATTTCCGCCGGATCGGCTCTGTTATTGGAGCGGTGCTGCGATACCTGATCCTGATAGGCATTTCCTATGTGATTCTGTATCCATTAATCGTGAAGCTCAGTTCTTCAGTCATGACCCGGAGCGATATCTGGGATCCATCAGTCTTGATTATTCCCAAGTATCCCAGCCTGAACAACTATAAGCTGGCCTTTAGGTTTATGGAGTATCCTCTTGCTTTCTGGAATTCCTTTAAGCTTGCCTTCAGCGTCAGTTCACTGCAGCTTATATCGTGTACCTTGGTTGGGTATGGGTTTGCCCGGTATCGGTTTTTCGGCAATGGATTCTGGTTCTCGCTGGTGATTTTTTCACTGGTGATTCCGCCGGAGTTAATTCTGATTCCATTGTATTTGAATTTCCGGTTCTTCGATTTCTTTGGCATACTTCCTGATGGCGGGTTTAATCTTCTCGGTTCTGCATGGCCGTTTATACTCCCGGCAATAACAGCCTCCGGCTTCAGGAATGGACTTTACATTTATATCATGAGGCAGATTTTTAGGGGAGCCCCCAAGGAACTGGAAGAGGCAGCCTACGTGGACGGCGCCGGGCCGTTCCGCACCTTTTTCAGAGTTGTGCTTCCTGGTTCCATTCATGGTTTGGTGGTTGTGTTTCTGTTCTCTTTTGTCTGGATGTGGAATGATTACAGCCTGACCAGTTTTTACTGGCCGAAGGGGAAACTCCTGCCCATTATGTTAAGCAGTTTAACCCGCAATGTCCTGGGGGATCAGTACCTGCACGCACCCGTAGAGGGTTCGCTGGTCAATAATGCAGGAAGCTTCCTGATCATCCTTCCGCTGTTATTGCTTTATGCATTTCTGCAGAGGTACTTTGTTGAGAGTATTGAACGTACTGGCCTAGTTGGATAGCTTTGGAAGGGATCAGCGATCCGGGCAGGCCAGGGAGGTGATTTCACACTTTATCAGCTTAATTGCACAGTAGGATGATCTAACTGCATCATACTACAAGCAAAAACAAACGAGGAGGAGTATAATGAAAAGGATTAGTGTGATGTTGATTGCGATTGTCTGTGTAGTGGTTCTGGCGGCGGGCTTTGCCTGTGCTGAGTATGAGCTGCCTCCTGGTGTCAAATCACCGGATGAAGTCGATTTTGGCGGCAAGATGGTGACCATTATCCGCGGTGCCTTACCGGACCTGGTTCATGACCCAAACCGGGTGGATCGGGCAAAGGAATTATTCAATGTCGAATTTAACGAAATAAGGCTGGAGAGCGCAGACCAGATCATAGCCCGAATCATGGCAGGAGATTCAAAATATGATATTATCCGGACTCCTCATCGGGAAGGGTATTTCGCTTTGGTGTCTGCAGGGATGCTGCTGCCGGCAGATGATTACTTGCCGGATGAATTCTTTGAGTGGCTGCCGCCTGCTGACAGGTACACCATCGAGAAGCTGAAATATCAAGGCCAACGTTACGGTATCGGAGTTCATGAGGATGTTTTCAATGAATCAATCATGATTATGTCCTACAACAGAGACCTGATCGAGAAATACGGTCTGCCTGATCCATGGGAGCTCTATCTTGCCGGTGAATGGACCTATGACAAGCTGGAAGAACTGGCAACGGTGATCACCGAAGACACCGACGGCGACGGCGTCATTGATCAGAGAGGTATTGACGATGTTGCAGGGAGAGACGCCTTTATTCGGTTCGCCCATTCAAACGGGGCGGAAACAGCTGTTCAAGAGTATGGCAAGTGGGTATTCGCCTATAATCGCGAGAATGCCATAGAGGCGTTCAACACGATTATCCGCTGGAGAGAAAAGGGTATCATGGGCTCCGGCAGTTATGATGCCGGTAAAGTAGGCTTTAAAATACACACCCATTTGGCCGGAAACCGCCATGCTCAAGCTGCAGGGGTTAACTTTGGCTTTGTCCCAATGCCCAGAGGCCCGCATGCTGAGCGCCATTATTATCCAACCTTTGCATTCTGGATGATGACTCTGCCGACAAATGCGGAAGCTCCGGAGGATCTGATTGCATTGGCCAACTACTTGTACCGTCCCGGTGACAGACAGCAAAAATTGGATGAACAGATTGACCTATACATGACTGATCAGCAGCATTTCAGGATGTATATGGAAGCAATAGATAGCTGGCAGGGAGAAGGGGACCCATTTCAGTCTACTGATATTTGGACTGTTTTGAGCACACCGGTTTCAGATGTGCTCGGCGGCCGAAAAGGCGCAGCTGCAGCAATGGATGAGATTGCCCCGCAGGTGCAGGCACTCCTGGATGATCTGTTTAAACAGTAAACGGCCTGACCAAACTCAGCCCTGCCGTGACGGCAGGGCTTTTCCTATGCAACAAGGACTTTTGGATCTTTAAACGAATTATAGTGGTGTACAATCTTAAGAGGTGGTATTTGTATATGTGGCAGGCATTTTTGGAACTGATTACGGTTACGCCGGATCTACTCGCCAGATTTGTGATAGGGGTGCTGTTGTCTATTGGAATTGGTTTGGGGATTGCTCTCGTATATAAATTAACACACCGGGGCCTAAGCTACGAAGCAACCTTTTTGTCCTCCCTGGTTGCAATTGCGCCGGTGGTTGCGTGTGTGATGTTTTTTATCCAAGGCAACTTGGTCTTGTCCCTGGGGTTGGTGGGGTCATTGTCCATTATCCGTTTCCGCACTCCAATCAAGGATTCCCGGGACATGGTGTTTTTGTTCTGGTCAATCACAGCCGGCTTGGGAGCAGGTACGAACAATCTGGGGATTGTGCTCATTGCCAGTGTGCTGATAGCAATCATGTTTGTAATCATGCATCTTGCCAATTACGGCATCCCCAAAAAGGCTGAATATGTACTTATTATCAGGGGTGAGGGAGATTATCCAGCCGATGCCGTCGATCGGTTGATTGCCGGGTTTGGGATTGAGGCATACCTTCGCTCTCACGAGGTAAAAGAAGGCCGGTGGGAAAGAATCATTGAATTGAAACTGGCCAAGGCGAACCCTGAGCTGATCGATCAGCTGGCGGGTGCTGTTGGCGAGCTTGACCAGCTTACTTCTGTGTCCATTTTGGCACCGCAGCTGGTGCTGCCAATGTAGCTGTAGCTTTTGTTTTAGTGTTTATTTAATCAACCAGGAATGCCATGCTGAAGGATGTGGATTTGTGCGGGTTACTCAAAGATATGAATACAAATACCGGCTCGATACAGCGAAGATCTATCCAGTGCGCTATCAGATTCTCGCAAGCGGCCTTGAACGTGATTATTACTCAAAGGAACGGCCTTATTTTGTCCGCAGTTTGTATTTTGACACCGATGATTATCACAGCTTATTTGAAAATAGGGGTGGTTTATGCAGCCGTGTCAAGCTGCGGATCAGATCCTACAGCCCTATCCCTGCTGATCCCCTTTCCGTAGAACTAAAGACAAAAGCCGGCAATTTTTCACTTAAATACAGTACGTTTATTTCCTGCGCATGGTATGAAACCTTTATGGAGACCGGGCATTTTCCCGCAAACGACGATCCAGTTTTAATCGAGTTTGAACGTTTGGTGCATTTGCTTGCATTAAAACCGAAGGTGATCATTGAGTATGAACGGGAAGGGCTGCGCCCGAGGCGCGCATCCAACCTGCGCATCACTATTGACCGGGGGATACGGAGCGCAGCAGCGGGGGAGCTGTTCCCTGCAGCACCTGCATTCCGGGTTCATTATGGTAGAGGCGTTATCTTGGAGATCAAGAGCTTAGGCAAACAGCCGCGCTGGCTGAACCAGTGTGTGCGGGAACATGGATTGAGATGGGTGGCCAACAGTAAGTATGTTCAAAGCATAGCTTTAAGCCGCCCTGATGTGATTGCCGGATCTTCGAGCTTGCTTAGGATGCCGGTTGGAGGGCTGGCCGCTGATGCCCGGATCGGGTTGGGCAAGTTCAGGACAACAAGTAATGCATAAAGCCTAGCGAGGGGGAGTCGATTTGAAAAAAGCAGCCGTTGTTCTGATCGTTTTATGTTTGTTTGCTGGAGGAAGTTACTTTAGTGGTGGGGTATGCTTGGCCTTTGATGATCCAGTTCTGGAACTGGCGGTGCAGTTGGAAATGGCCAGGATCGGCGCAGGTGATGATCTGCTGCGGATCACCAGTTTAAACTTAGGCAATCTTGGCATTTCATCGTTGGCCGGAATTGAACAGTTGAAAAATCTGGAATCCCTCGATTTGAGAGGCAACCCCATTAAGGACCTGACACCAGTCCAGGGTTTAACGAAGCTTGTCAGCCTGAATCTGCGGGAAACAGCTGTAACTGATTTGAGCCCAATCAAGAACCTGACCGGACTACGCTACTTGAATCTCCATTCAACCCCGGCAGCGGACATTTCCGTGATCACCGGCTTGGTCAATCTGGAAACACTGATCATGCGCAATGTGAAGGTTGGCGATCAGATCAACGCTTTTAGAGGGTTGGTCAGGCTGAGACGGCTGAATATCCGCAATACCGGTGTAACCGATTTGACAGTCCTGGGTGAATTGATGGAGCAGGGGGCACTGCAAGATCTGCAGCAACTGGGCATAGAAGCCGAGGTCGATCTTCGGGACAATCCCCTGCATGCCGACCCACGCCGCGATGATTACGCCACCGTCAGGCCGTACTGGGATCGGATTGCTGTCAGAGAACCATACAATTTGCCCAGCATCAAAGAGCAGATTGTGTATATCAACGAAATTATGTCTTCCAACGGCGGAGTGCTGCGGGATCGTCAGGGCGATAGCTCTGATTGGATTGAACTGTACAATGCGAATTCGTATGCAGTTGACTTATCCGGGTACTTTTTGAGTGATGATGAGTCCGAAACCCGCAAATGGCAGTTTCCCCACGGGACAGTGATTGAGGCTAAAGGCTATCTCGTTGTCTTCGCGTCGGGAAAGGATACAGCGGGCAATGGGGAGATCCATACCAACTTCAGCATCAACGCAATGGGGGAACCGATCATTCTGGCAGATCCTGCAGGAGAGATGGTTGATTTTCTGCCGGCGGTAGAAATCGCCCGTAACGTCGCCTACGGCCGTCTGCCTGATGGCAGTTGGGAACTGTGGTATTTGCCGCTGCCAACACCAGGCAACCGCAACAGTTCTTATGGTTCTTACCGCTAGCCAGCGTGAAAGCAGGCCAAAACCAAAAGTCCCTGATCAGCTCTTCAGGGACTTCCTGTAATTCTGCCGCTGGTTTGAATCAGGGCTGTATCAATCAGTCAGGCTTTTGTTCACAGCTACAATCTGATTGACGGCAGCGACCAACTGCTCGAACCGCTCGGGTTTCAGCGACTGATTGCCGTCGGACAGAGCCATTTCCGGCTGATGATGAACTTCCACCATCAGCCCATCAGCACCGGCGGCAATCGCTGCTTTGGCGAGAGGTGTGACCATTTCCCATTTGCCCGCCGCATGGCTTGGATCACAGATAATGGGCAGATGGGACAACTCTTTAATGGCGACAATCGCACTGACATCCAGTGTGTTGCGGGTATATGTTTCGTATGTGCGGATGCCGCGTTCACACAGAATGACCTGCTCATTCCCCTCAGCCAGAATGTACTCGGCAGCCATGAGCAGCTCTTCGATTGTCGCGGACATCCCTCGTTTCAGCAGGACAACCCGGTTTGTCTGGCCTACTTTTTTCAGCAGGGCAAAGTTCTGCATATTGCGGGCACCAATCTGGATCACATCAGCATACTCAGCTACAATGCCTACGGAATCCACGGAAATGCACTCTGTCACAATCGGCATTCCCGTAAGCTCTTTGGCGCGCTGCAGCAGCTCCAGACCTTGAACACCCAGGCCTTGAAAACTGTAGGGGGAAGTCCGGGGTTTGAAGGCGCCGCCCCGGAGCAGATGAGCGCCGGATGCTTTAACTTGTTGGGCAATGACCATCAGCTGCTCTTCGCTTTCCACCGCACAAGGCCCGGCAATGATCAACGTGCTGCCGCCGCCGATTCTGTGGCCGGCAATGTCAATAACGGTATCTTCTGGATGAAACATGCGGTTGACCCGCTTAAAAGGGTGTTGGACACGTAAGATGCGATCGATGTAAGGATTGGCTCTTAACCGTCCTTCATTGATCCTGGTGGTATCACCGATCAAACCCAGAATTGTGAAATTTTCACCCTGTGACAAATGGATCTGAAAGCCCATCTGCCTCAAACAAGTATTGAGCTGTTCCAGTTCCTCATTGGGTGTGTTTTGTTTCATCACGATAACCATGGCACTGCCTCCTCAATATTTAGGCAAGATTATACAGATTCCTATTACAGTTGTCAAGCAGAAATAACGAAAAGGTGTAGTTATTCTGTGATAATGTCATGTTGGATTAATTCTGGTAAAATGTCACCTATGAGAGAGGAGATATTCAACATGACTCCACAGGAAATGAAGAAACTGA
>JAAYNP010000027.1 GCA_012520795.1 Bacillota bacterium
AAAACAACAAGGTGACATTTTCACAGAATAAAACTAATGCCTTTTAGGTGACATTTTCAAAGAACATTGACATAAGGAACATATCGGTAAAATGCGCAATTATTTAACCAATTATTCGGCAAATATTTGTTAGATATTTCTTGACTTGGTAACTATTTTATAGTATCTTGTAGGTGTTTGGGTGGGCAGGCATGAAAACCCCAGGAAGTCGGCCTAGTATCAGAATTAGATGCAGTCTAACTGATTTTAACTGTGTTAAATATGAGTAAATACATTGACAAAAACATTGGTAATCTATATAATTTACCTGAGCTATAAATGTTACTACAAGAGAATAAATTCAGAAAAGAGAGGGTGAGCTTTCGTGGTTCTAAAGAGACTCAAGCAGTATTTGGACTTGCTCCAAAACGAAGGAAGTGACGTCGAATACGACGACCTAATGTCTGCCCTCAAGGAGGCGGCAGCGAACAACACCAACGTCTACCTAATAGACAAAAACGGGAAGATGGTTGCCTATGCAGCAGAGACAGGTTTCTCAGCATCGGAGTTCGATGAAGAGTGGATTGTCAATCAAAGGATTCCCGATGATTTGAACAATTCTTTGCTGAAAATTGGCGCTGTCACAGTACATGACGGTCATGAGAAGGTCAGCATGCTGGTAGCCCCTATTGTCGGCGGCAGCAGAAGAATTGGTTCACTGTTGTTTGCCGGTGAAGGCAGCAAATTCAATGATGCCGATTTCATTGTCGCCGAGTTTGCCGCAACCACCATCGGTATGGTTATTGCCAACCGCATCGATCTGATGCAGGAAGATGAGGCTCAAGAAATCAAATTGGCCCGTTCGGCCATCAAGAGCCTTTCCTATTCGGAGATCCTGGCAATGCAGCATATCTTCGATGAGCTTGATGGGAACGAAGGTTTGCTTGTTGCCAGCCGGATTGCCGATAATGCCGGCATTACCCGATCTGTGATCGTCAATGCTCTGCGCAAACTGGCTTCAGCCGGTGTTGTAGAGTCCAGGTCCCTTGGCATGAAGGGTACGTACTTGCGGATTCTCAACAAAGAGATTCGCAATGAATTTGAACGGCAGCGTTACCCATATCCGAAAAAAGATCTCTAGATAATCCGGGTTTGAGGATAAAGACAACAAGGCCTCCCCTTTATATTGGGGAGGTCATTTTTTCGGCTTTAGAGTCCGCCCTTTGGTAATCGCTTTACCGTATTTCCGGTTAATTTGATCCATCACCTGAGCCAGCCTGTTTGTTTCCACGGTATTGTCAAACAGCGACAGCTGTTGATTGTGGACCAAGTTATGGGCGCCGATGCCAAGCAAACGGACAGGAGCCCTTTTTACCGTTTGAAACAGCTTCCAACCTATGGTAAACAGGCTGTCATCGTCACAGATGGCATAATCGAGTGTGTGGGAACGGGTAATGGTGCTGAAATCACCATACCTCACTTTAATCGTCACTGTCCGGGCATAGAACTGATCCTGCCTGAGCCTGTAGCCAACTTTTTCCGCCATGATCGCCAACTGGCTTCTTAAGAACTCCTGGTCGTCATAATCATGATCAAAAGTTATCTCCTGGCTGATGGACTTGGCTTCACCTCCAGGTGTCACTTCCCGGCTGTCAATGCCCCGGGCTAGGTTGTACAGGTGAGTGCCGAAATTCGGGCCGAGGTTTTCCTGAAGACAGCCCAGTGGTTTATCCCGCAAGTCCCGGACTGTGTTTATGCCAAGTTTGCGCAGGGCTTCTTTGCTTTTGCCGCCAACCCCCCAGAGTTTGCTTACAGGCAGGTTCAATAAGAACTGGTCAACCTGGTTGGGAGCGATGATCGTCAAGCCGTCGGGCTTTTGCCAGTCGGAGGCCAGTTTGGCCAGGAATTTGTTGGGGGCTATACCCACAGAGCAGGTAAGGCTTGTTTCCTTCTTAATCCGATCCTTGATGGCTTGCCCCATGGCTTCCAGGGAAGGATAGAAATGCTCGCAGCCGGTCATGTCCAGAAATGCTTCGTCTATGGACAACGACTCCACCACAGGAGAGAAGTCCTGAAAAACAGCGTGGATCTGCCTTGATACCTCCTGATATCTGCCCATGCGGCCTGGGATAAAAATGCCGTGGGGGCAGAGGGCAACTGCACGCTTGATCGGCATGGCACTGCGGACTCCATATTTGCGCGCTTCGTATGAACAGGTGGACACAACACCGCGCACTGAATCTTTTGTTCCACCGATGATTAGAGGTTTGCTACGGTACTCGGGATGGTCCAGCTGTTCTACCGCCGCATAGAATGCATCCATATCCACATGAAGGATTGTGGCCATGGCAATACCTCCCTTGCGGATTAGTTCCACTCTTGGAGTGGAAAAACCTTTTCGCTCAAAACACTTGTTTGCCCGGATGCGCCAACGGGCCTTGCCGAAACCAGCAGGGTTTTTCACCTGGATCTATAAATAAACAAAGGACTTGAACAAAAAAGGTGAGAGAGATGACAAAAGCCGTATTAGCCGGGCTGCAGCTGCCTCATCAGTCGGATCTGGAAATCGAGGACAACCTGGCCGAACTTGCACAGCTGGCAGAAGATGCAGGGCTGGTTGTAACTGCCCATATAGTTCAACGCCGGGGTAAACCTGTTCCGGCAACCTATGTCGGCCTTGGCAAGCTTGACGAGATCAAGAGCCTGTTAGATGGCGATGACTATATCATCATTTTTGATGATGAGCTGACACCTGCACAGCAGGGAAACTGTTCCGAGTTCTTGGATGCGCCTGTTTTGGATCGCAGCCAGTTAATCCTGGACATCTTTGCCCGCCGGGCCTGGACCAAAGAGGGCAAGATCCAAGTGGAGCTGGCTCAGTTGAAATACCTGCTGCCTCGGCTTGCCGGGCATGGTACTGCACTGTCCCGGCTGGGCGGCGGCATCGGCACCCGCGGCCCCGGAGAGACCAAGCTGGAGACTGACCGGCGCAGGATTCGCAAGCGGATTGCCGATCTTGAAGCCGAGCTTGATTTCGTGCGCAAGGTGCGGCAGTTGCAGATGAGCGGTAGAAAACGCTCAGGAGTGCCCCTGGTCACACTGGTCGGCTACACAAATGCGGGCAAGTCCGCTTTGTTCTCAGCTTTGACAGATGCGCCGGCTTTTGTGGAGGATCAGCTCTTTGCCACACTGGATCCACTGATTAGGAAATGGCAGATTTCGGAAAGTGAGTGGGTCTATCTCAGCGATACCGTGGGTTTCATGCGGAAACTGCCCCATACCGTGATTGCAGCTTTCCGGGCCACTCTTGAAGAAGTCCTGGCAGCGGATCTGCTGCTGCATGTCCTGGACGCCAGCCACCCCCTGGTGGAGCAGCAAAAAACTGCAGTTGATGAGGTTTTACGAGAAATTGGGTGTGACACACCGATTATTAGCGTTTATAATAAGATAGATAAAGTTTGCGGGCCGTTGATCACAGGGCCCGGTGATTTGCAGGTATCGGCTCTGACAAAAGCGAATTTAGAATCAGTGGGGATTGCTGTAAGCCGCTTTTTTGCCTCACATTTTGTGGTAAGGCGTTACTTGCTGCCGTTTGATCAACTGGCGCTCCTGTCTGTAATCCACGAACAGGGCGAAGTATTTGATGAACAATATCAAGCTGATGGTGTTCTTGTGGAAGCAAAAATCAAGAAAACACTGGCCAACCGTTTGAACCAATATGAAGTAAAGCCCTAATCCCCGCAACAAGCTTGATGATGGAGATGTGATCTGCTTGAGCAAGAAGAGGCGCACCACTTGGTCAATCCGCTTGATTGTTGCCATGCGGGCTTTTACGGTGGGATTAGCCTATTTCCTGGTTATTGACATGCCGGGCCTGACCTCATCGTTTGTGGCAATTTTCGTGGCTTTGCTGCCCTTTGACCTGATTGTGGCCATGCCCAAGTTCTCTTTGAAACCGCGACATTGGCGTGCCCTGTTTACCCTGCTTTTGCCGCGGGTAACAGCCACCACCATCACTCTGGCCAGGGGGTTGATTATCGGTGCCGTTGTGGGTGTGCTGACTCAATTGGGCCTGCCCGTTTTCCTGGGCGGCGCATTAACAATTGGGATCGGCTATCATGTGGCATTAAAGGTTAAAGGGAACATCTCCACTTATGTAGGGATGCTTGCCGGGCTGACCGTTTTTGATCAGATCATCCGTATCTCCCAGCTGTCGCCGACCTTGCTGATGGATATCGGCGGAACGATCCTGCAGGTTGTCTATACAACATTTACGGCCTTGTTTGTGGGCTGGGCTTGCGGCGTCGTAACTGGTGTTGCCACCAGGCTGCTGCTGCCCAGGGGTTTTCGGTCAGTCCTCAGTTCCGCCTATGAACTGCCGCTTAAGCTGCAGCCAGTAAAAGATGTCCTGCATGCTGATGAAAACCAGTCGCTGTTGAGAATCGTTGTCTCAGAAACTTCACCGTTGGCTTACAAAATGCTGGCCGAATCAGGGCTGCGGGAGAACCACCAAACTACTGTCTTTGCCATTTACCGAAAGGATCAGGATATTGTTGCACCGAAGGGGCAAGATCAGATCTGTCCCGGCGACACGCTGGTCTTGATCATGCCGACTGAACAAGCCGATAGTGTTTACAAACTTTTGAGGGGAAGTGAACTGCAGAGTGAGCAATTTCAATTATGGGGGCCAAGCAGTTATTGAGGGTGTCATGATGCGAGGCCGGCGTCACTGGGCTGTGGCTGTCCGCAAAGCCAATAAAGAAATCATTGTCGAAGAAGGGCCAGTGTCTTCTCTGGCTAAGAAATACCCGATTTTGGGCAAACCGATCATCCGCGGCTCGGTGGCTTTGGTAGAGTCGCTGATCTTTGGGATCAAGTGCCTGACTTTCTCGGCCAATGTCTATGCGGAAGAAGAAACCGGCGAAGAGCTTTCTGTGAAGGACCTGATCTTTACCTTCGGGGTGGCCGTTGTTTTGACCGTTGGGTTTTTTATTGTCCTGCCGGCATTTATTATTCGTTTAATCCAGGGTGCCATCAGCAATAATGTACTCTTAAACCTGGTAGAGGGGTTGATCAAAATCAGCCTCTTTATCGCCTACATTGCCGGGATATCACTGATGAAGGATATTCAGCGCGTATTCCAATACCACGGTGCAGAGCACCGGACTATTAATTGCTATGAAGCGGGGGAAGAATTAACTGTAACCAATGTCCAAAAGTATTCTTCAATCCACGCCCGCTGCGGTACGAATTTCATTCTGATCACGTTGTTCATGAGCATCTTTGTCTTTTCATTCTTCGGCAGGCCTCCGTTCTTGCTGAGGGTGTTGGCTCATCTTGCGATCCTGCCTGTGGTTGCCGGCCTGTCCTATGAGGTAATCCGGCAAGCTGGCAAAGCGCGGCCTCACCCTGTCTTCAAATGGATAGCCGCTCCCGGGATGGCGCTGCAGTACCTGACCACCAGGACGCCCGATGATGAACAGGTGGAAGTTGCCATCACATCTCTTAAGGCCGTTTTGGCCAAAGACAATTCCATTGATGACAAGGTTGCTCAGTTTCCAACTGTCCGTGAGGCAAGCCAGGAGTGAGGGGGATGGTGCATGCTTGAAAAACTGGCACAGCTAGAGGAAAAATACAACGAATTGACCCGCAAGCTAAGTGATCCGGAAATCATAGCCGATCACCAGCAGTTCCAAAAACTGGCCAAAGCCCATGCAGAGCTGGAGGAAGTTGTCACAGTCTATAAAGAGTACAAATCTGTAGTGGAAGGCATTGGGGAAGCGAAAGAATTGCTGGAAGACCAGCTGGAGCCCGATTTCCGTGCCATGGTCCAGGAAGAGCTAGAACAGCTTGAGGATAAACAGGCCGATCTCAAACAGCAGCTGAAAGTTATGCTGCTGCCTAAAGATCCTAATGACGAGAAGAACGTTATTGTTGAGATCCGGGCGGGTACCGGCGGAGAAGAGGCCGCCTTGTTTGCTGCTGATTTGTTCCGGATGTACAGCCGTTATGCCGAGGCCCACCAGTGGCGGGTGGAATTGATGAACAGCAACCCAACGGAGCTCGGCGGCTTCAAGGAAGTAATCTTCTCAATAGAGGGCAAAGGAGCCTACAGCCGCTTCAAGTTTGAAAGCGGCGTCCACCGTGTACAGCGCATTCCCACCACTGAATCCGGGGGGCGGATCCACACTTCGGCGGCAACCGTAGCAGTGCTGCCGGAGGCTGAGGAAGTGGAAGTGGAAATCGATCCCAATGATCTCCGGATCGATGTCTATCGTTCCTCGGGCCCCGGTGGGCAAAGCGTCAACACCACTGACTCAGCAGTCCGGATCACCCATCTGCCTACCGGTTTGGTTGTTTCCTGCCAGGACGAGAAATCGCAGCACAAGAACAAGGATAAGGCTATGAAGATTTTAAGAGCCCGCCTGTTCGACATGGCAAAAGCAGAACAGGAAAGAGAACTGGCAGCCCAGCGTAAAAGTCAGGTTGGCACCGGAGACCGCAGCGAGCGAATCCGCACGTACAACTTCCCGCAGGGGCGGGTTACCGATCACCGGATCGGCCTTACCCTGTACCGGTTGGATGCTGTTTTGCAAGGTGTTCTCGACGAGATTATCGACGGCTTAATCACAGCTGATCAGGCCGAACGCTTACAGGCAATGGAGTCGTAATCAATGTCCAAGTTATACACGGTGCAAGAATTGGTTGCTTTAAGCACAACTTATTTAAAGGGCAAAGGCTGTCAAAGCCCGAGGCTGGATGCGGAAGTCCTGATGGCTCATGTGCTGAATAGCGACCGGGTCCATCTGTACATGAACCTGGACCGCCCGCTGGAGAAGGGTGAAGTCGACGCCTACCGCCGTCTGATCGGATTGAGGGGTAGGCGAACCCCAGTTGCTTATTTGACTGGGAGCAAAGAATTCTACGGCTTGGAATTTGTGGTATCAGAGGCAGTCTTGATTCCCCGGCCGGAAACAGAGCTCTTGGTGGGGGAGGCTTTGGCGATGCTGGAATCGATTTCAAACCCACGGGTGTTTGATTTGGGAACCGGCAGCGGAGTGATTGCCGTTACTGTTGCTTTTCATCACAAGCAGGCTTCAGTGCTGGCGGTTGACATTTCCGAAGCTGCCCTGGAGATTGCAAGAACCAATGCTGATCGACTGCAAGTAGCTGATCAGCTTTCTTTTTTGCAAAGCGACATGTTTAGCCGGATCCCCTGCGAAAAATTCGACTTGATCTGCGCCAACCTTCCTTATATCCCCAGCTGTGATTTGGAAAACTTGGATCAGGAAGTGCGGCAGGAACCAATAAAGGCTCTGGACGGCGGGCAAGACGGGCTTGATTATTACCGGATTTTGATCGAACATGCCCCAGGCTACCTGACCGCCGGGGGCTGTGCCCTGCTGGAGATCGGCGAAGGCCAAAGGGATACGATCGTCGATTTGGCAGCCAAGCGGGGATACAGCCAGTGCCTTGTGAAACAGGATTATGCAGGCAAGGATCGGGTGGTGGTGCTAAGGTGGCAGTAGAGACAAGAATCATCGGGCCGGAACTGATAGCAGAAGCGGTCGCCCTGCTCAAGCAGGGTGAATGCGTGGCATTTCCCACGGAAACAGTGTATGGGCTCGGCGCGAATGCTTTAGATGCCGAGGCTGTGGCCAAGATTTTCACGGCCAAGGGCCGTCCCGCCGACAACCCACTAATCGTGCACATATACAGCATTGACCAAATTGCCGGCCTAATCGGGGATTGCCATCCTGCGGCAAAGACACTGATGGAGCGGTTCTGGCCCGGGCCTTTAAGCCTGGTGCTGCCCAAGTCCGGTAGAGTCCCGGGCATTGTCTCTGCAGGGTTGGATACTGTCGCAATCCGGATGCCCGATCATGATTTGGCTTTAGAGATCTTACGCCGGGCGGATCTGCCGGTTGCCGCCCCCAGTGCCAATCTTTCCGGCAGCCCCAGCCCAACCCGGGCAGAGCATGTCTGGGAGGACTTAAAGGGACGGATTCCCCTGATTGTTGACGGCGGGCCTACTGGATGGGGAGTTGAATCCACCGTCTTGGATTGTACCTGCCTGCCGTTCCGCATTTTAAGGCCCGGCGGCGTGACGGTGGAACAACTGCGGCGGTTTGCCGAGATTGCAATCGATCCCAGTGTATTCCAAAATGGAGTTTCGGAAAGGCCCCGTTCTCCGGGCATGAAATACAGGCATTATGCCCCGAGAGCAGAAGTGGTCCTGGTCTTGGGCGATCGTGTCCCGGAGAAAATCAATCAACTGGCCTGTTCTCCGGAATACGCGGGCCGAAAACTCGGTGTCCTGGCTGTCAGCGAGCATCTGCGGGCTTACCCTGGTTTGACAGTTTTTGATTTGGGCCCAAAGCAAGAACCGAAAACAGCCGCAGCCAGGCTCTACAACCTACTGCGGGCTGTGGATCAACATGGTTTGGACATCGTCTTTGTGGAAGGGTTTACTGAAAAGGAAATCGGGTTAACCCTCATGAATCGGCTCCGCAAGGCCGCCGGAGATCGAGTGATCCAGTCCTGAAACGAAAGGAGTTAGTTGATGCGGAAGATCTTGATGGTTTGCACCGGAAACACCTGCCGTTCTGCCATGGCGGCAGCTATTTTCTTGAACAAAGCTGCCGAGAGGCAAATCCCGGTGGAAGTGGATTCCGCTGGGTTGAGTGCGCTGGAAAACGATCCCGCAAGTGTTCAGGCTCAAACCGTAATGAAAGAGTATGGTATCGATCTGTCAGGGCATAGAGCGAAACAGCTTGATCCACAGGTGCTGGGCCAATATGATCTGATCCTGGCCATGACCATGAGCCACAAACAGCAAATACTGAATTTCCGGCCTGATCTGGAAAATAAAGTATTTTTGATTAAAGAAATTGCAGCCCAAAAAATGCAGGAAACGAATGTTCAAAGCGAGAACTTGAATAGGGCAGATAGCGATGTCAGCGATCCATATGGACAGACAGTAGCAGTATACCAACGCACTGCCGCTGAATTGCTGCAGGCGATAGAAGCAATCCTCGATGCCTGGCAGTGATTCAATCTCCACTTAGAGCAGAGAAAGGAGACGATTTTTTGTCTAAGGTTCATCTAATCGATCATCCCTTGGTGCAGCATAAGCTGACAATGATTCGGGACAGGAATACCGGCCCGAAGGATTTTCGGGAGCTGGTCAACGAAGTGGCACTGTTGATGGCTTATGAGGTAACCAGGGATATGCCACTGGAAGAGGTAGAAGTGGAAACGCCTATCTGCAAGACTAAAGGCCACGTCATTTCCGGGAAAAAGATTGGCCTGATTCCTATTCTCCGGGCCGGGCTCGGCATGGTGGATGGGATTTTGAAGCTGATTCCCACAGCCAAGGTCGGCCATGTTGGCCTTTACCGCGATCCAGACACCCTAAAGCCTGTTGAATACTACTGCAAACTGCCAAGCGACAGTTATGAACGGGATTTTATCGTTATTGACCCGATGCTTGCCACTGGTGGTTCTGCGGTTGCCGCCATCAATTTCGTTAAGAATATTGGTTGTTCCGGGGTGAAACTGATGTGCCTGATTGCCGCCCCGGAAGGCATCGCGATGGTGCAAAAACATCATCCTGACGTAAGCATTTACACAGCGGCCATTGACGAAAAACTCAATGAACTTGGCTACATTGTCCCTGGGTTGGGCGATGCGGGTGATCGCCTGTATGGCACCAAATAAAGCCGCTTCCAGGATCCAGGAGGAGAAGCCGATGCCAGAACGCCCATCATGGGAACATTATTTTATGGAGATTGCCAAATTGGTCAGCTTCCGCTCAACCTGCCTGCGGCGGAAAGTCGGGGCAGTGTTGGTAAAGGACAAGCATGTGATCGCCACCGGGTACAATGGCGCTGCCAGCGGGCTTGCGCACTGCAGTGTACGGGGTTGCCTGCGGGCCGAACTGAACATCCCTTCCGGCCAGCGCCACGAGATGTGCCGTGGGGTTCATGCTGAACAGAATGCCATTATCCAGGCGGCCTTGCACGGTGTCAGCACCAGCGGGGCGGTGCTGTACTGCACGGATCAGCCATGCATCTTGTGCAGCAAAATGCTGATCAACGCCGGGATTACCAAGATCTATTTTCAAGGAGATTACCCCGATCCACTTGCCAGGGAGATGCTTAACGAGGCCAATGTGACTCTGGTGATGTGGGAGAGCGAGGAGTGAAGTTAATGGGAGAGCAGTTGTTGGTTGGTTTGGGGTTGACTTTGGTATTAACTCCGGCGTTAATTTTTGTTTCTGTCTTGCTTAAGCTTTATGAACACCCCAACGAGCGCCGCATCAATTCAACCCCGGTGCCGACAGCTGGCGGATTAGGCTTATACGTGGCTTTTTTTATTGCTGCTTTTTGGTACAGGCACCCCAATTTGCCAGCTTATCTTACAGGTGCCACCATCACGGTCTTGACTGGGCTTTTTGATGATTACCGGGGCGGTTTGTCTGCCGGCAGGAAGTTTCTCGGCCAGATTGCTGCCGTGATTGCATTTTTGGCATTAAGCTCCAGTTCCAATTATCTGATTGCAGCCGTCTTCATGGTCAGTGTGATCAACATTACCAACTTTATCGACGGTTTGGACGGGCAGGCCACTGGCATTATTCTGATTGCAGCGGTTGCTTTGTTTATCTGGACTTATACCTTTGGGTACAGCGATATTGCCGGGCTGCTGATGATTCTGACAGGCGCCTGCCTCGGATTTCTTGCGTTCAATTTCCATCCGGCCAAAATCTTTCTTGGCGATACCGGCGCAATGTTTCTGGGATTTACCTTCGCAGCGTTGGCACATGACAGCGTGTTAAGCGCGGACATGGCCTACAACCTGCCGCTTTTGGTCCTGATTCTTTCTGTCCCAACCTTGGACACCTTCTGTGCAATTGTGCGGCGGGTGCAAAAAGGGGTCCCGGTTTACCAGGCCGACCGCCAGCATTTCCATCACTGCCTGCTGGAGCTGGGGCTAGGTCAGCGTCAGGTGGCTTTGATTGCATATCTAATGACTCTGACCACTTCCACACTTGCCCTGTTCTTAGTTAGATTTCGGAATTGGAATCTGTTGTTGGTCCTGCCGGTTGTGGCGCTGGTTTCCCTTTATGGGGCCAGGCGGATTGGCATGATTAACCACTTACCGGTAAAATCTGAGCGGAGGGTCTTGTAGTGGCAAGGATCGGTATCGTTTTTGGGACCAGGCCGGAAGCAGTCAAGATGGCACCAGTGGTGCGGGAGTTTCAGAACAGCAGTTGGGAAACGAAGGTAATTGTAACTGGCCAGCATCGGGAGATGCTCGATCAGGTGTTGGACATTTTCAGCATCGTGCCCGATTATGACCTGAATGTGATGCGGCCGGGGCAGTCCTTGGCGGATATGACAACTGCCGTTTTGCAGGGAATAGATCAAATCTTACGGCAAACACCTGTTGACTATCTGTTGGTACACGGCGATACCACCTCGGCCGTGGCTGCGGCCTTGGCCGGGTTTTACCTGAGAATCCCTGTCGGGCATGTTGAAGCGGGGCTGCGCACCGGTAATTTAGAACACCCCTTTCCCGAAGAGGCGAACCGGAAGCTGATCGATCAAGTGAGCAGTCTTTTTTTTGCGCCAACAAAAAATGCAGCCGAGAACCTGCGCAGAGAAGGTGTTTCTGAAGAGGAAATCTTTGTTACAGGCAATACTGTCGTCGACGCCCTGAAGACCATTGTCGACCCGGATTACCAGTTTAAGGAGCCCCTCCTGGGCCGCCTGGCCTTTCAGCGCCCGGTAGTGGTGGTTACCGCTCACCGGCGTGAAAACTGGGGCCAGCCTTTTGCCAACATCTGTTCCGCTATCGCCAAGGCTGCAGCCAGTTTACCTGTGGATTTTGTTTTTGCAATGCATAAGAACCCCCAACTTCAGAAGGTGGCAAAGGCGCATCTTAGTGAATACCGCAATGTGCATCTGGTTGATGCCCTGCGTTACGATGATTTCATCAATTTAATGAGCCGCTGCCATTTTGTTGTTTCCGATTCAGGCGGCCTGCAGGAGGAAGCGGTGGCTTTGGGCAAACCGGGGCTGGTATTGAGGGAGTTTACCGAAAGGCCAGAGGGGATCGATAATGGTTCTCTCCGGTTGGTGGGTACCGATCCGGGACGGATCGCCAGGGCTGTTGCCGCCCTGGTAACAGACAATGGGCTATACGAAAAGATGGCCGAAGGTGAAAACCCCTACGGCGACGGCCGGGCAGCCGTGCGGATCAAAGAGATCTTGATTGATTATGATCGACGCCGGAAATAGAAATAATTACCGGATTTTGTATATCTTGGCAGGTTCTGTGCATACTACCACTAGGTGGTGATAGTATGCAGAACAAAAGTTTATTCGGCCGGGCCCGGCAAATACTTGCAGCTGCCGGACGCTGGCTCGCAAATGCCCTGCGTTTTCGGAAAGGGAACCTTTTGGACAGGCTGCTGCGCACAGTAGTGCTGCTGGCTCTGATTACGCTGGCCAGTGGTTGGATTACCGCCACTTACCTAGTGCCGCGCTGGGTAACCCACTGGGCGGATCAGGCCCCGGCTGCCCAGGTTGTGGACTGCAGCCAGCTGAGTGTCATGGTCAAACGGGAGCTGGACTCACTGTTGGCAACCGAATATGCATGGCTGATTGATTTGCCTAAGGCACAGCAGGCATTGGGCACACAAATTGATCTGCCAATAGAGCAGATGCCTAATCCGGACGGGCTGCGGCCTAGCGATCAAGATAAGGCAGCTGTCGACGCAGTTGAGGCCTGGGCAGTGGCCTTTGACCAGATTCTCTGGCCGGTTAAGGGCGAGGTGGTCACCGGCTACGGATGGCACCGCCATCCTGTCTACCATGACTGGCGGTTTAACACCGGCCTGGAATTTGTGGCTGCCGGTGCTGAACAGATTCGCAGTGTGTTAACAGGGCGTGTTGAAGCGATTGCCCCGGTAGAAGACGGTTTTGAAGTTGTCGTCAATCACGGCGGCGGCTGGCAGACTGTCTACAGCGGCATCCGTTCAGTTTCGGTCAAGATTGGAGACATTGTCGACCAAAACCAAATGCTGGCTCACGCCGGCGATGACGGGAAGATGTTTTTTGCTTTGCTCCATGAAGGCCAACCTGTAAATCCAATGCAGTTCATGTCGCTATATTGATTTATGAGCATATTCACTCCATCCTGGCATATAAATGTAACAAAAATGCTAGGGGGAGCGAATATGAGAGACTATATCCGCAAACGGGTGGTGGATGTCAGTTTATATATAATCAAGACGAATGCCACTGTGCGCCAGGCTGCGTCAGTATTTGGTGTCAGCAAGAGCACTATCCACAAGGATGTAACCGAACGGCTGCCGCGGATCAACCAGGAATTGGCAGTACAGGTCAAGCAGGTTCTGGAGCAGAACAAAGCGGAACGGCATATTCGCGGCGGAGAGGCTACGAAGCGGAAGTATATTCGGGCCCGCAAAGTATCTTGAAGAATTATAAAGGAATTGCCCCGGTTTTGTCGAATTTTTTGGCAAGAATTGGCATGCGAAAGGGGCACTTCTTTATGTTTGGAACAGATATCGGCCTTGATCTGGGCACAGTGAATATTATAGTGTACATGAAAGGGAGAGGTATCGTCCTCCAGGAACCATCAGTTGTGGCAATGGATTTGACCAGCAAGAAAGTCTGTGCGATTGGCGACGAAGCCCATCGGATGATTGGCCGTACACCAGGGCACCTGAAAGCTATCCGGCCCCTGAGCGAAGGTGTCATTGCCAATTATGAGATGACTGAGTGCATCATCAAATATTTTATCCACAAGGCGATTGGGCGGCGGCAGCTGTTCAAGCCGCGGGTTGTTGTCTGTGTGCCTTCCGGGATTACCGAGGTGGAGAAGCGGGCAGTTCTGGAGGCTACCCTCAAAACTGCCGCCAAAGAAGTATACTTGATTTCCGAACCGATGGCGGCGGCCATCGGCTGCGGGCTCGATATTTCACAGCCCTACGCGAACATGGTTATTGATATTGGCGGCGGAACCACAGACATTGCCGTGATTTCCCTCAAAGGCGAAGTGGTCAGCCAATCGCTCCGTGTCGGCGGCCTGCATTTTGAGGAAGCAATTGCCCGTCATGTGAAGCGGACCCACAATCTGGTCATTGGAGAGCGGACAGCGGAAGAAATCAAGATCACAATCGGGACGGCATACCCTGAAGAAGACAAGTATATGGAAGTCCGGGGCAGGGACCAGGTAAGCGGGCTGCCGTGCAATGTCATGCTTGGTTCCCGGGATGTTTTTGAGGCTCTGCAGGAACCCATCTCCAACATTATTGATGCCATCAAGGCTGTTTTGGAAGTAACCCCTCCGGAGCTGGCCGCCGATATTGTGGACAAGGGAGGCGTCCTCACAGGAGGCGGGGCCCTGCTAGACGGCTTGGACCGTCTGATCAGCAAAGAAACAAATATTCCTGTCCATATTGCCCGCGAACCTTTGACTTGTGTAGCCAAGGGGTGCGGGAATGTGCTGGAAATGCTTGACAAGATGAGCGGGGTGTTGATATCTTCCCATGCCCATGCATAAGGCCGCAAGGCCTTTTTTTTGTGCCTGTTTTCCCTGGATGCCCACGAGGTATTGCCCCATGAGGCATTAAAGTTTGGCCAAGCCTTTACCGATAATTAAATCAAGAGTAACCAGATCAAAGGCGAAGGAGGTGGTAGGTTGCTGCGGGGGATCTACACAGCTGCATCAGGGATGCTGGCTCAAGCAATGCGATCCGATGTTCTGGCAAATAATCTTGCAAATGTCGACACTCCGGGTTATCGCCGCCAGGCAACTCAAATAGAAGCCTTCCCCACCCAGTTTTTGATGCGGGAGGAAAAAAGGCGATATACGCCGATTGGCACGTTAGGTACAGGATCGCTGGTCACCGGTGTCCGCAATTCGTTCCTTCCGGGAAGGATTCAAACCACCAGCAACCCATTGGATGTAGCCTTGGCCGGGCATGGATTCTTCGTGATCGATACTCCGGGCCAACGCAGCTACACTCGTGACGGCAGCTTTACAATCAATGTTGGAGGCTGGCTGGTGACACAGGACGGGTTCCGGGTACTGGGTGAAAACGGGCCCATCTATATCGGTGACAGCAAGGAGATTGTGATTGACTCGGAAGGTGTAGTCACAGTCGATGGCCAGGTGCGGGACAGGTTATTGGTGGTTGAGTTCTTGGATCGCACCGGATTGGCCAACCAGGGCGGCAACCGGTTCATTGCGACTGCAGCTGCAGGGCTGCCTATTCGGTATCGCAGCACAGTGATCCAAGGGAGCTTGGAAATGGCCAATGTGAATACTGTGCGGGAGATGGTCAACCTTATCGAGGTGCAGCGGGCTTACGAGTCCAATCAAAGAGTGATTCAAGCCTTTGATGATACTCTTGGCAAGCTGATCAATGTGATTGGTACTTAAACATTCGTGAACAATAAAAAAAACTAAACGGGGAATGGTAGGCTGGACTGGTTTACAGAGGCCGACAACTGTTGAACGATGGAGACGGTTTTCCCCGTATTACAGGAGGAATGCTGTTATGATGCGCGCGTTGTGGACTGCTGCTTCAGGCATGAACGGCCAGCAGTACAAGATCGACACTACCGCAAACAACCTGGCCAATGTAAACACAACGGGTTTTAAGAAAAGCCGGGTCGATTTCCAAGACCTGCTGTATCAAACTGTACGGTATGCCGGCACTCCGGTAACCGCCGGTGCTCAGATTCCTACCGGCATTCAGATTGGCCACGGAGTACGGCCGGTAGCGACTCAAAAACTGTTTACTCAAGGAACGTTTCAACAAACAGACAATCCTTTGGATCTGGTCATTGAAGGTGACGGGTTCTTCCAGGTACTGCTGCCGGACGGCAGTATCAGGTATACCAGGGATGGAGCGTTCAAACGCGACAGCGACGGGCGTATGGTCACCAGTGACGGGTTTCCACTGGAACCGCAAATCAGGATTGATAATGACGCTCTCAGCGTCAACATCGGTTCTGACGGTACAGTGTCAATCCAACTGCCTGGTGACGATGAACCCAGAACCCTTTCTGACAAAATTGAATTAGCACGGTTTGTCAATCCTGCAGGGCTTAAGAGCGATGGACGCAACCTCTATTCAGCTACTGCGGCCAGCGGCCCTCCAATTATTGGGGAGCCCGGATTGGACGGCTTTGGAAACTTGGCTCAAGGTTATCTGGAAATGAGCAACGTGCAAGTGGTGGAAGAAATGGTGAGCATGATTGTGGCCCAGAGAGCTTATGAGACAAATTCCAAGGCTATTCAGGCTGCGGATGAAATGCTGCAGACCGCCAACAACCTGCGCCGATAGGTGATGGCAATGGTAGGAAGACTGCGGCGTAGCATCGTTTGCGTTCTCCTCTTGACAGCGGCGGGATTTTATCTTGGAGCAGGCGTAATTGGCGCAAGCAATCTGGGAACCGACAGTGAAGCCGGCGCCTTGGAGTCTGCCAAGCCAACAATTAAACTGCTGGAGAATGCCGAAGTGGCAGGGCCGGACATATTTTTAGAGGAGATCGCTGAGTTAGACAGTGACCAGACCAAAGAACAACTTGGCCGGCTTTACGTTGGTGCGGCGCCTTTGCCAGGCTCCTCATGGCGCCTGGCCCTGGGGCATATTGAAGTAAGGTTCCGCCGGGCCGGGCTCGACCCCCGGGATTTCCAGTTTACCGGGGCCAGGGAAGTCTGGGTTACGACCAAAGTCCCGGTGCAGCCGGCACCAGCCCAGGGCGGTTTGATTTCCCCCGGTAAAGCTCAGGCGGATACAGCTCCTGCGCCCTATGGCAATTCCAAGGACCTGATATACCAGGTTGTGGTGCCGGTAAGAGATATTGCCCGCCATGAAGTGATTGGTTTGGAGGACTTAAGCATTCAGGAGCGGACAGGGCGGACTGTTCCCAACAACCTGGCCTCCATCGATGATCTGGTTGGCAAACGGGCAACTCGCCTGCTGGTGGCAGGAACGGTCCTGACAACTTCTGCAGCTGAACCGGTACCTGTGGTCGAGTCGGGAGATCTTGTGACCATGATTGTTATCAGCGGCCCCGTAACTGTTACAGCCACAGGCAAAGTACTGCAGAGGGGTTTCTTGGGGGACATTGTGGCGGTGGAAAACGTGAATACCCGTGTAAAAGTGTACGGTGAAGTACTTAGTTCTGAATTAGTGAAAATTGAGATTGGAGGCCTGAGATAAGATGCGAGGATTACGCAAGGTTGCTCCAATTATGGTTATAATCTGGATCGTGCTGGCATTGGCCGCCGGCGCTGCTGCCAGTTCTCTGTTTGCCCCAAGTTCAGGGTCCCTGTTCTCTGACTACAAGGCAAGGCAGGTCGGGGATTTGGTGACAGTGCTCATCATTGAACAGGCCAGAGCCACTCAATCAGCAGATACAGCATCCGCTAATGACAACGTCCTAAATCTGGGCCCAGGCGGAGGAGCTTTGGCGGATTTGATCCCGCTTTTGCGGTTCAGCCACAGCAGCCAGTTGGACGGCAGCGGCACAGTTTCCCGCGGCGGAAGCATGACTGCCAAAATAACCACCAAAGTAGTGGAGCTCTATGACAACGGGACCATGAAAATTGAGGGAGGACAGAAAATCAAGGTTAATGGAGAGGAACAGGAAATTGTGATTTCCGGGATCATCCGCACCCGCGATATTGGCCCCGACAATACCATCTTGTCATCGCTGGTGGCCGATGCGGAGATTCAATTCACCGGTTCGGGCATAGTTGCGGACAAGCAAGAACGCGGCCTTATAACACGCTTCTTCGACTGGCTCTTTTAAGCGGACGGCCGGTTAGGAAATGGGGGATGGTTCATGAGAGGTAAGTGCTGGAAGGTTCCAGTAATAATCATCGTGCTGGTTTTGCTGCTGGCGGTAGGCACGGCAGTGGCAAATGAAGCTCCATTAGTGCGGGTCAAGGACATAGCCCGGGTGCAAGGAGTCCGTGACAATCAGCTTTACGGCTTAGGCTTGGTTGTGGGGCTCAACGGTACCGGTGACGGTACTGGATCGATGGCCAATCTCCAGATGGTTGCCAACATGCTGGAGAAGTTTGACATCACCGTATCCGCTGATGATCTCAGGGTGAAGAACGTGGCGGCGGTAATGGTTACTGCCACAATTCCAGCGTCGGTGCGCAACGGGGACCAGATTGATGTGGTTGTATCATCCATCGGCGATGCCCGCAGCCTACAAGGCGGCTATTTGCTCCAAACTCCACTGCAGGCTGCCAATGGGCAGGTATATGCGGTCGCTCAAGGCCAGCTGTCTATTGGTGGGCTGGCCTCCAAGGGAGGGAGCAGAAGCCAAAACCATCCCACAGTGGCCATGGTTCCCAATGGTGCCATTGTGGAACAGGAAATCCCCTACAGCTACAGCGTCGGGGGCGAACTTGAACTGGTTTTGGTGGAGCCCGATTTCAGCACGGCTGCCCGCCTGGTGGAGACCATCAATCAGGAATTTGTCCAAAAACCTGCCTGGGCCCGGGATCAGTCGACTGTTGTAGTAAAGGTTCCCGATGAATATGCCGATAATATTGTTGAGATGATCGCACGCTTGGAGGAACTGCCGATCCGTCCTGATACAAAGGCTCGGGTAGTGATCAACGAGCGGACGGGAACAGTGGTCATGGGTGCCGATGTGCGGATTGCCACTGTGGCTGTATCCCACAACAACTTGAATGTCAAGGTTGATAGTTATTGGCAGTTCAACCAACCATTGGATTTCCTTGGTGATCCGTCATTTGGCATGGATTATACCGCCGGTTCGAATACTTCAGAGGGTAGCGTGGTGCTCATATCCGGCGGCAGCAATGTGGAGGATTTGATCAATGCCCTCAATGCCGTTGGTGTCAGCCCGCAGGACATCATTTCGATCCTGCAGGCGATCAAAGCAGCCGGGGCGCTCTACGGCGATTTAATCATCATGTAGTTGGGAGAGTTTACAGAGATGAAGATAGCTTGGGATCCAGGCCAATTGATTACAGAAAAGGCAGAGCAGTTATCCGTTTCCCAGAAAGCTTTGAGAGATGCCGCAGTACAGTTTGAGTCCCTGTTCATCCAGCAGATGCTGAAGGTGATGCGGGATACTGTGCAGGAATCGGATTTATTCGGCAAACGCAATGCCGAAAAGCTATTCCAATCAATGCATGATGAACAGCTGGCGATTGAAATGGCCCATGCAGGGGGCATTGGGTTAAGTGACATGATTTATCGGCAGTTGGTGATGTATGTGCCGGCCGATGACTAAAATGACACAGTTATAAATCCAGCTTGGTGGAAAGCTCCTCATATTGTTGAACACGGCACGGAGGCCGCGTCCCATGTGAGGAGCCTTTTATGTTTCTATACTTCTCGGTATGCGGATGCAGTCTACCGTCTTGAGTACGGCGTACTGATCCTGGAAAAATTGGCTTCGTAAACCGCTTATTCCCAAGCGGTTTTCTTTTTTTGCAGAATCTGATTCAGGCAGGATATTCGGCACTAGATATAGAATTGTTTTTTCGTTGGATACTACATTTAGGTTATGAAGAAAGGATTGGGAGCCATAGGACAATTACGTTATCTCTCAGTAGTTCTGGTGTTGTTATTAATCACCCTCGGGCATGCAGCCCAAGGACAGGCAGCTGCTGAAGAGTTTGCTTTGTCCGTTGATCAGGGCCAGGCTGTACTGCGGGTACATGTCCCTGAAGGCAGTGGTTACCGGGTCTGGCAGAACACCAACCCTATGAAAGTGATTGTTGATCTTGATCATCAGCTGGCCGGGTTGCCCATCAGCAATACGGTCAATGATCCAGCCCTCAAGGCTGTCCGGGCCAGTAAAGGGCCTGGTACGATCGGCACCAGAGTGGTGATGGAATTTGCCTATTATATGCCTGATGTGAAATGGGAACTGGATGGGCAGTGGCTGACTGTGACGGTCAACAAACTTTATACTGAAAGCACCGTCACTACTGTATCCCGTGGAGTCAAGTACGGTCATATGCGCAAAGGCATTGCCGCCGGCCCATTAGTCATAAATTATCTGGAAATCCGCTACGCCGACCCGGAGGTGGAAATCCGTTCCGTATTGTCCCAGGATCAGGTTTACGGCCGGGAACTGGTCAGCTCCATGGCCCGAAGAAACAATGCCATCGCCGGGGCCAACGGGTTGTTCTTTGCCAGCGATGGCCGTCCGCTGGGGCTTCTGGCAATTGACGGCAGGATTATCAGTGAGCCTTATGCGAACCGCACAGCTATTGGCATCAAATCCGGTCAGATTGTCATTGATCAGGTAAGCATGAGCGGAAAGGTCATCCTTGGTGACGGCCGGGAGTTGGCTGTTTCCGGAATCAACCGGCCCCGCCTTGAAAATGAGCTGATCATATACACCCCCGATTATGGTGGAACCTCCCGCACTAGTGTGTATGGGATTGATGTGATTGTCGACGGTGATACCGTAGTAGACATCGTTACCGGGGCAGCTGCGATTCCCGAGAATGGATTCGTAGTGTCAGGGCACGGTTCCGCAAGGGATTTCTTAAGCCAGGTGGCGGTGGGGGATCATATCACCGTTGAGTTGGAGCTGGAGCCGAATTGGCTGGAACAGGAGTTTGTGCATATTATTGGCGGAGGCCCCCGGTTGGTCAAGGACGGTGTAGTGTATATCACATCGGAAGAAGAGCGTTTCCAGGCGGATATTGCCCTCGGCCGGGCACCCCGTACAGCCCTGGGACTGACTGCGGACCGGAAACTGCTGGTTGTCACGGTTAACGGCCGCCAGCCCGGCGTCAGTGTTGGCATGACTTTGCAGGAATTGGCCGAACTAATGATTGAACTTGGAGCTGTAGATGCAATGAACCTTGACGGAGGCGGTTCCACAACCATGGTTATTCGGGGCCGGGTTTTGAACATCCCATCCGACGGGACCGAACGTTCTGTAAGCAATGCCATTGTCGTCATCACTCCGGAAAGCCAAGAATAAGGAGTTGGCACTCATGGTGCGTAAATGCTGTGTACTTGCGGGGATCTTTTTATGTTTGTATTCTGCCATGGCAATTCGAGCAGCCGAGGTTTATCCCTTGGAGGCCGTATACCCGGGCCTGAGGGGAATTGGCAAAACAGTTGTTCAAGGCACTCTAATCGAGGAATTTGACGTGGAAGTAATCAGCATTATTCCCCAGCCGGCATCGATCCCTGATCTGATCATGGTCCGTGTCAGCGGAGATACCATCGACCGCAGCGGCGGCATTGCGTCCGGCATGAGCGGCAGCCCGGTCTACGTTGACGGCAAGCTGCTGGGGGCAATCAGTTATGCTTATGAATACTCGGACCACCGCGTCGGTTTGCTGACTCCGGCTGTGCCAATGCTCGAACTGATGGAAATAATCCCCACACTCGATATTGAGCTTCCCAACGGGTTTAGGGAGATAGCCACTCCTTTGGCTGTAAGCGGAATCGGCGGGAGGGCATTGGCGCCCTTAACCAAGGCCTTTGCGCCTTATAATGTGCAGGTCATCCCCGATGTGAGCGGGATCATCCAGCAGATGGACTCCGCAAGGCTGGAACCGGGATCTGCTTTCGCTGTGCAGCTGCTCAGGGGCGATTTTCAGGTCGCCGCGTTCGGCACAATCACCGAAGTCGATGAGAACGGCCGGTTTGTCGGTTTTGGCCACTCGTTTTTGCACAAAGGTAATGTGAACTATTTCGCCGCCCCTGCTGTAATCCATTACACCATGCCTAATCTGGAGGTTCCCTACAAAATAGCTTCTGCCGGTTCGAGCGTGGGGGCGATTTACCAGGATCGGGCTGCAGGCGTTGCGGGATTGCTGGATGCGAAGGCTTCATATATACCGATTAACATTTCTGTTACCGATCTGGAGCATCAAAGACAGGATACCTACCGGGTGGAATCGATTGCCGACAGAAGCCTGCTTACAGCTTTGGTGATCAGCAGTGCCTACCAGGGGATTGATTCCTCCTTGGATCGGATCGGGCCGGGGACTGCATATATCAGGCTGGAGTTCCATGCTCACAACCTGCCGCAGCCGATTATCCGGGAGAATATGTTTTATAGTGATTCCGATATTGCCGTATGGTCTCTGTCTGATCTGAGCGAGGGGCTGGAAGTGCTGATGGGAAACAATTTGCTGCCAATCGACTTGAAAGAGGTCAGCGTCAGCATTGACGTGGAAAACTCACGCCGTACTGCTGAAATTGAAAAAGCCATCCCCCGCAAGTTCCAGGTTGAGGCGGGCGGCAGTGTTGAGGTCGAGGTCAGGATTCGCCCGTTCCACAATGTAGTTGAAACCCGGGTATTAAGGATCGATATCCCTGAAGATACGCTGCCGGGGCTGATGACTGTTTCGGTCAGAGGCGGCAGCAGCGGGTATTACTACGCCAAACCAACCGTTCATACCACTTGGGAGTCACTGCAAGAGCAGGATGTCGATGTAATGTGGCGGGAACCTACCCAGGCCGAGAGCCTTGATCTACTGCTGAATGGCTACATGAACCGCGAGCGCAACAATGAAATTGTGGCTGAGTTTTACCCTTACATCGACCTGAGTTCCGAGTTTAACGGCGATGGCTATTATGATTCAACCGAGTTCGGTGATGAAGAGACAGTCCCCATCAGTGAAGTGGTTATGCTGGAGAAAGATTTTGGCATCCCGCAGTGGGAATCCAACAACAATGAGCCTGTCAGGGTCCGCCTGACCACCCAGTACGTCATTGAAGGCTCCGCCTCCTTTGATATCGAAGTGCTCTAAGATAAAATGGTTACCCCCGGGAAGAATGGCGGCATGGCGAAAGGTATTGACAATTGAGCATTGTAACCCGTGATGGGCCAAACTAGCTGCTGCGGTGGTAAATGCCAGTTCTAGTAGGAATTACTGGTTGGAAAGGCGCAGGAGAACACCTGCTGATGTAGAATTTACGAAGAGGCCGGTGAATATGAATGGATGTTACCGTCAGATGTTAGGGGGCACTCGAATGACATTCCATAAGCAAAGAAAAACCCATTTTGCAGTGATTTTGTGTCTGGCTGTGCTGTTGTTTGCCTATGTCCAGCCAACGTCAGCTCAGCGTCTGCAGAATGTGCCGATTATCAGAGCAATTGCCATCAGAGGGAATGTCCTGATCGATACAGCCGTGATCGAGCAGGCGATCACCAAAACAAGAGTCAATGATCCTTTTGTGGAACGCAATATCTACGATGACCGCCAAGCCATTTACGATCTTGGTTATTTTTATAATGTTGAGGTTAGGATTGAGAAGATAGTTGAAAATGACAGGATCCTTGACAATGAGCTACGGGTGATCTTCCAAGTGACAGAGTTTCCCGTTGTGAGTGAGGTTGTCATCAAAGGGGCACAGGGGCTGCCTATTGATGAGTTTGTCAGACAGATGAAGGTTAAGCCCGGAGAAGTGTTCAATTTGCAATCTCTGGATGAGGACCTGATTGAATTTTCCTCGTGGGCATCGGATCAGCACGGCAGACCGCATATGGCAGTTAACCTTGAGATTTCAGAAACCGGAGTGGTCACTTTTGAAGTAGCCCCAATCAGGATTGCCGATGTAATCATTAAAGGCAACGATAAAACCAAAGACCATGTCATCTCGAGGGAGTTGACGGTTGTCCCGGGAGATTATCTCGATGTGGTTCAAGTCTCCAAAGACAGGCTTAAGCTCTTGAATCTTGGATTTTTTGAAGATATCATTGTTGAATTTGAGGAGACTGGGGAGCCGGGTGCCATCAACGTGAGCATTGAGGTTAAAGAGATGTCAACCGGAAGTGCCGACTTTGGTGTCGGGTACAGTTCCAAGGGCGGGTTGTTCGGTTATGTCGATATCTCTGAATCCAATCTGTTCGGCAACGGACAGCGCGCCAATGCTTTCTTCGAGGTAGGCACGGGAACGCGTTCATACAGCCTAGGCTTCTATGAGCCTTATCTATTAGACGACGGCACCTCCATTGGCATTAAACTCTACAGTGAAAACGAGACCAAGGGTGAGGACGAACCAGCTATCGGCATCGAGCACGTTCTTGGCGGCAGCATCAGCCTAGGCCGCCCTTTGGGTGAATATACCCGGGGCGATATATCGCTGCGGACAGACAGTTATAGGTACAGCGGCGAGCTTGAGGAGTGGGAAGACCCCTACAGGCTGCTGACGTTTGGGGCAGGTGTGAGAACCAACACCACCAATCATCCGTTTGAGCCGTCGCAAGGTTATAGAACCGATTTAAAGCTCGAAACAGGGTTTAGGTTTGGCGACGAAGATACTTCGCGCTATACCAAGCTGACCATGGAGCACAGCCGGTACTATGAGTTGTTTAGAGAAGATGTAGTCCTGGCGATCAGGGGTTACGGCGGGAGAGCCTTGAGCGGTGTTCTGCCGAAAGCTGAGCTGTATAGGATTGGCGGAAGCGAGTCGCTCAGGGGACACGATGGTGAACAAGGCTTGGTTGGCGACAAGGTGCTCTTGGTAAACACAGAACTTCGCTTCCCCATCTGGGATTTCATTTCCGGAGTAGCCTTCGTTGATATAGGCAAAGCATGGCAGCCTGACGAACCCATCGATCTTATGGAAATGCTGAACAGCAACGGCTTTGGGATTGGATTAAGGGTCAACACTCCATTTGGCCTGCTGCGTTTCGATTACGGATGGGGTAAGAACGAAGAATCAGAACTTGAGGGACACTTCTACTTTGGCTTAGGCCATACTTTCTAAGAAGCCTTTCTTTCAGCTCGACACCCAGGAACGAACCCTGCGGGGATCGTTTCCTGGGTTTTTTTGGATTTGCATCGGGATCCCCTGGTTGCTATAATAAACATGTTGCAAATAGTAATTATTACAATTAGGAGGGGAGGATTTCGATGTCGAAGCAAAAACGGTATCTTGGCGGTTTGGTGACTTTAGTTGCAGCAGCTTTATTGATCGTGTTTCTATGGGTCAGTTCGGTCCAGGGGCGCGGCAATGATCAGATTGCAGTTGTAGACACGCAAGCGCTGTTCACCGAATATCTGGCTGCTCCGTTGTATGAGGCCCGGGACCAACTGCAGGCAGAGTACGAGGAAAAATCAGAAGGCCTGTCCAATGAAGAAGCAGGCCAACTGTTCATGGAGTATCAGGCCAAACTTGAGGCCATCGAGCTTGAGTACAGCAGCAAAGTGGATGAGGCTGTAGCCAAGGTAGCCGGCAAAAAAGATCTGCAGGTTGTTGTGGACGCATCTGCTGTTCTTTACGGAGGCGTTGATATTACAGAGGATGTCTTGGCGATCCTGAAGTAAAGGCGGCCGGTGCAAGTTTCAACGGAAATGCGTAGAGCAGCTGCGGCCAGGGAATAATACTCATTGATCAGAAGAGGCGGGTGATGACAATGAAGAAATACATCCCTTGGCTGTTGGCTGCTTTGCTTGCATTAGCCCTGATCTGGGCTCTGTCAACCCAGGCAGTATCCCTTAGTGATGTCGGGTTGATCGACATGGGCAGAGTCTTGAGTGAAAGCGATTATGCCCAGCGGCTCAACAGCCAGCTAACGGCCAAATACGATCAATTGGTGGCCCAACTTCAGGCTGCGGCTGAGTCTGAAGAGATCGATGAAAATGAAAAGGCGGAGCAGGATCGGGCCATTTACGCTGAGTATCTCCGTTTCCGGCAGGAATTGGAAACTCAATTTCAACAAGCTTTGGATCGGGCAATTGCTGAAGCTGCCGATGAGGCGAACCTGCAGCTTGTCCTTGATGTCGATTTGGTCAGGTACGGCGGTAAGGATATCAGTGATGACATCATTAAACGTTTGGACTAAAGACATAAAACCGCTCAAGCGGGAGAATCTGTATAGATGGGACAATCCCATCTTTTTTGTTCCAGCAAATACCGACTTGGCAAAGGAGGTAAATTCTTTACAAAAATAGAATAATTACCCTAATCAGGAAGAGGGAAGGAATGCTGTATGCGCCATAAATACGGACATATTGCTTTGTTAGCTGTGACTGTGCTGCTGATCGGGTTGGCAAGTCTTTCTGCGGCAGCCCACAACGTTTCCGGTTCAACTGGATTGATTAACATACCCTCAGCATCGGTTGCCCCCAGTGGGTCGATCAGCGCTGCCTATCATTCGTTTAACGGTACCAGCCACATATCTATGGTTTTGGGTGCTTTTCCCGGAGTTGAGGTCGGAATTGCCTCTCGCCTTGATGATTCTCAAAACCCGTTGTCAGGGAATGTCAAGGTCCAGCTCTTGAAGGAAGCGGAGTACCCGGCCATAGCTGCGGGCTTGGCTGCCGGACAAGATAACGTCAGCTATTATGTAGTGGGCAGCATGCAGATAGGCATCCCAGGCGTCAGAGGCCACATCGGATGGGGGTCAGGCCAGTTTAGCCGGGGGTTTGCCGGTATCAGCAGTGTGCTCAACCCTGTTACCATCATCAGCAGCGAATGGAGAATCCCCATGCCCGTTACCACAGTGATCGTTGAGACGGATGGGTGGAGAATTAATGCCGGCTTGTCTATGAAGTTCAACCAACAACTATCGGCCAAAGTCATGGTATCAGGTTTTAAACACTTTGGATTTGGAGTCAGCTACTCACATAGTTTTTAGATGATCTTCACTTACTATGGAGGGTGTTAAGTGAAAAGAAAACTGGGATTTGCTGGACTGGTTGTCCTATTGCTCATTGTCTGCGGAAGCAGGGGGTTTGCCCTTAGTCCTTATGTTGCCGTTGACGGCCGCATAGGCCTTGCCAACCGCAGCCCGGCGGGGCTGATGGGGCTGGAATCCCCAGAATTCGGCCTCAAACTGCGAATAGTTTCTCAGGATCAAGGAACCCATAGCCGAGAATACCGGATGATCTACGCTGAGCCTGACTATGGGACAGGGGCGGGGTCTCTCCATTTCATCTACAGCGATGCTTACAGGCGGGCAACTTATGCTGTGGCCGATCAAGCTGTGGATTCCGTCAACGTTGGCTTGGCCTTGAACTATATCAACATACCCATAGGCGAAGATCAAAAGGAACAATATGTTAGTGCAGATCTCGGGCTCCAGCTTGGGAATTTGTGGCTGGTGCGGTTCGGGGTGCTGGTGGAAAACCTCGTGTATGTGAAGCTTGATAAAGAATACGCTGATTTGTCCCGGAATGTAATTGCCGGGGCCGCAGTTAAACTGGGGGATTTCGGAATCGCAGCCTTAGATGTGGATGATCTGTTGAATAAAAATGCCAAAAGGAGATTAATCTTCGGGCTGGAAGTAAAACCTGTGAGGCTCTTAGCCCTTCGAGCCGGATGGGATGAAGGCTGGAGCTTGGGGGCGGAGTTTTCCTGCAACCAGATAAGCTTTGGTTATGACTGGGCTCAAGGGCAGCACCAGTTGAGCTTGAACTGGAAGTTCTAACCAGAATGAGGAAGCCGCCAAGCCGTTGGTTGTTGTGAGATGGGAGCGAAAAGGGGACCGAGGATGATTCAAACCAAGTCTTACCGGGCCGTGGTTTTACGCGGTTCTTCTATCTTGGATCGCTATACTTTGCAGCAGTTTTTCTGGCCCTTTGTCTTTTGTGTCATTGGGTTTACAGTTATTTTGTTAAGCGGTGTCCTGTTTGAGCTGATTGATTTGTTTTTGGTCAAAAAGGTCGCCATCAAAAATGTAATCAAAATGCTGGTTTATTACCTGCCGGGGATTGTGGTGATGACTCTGCCGGTGGCGGCCCTTTTCGCTACATTGATCAGCCTGGGCCGCATGAATGAGGACAGCGAAATGGTGATCATGTGCAGCAGCGGCCTGCCGTACTGGCGGATCATGATCCCGGTTGTGATTGCAGGGCTTTTGATCAGCTGGGGGACCTATGTCCTGAATGAAGAAGTGGTCCCGTGGACAAACCACGAATTTCAAAAACTGTTCCGGAAGCTTGTTTATCAGGAAGATGCACCGTTGATTGAAGAAAACATCTTCTTTTTGGGCGGCGAAAACCGTTATTTTTATATCAACGAGGTCAACAAACCGCTTCGCCAGCTGAAAAACGTCATGGTCTATGAAACGGGGCCGGATCAGTTCCCCCGCCTGATTACCGCTACCTCCGGCACTTACCAGGACCGCCACTGGGTTTTGTATGACGGAGTTGTACAGAATCTCGATGAAGAAGGGTATGTCAGTTATCAGACACACTTTGAGACAATCCAGATTGTCACTCCCGACAGCTCCGATCTCTATTTCGGCAACCAAAAAACCAGTGACGAAATGAGCCGCAAAGAGCTGAAAGAGCATATCGACCGGTTTCAGCGCAGCGGCCTGAAAGTGTTGTCCTTTGTTGTGGATTATCATTTGAAGCTGGCAATGCCCATGGCATCCTTCATCTTTGTGCTCTTTGCAGCTCCCTTGAGCCTGTACAGCAAGAGCAGCAAGTCATTTGGGGTTGCTGTCAGCCTGGTTGTCACTTTGCTGTATTATGTGGCTACGCCGGTTTGCCGTTCATTGGCAGTCAACGAGGTGTTTACTCCCTTGTTTGCCGCCTGGCTTACCAATGGAGCATTTGGGCTGATAGGCATTGTCTTGCTGATTCGCGCTGATCGGTTACATTGAGATGAAGGTGGTACAGTTGCGCACGCCAAAAAATCAAAAACCAAGGCTGCCCCTGACTGTGCTGGCAGTCTTTCTGCTGCCGGTTTTGATTTTTGCAGGTGCCATTGTAGACTCTGCGGCCTCTGCTGCCGAGGCGGAAGGCACGAGGGCGGAGGATACAATTCGGATCAAGGGTTCGGAATTCCTCCAGTGGAATCCTGAAAATCAGCATTTCTATGGCTCAGGTGATATTGTCATCACTTTCGACGACTTGATCCTGACAGGCGACAAAATGGTCTTTGATCGGGAAAAACAAGAGCTGTATCTCGAAGGCAGTGTCACACTCTCCCAAGGCGAGGCTTACATGGAGGGTGACAGCCTGGTATACAGGATCCTTGAGGAAAAAGGCGAGTTTACAGAACCGCGGACACAGTTGGTTTCTGAGAAAGTTACAGGCCCCATTTTTGTTTTTGGTGATCAGCTGCATATCGATTCAGGTGATTATTTTCTCCACGATGGGATTGTTTCCACCTGTGACTTGAGCGAACCCCATTATCATCTGGCGGTAAAAGAGATTGAGGTCTATCCCGATGACAAAATGATCATCCGTGGGGTAACCTTCTATGAAGGGAAGCTGCCCCTGTTTTATTGGCCGTACCTGGTTATCCCCTTGGATGAACGTTACGAAGATCTGGACTTGAGCCTGCCGGAAATCGGGTACAACCCCACAGACGGTTACTACATCAAGAACCGGTATAATTACCATCTCAGCTCCAATGCTTATGGTTCGCTGCTTTTTGATTACTACACCCGCAAGGGTTTGGGTTTGGGAGTGGATCACCACTACCGCCATGACGAGTTTGGCAGCGGAGGGATTGCTTTTTACATTCTGCCGTTTGCCGCCGGCAAGTATCTCGTCGGCCAGATCGCCCATGAATTTGAGCAGGACAACGTTCGCTTCAGCACGGCGAATTCCTGTTTGAGGCAGTATCAGGAGAATGTGCTGGAACAGGATACAGCCAGTTCCACCACTTTTACCTACCAGACGGGAACCACTCGCCTGTCCCTGAGTTTCGATTATGGCATGGAACAGAAAGGTTCCGAACGGGAGCAGGCCTGGAGTGCAGGCGGCAGCTGGCAACAGCAGCTTGCGCCCAACTGGAACATGAATCTCAGCTCAAAGGTTGCAGCCAAGGATGAAACCAAGACGTATGACCATTTGGCTGAAACCAGCTACAGTTACAAAAACCACCGCTTCAACCTGGCGTTTGAGCAGAAGCACAACCCTGATCTTTTGAGCGGGGGTTCGGCGACGAGCTGGAAGAGCATGCACCGGGTACCTGAACTGACCTGGCAGTGGTCGAAACCGAACCTTTTGGGGCTGTCCTTTCCCGGCAAGTTTCAGCTTTCTCTAGGGCGGTTCAAGGAATATCCTTCGGAGGTAGTGCATCAGCGGGCGGCGCCTTCGCTGGAGCTGTATTCCCGCAGCTGGCGTTCGGATTTCGGCACCACGGTCACCTACAGCGGCCAGCTTTCCGGCAGTTTTTACGACGGCGGCCAGAGCCAAAGGGTTGCCTATGGACGCATCGGCGTGACCCAAAAGCTGACGGATACTGCCAGCATTACGGCGAATTATTACAAGCGCCTGGTGTGGGGTGAAACTCCTTTTAAGTTTGACAGGGAAAATGAGCAGGATTTGCTGAGGGGTACGTTTAGATATACGAAGCGCCCATGGACGCTCACTTTAAACAGCGGTTATGACTTTCTGAAGGATCGATACGAGTCGTTGAGGGCACAGATTAACTTCAACAGCACTGCGGTGCCTGTCATCGCCAGCGTCAATCTCAACTACGATCTGAACAACAAGCGTTTCGGCGATTTGACCGGCAATGTCAATTACCGTCCTCAAAGTGATTGGTTGTTTAGGCTCGGGGTTGTTTACAACATCCACAGTAAGACGTGGAAACGGGTAACCGGTAAGGTTTTGTTTGATCTTACCGATACTATCAACGTGAGCTATAATTTGAATTACGAGCCTCAGAAAGCAATCAAACTCAAGCAGAGCAAACTGGTCCTCACATTTGATTTGCACTGCCGTAAACTGGAGATGAGTTATGATCAGGTCAAAGAAGAGTTCAGGGTGCAGTATTCCATTAATGCTTTTCCCAAACTGCCGATTGGGTACAGCTCCCAAGAAGGGATCAAATTCTTCAAACTTGAGGATCTGCAGGATGTGTTAGGGCTTGACTAGCCCGGCGGAGGTGAAACAATGGGTACTACGCGGAATAAGGTAATCAGCATTGCGGCAATCGCGGCCATAACCATCGCCGGGTTGATGTTCGCAATCCGCCCGGGCAGTGACGGGCAGGAAATCGATACGGCCAATCCGGGCGTAGTACTGGAAAATGTTGAACTGTTAGGGAGCAGCAAAGGCATCCACCGCTGGAAACTGACTGCCCGGACTGTCCGGCAAGAAAGCGAACTGGTCTACCTGGATCATATTGATCAATTGGTGCTGCTGGAGGAAGGCCGGCCCCAGTATTACATCTATGCAGACAGCGGCGTATGGTCACCCCGGGACAATCGGCTGCACCTCTACTCCAATGTTGTGGTGGACGATGGATCGGGTTTTGATCTAAACACCGACGAACTGGTGTGGGATGGCGAAAGAGAACTGATGGAGTTCATGGGCAATATATCAATGAACGTCAATAAAGGGGAGAAGGCGGATGAATAGACCGATTCTATTGGCAGCTGTTATCTTGCTACTGGTTGTGTGCAGCGCTTTTGCCATGGCGCAAGAGGCAGCGCAAGGGCAGCCGGGCGCAGAGGGGACGCCGGCGGAGCAGGAATCCAGAATCCATTTGACTACAGTAGGAGTGCCGGATGGATTGGTGGATGTCACAGGCAGATACGACTTGAAAAACAATATTTTCATGGGCGATGTGTCCGAGATTGACGGCGCATACTTCATCATAACCTATGATGATGTCATCATCACAGGCACAGTGATTGAACACCGAAAACAGGACAACTATCTGCTTGTTACCGGAAATGTGCGGATCGAGCAGAAAGACTTAATCCTCGTCGGCGACAAAGTGGAAATTTATACTGAACTGGAGCAGATTTTCGCCTACGGCAACCTTGAAGTCGAGACCAATGATGCATTTGTCCGGGCGGAAGAGATGATCTATTTCAAGAAAGATGACATTGTTGATTTTAAAGAGAATGTGGTTGTGGAGATAGAAGGCGGCGAGTTACTGTGCGAACATATGAAGCTTGACAGGGAAACGGGGCTTGTAGAGTTTCTCGGCCCGCATGAAGTCAACTTGGAAAAGAACGAATCAGAAGCCCAAACAGGTGAATAGGCACAACTTGGCGCTATTAGTTACTATTACCGGTTAAACCCTCTCCAGGGCTGTGTTATAATGGAAACACCAGGTGGGGAGGGTTTTTTCATGTTGAGGTTCTTTCGCGACGGGCTATATCGCGATTATCTAATTCTGATCCTAGTCACCATAATCGCCGGGGCGGCCGTATCCTCAGGTATAGCCTGGGCTGTTGATTCTTATTTTGGCGATACGATCCAAGACATGATCGGCGACAATGGTGAATATGACTTGATCCTGCATATCCGGGAAACTTCGGAAGAAGCCACCCTGCGCGAGCTTGAAAGAATTGCCCAACAGCAATACCCGGGGGCTGCCGTCGCCAAAACGATTTCCCTGGCGGGGCAGGCCAATTACCTCTTTGGGTTTCCCCAAGAAGCAAAAACTGCAGCGACCTTCTCACGCCTACCTTCGATTTTTAACGCCGTACCTGGTTTGAGCAGCTATACCGTGATCGTTGAACCCAGTGTGCTGATTAGAGGAGTCCATCCCAGTGTCAGCGATACACTGCAGCAGCGCTTCAACCAGATTGACGGTGTCAAATTTGCATTTAAAGACGGCAAGAACATGCTGATCGTCTTGGAATCAGCGGATCATTCCAAAACTGTAATGAACGAGGCAAGGCAGATCCTCAAGGAGTACCAGGTTCTTGAGGTGCGCTTTCCCATGGGTATCGATGTTGATGTGCAGGCAACCGGTGATACGGTGATGCAGCTGTTGAAACAGGAGTATCCCAAAACTGAACTGGTCAATGTTTCTTCAGCGGAGTACGGTGAAGAATTGGATGCACTGATGAAGACTCTGGTTGAAATGCGGCATTTCTTGTTAAGCTATGCTTCGAAAGTCAAAATCCAACTCCGAGCCGGATCGAACCTGGTAGTAGGGGAGCAGATCCTGGTCCAGGGCAGCAGTAGCCAGGCTCTTGTTCCCGGCGAGGCAGCGGCGCCTGATCATGTCGTGATTGAAATTCTCGAGGTCACTGGAGACCAGGCACAGGGCATGATTGTTTCCGGATCGGTGGCGGCACAGGGCGGAGCTGTGACTCAACCAGGCTATAAATATGCGAGTGACAACAAAGTGGGCCAACCGGTAGGCCAGGTTCAGATCGAGAATGAACGCTACCGGCTCAACTATGCCATTGAAGAGAGCCTGCGTTTACTGACCGAACTTGATGAACTGTCGGTTGAGGCAGCCGTTGCTGTGGAGCGGGCCGATCAAGTATTGACGACATTTCAGGAAGCCCTGATGCAGCTGGAGGTCTTGCAGGTGCAGATGCAGCAGTTGAACAAGGGGCTTGTGGAAAACGGGGTTCAGTCTACTGGAGAACAGCTGATCGTTTCCCTTTTTCTCAACGGGCTTTTGAAAAACATCGCCAAAGGCGGCACAGAAACTCCAGGTGAATTTGATTTGGATCAGCTGGAAAACCTGGACATCGCCTCAATGCGGTCCAGCCTCAGCAATATTGCGGAGCAGATCGGCAGTATCCAGGGAATTGATGTCCAGGCGATCATCGATCAAATCACTGACATCCGGGACAGCCTCCCTGAGCTTGACGATGAAGAGATCGGCAAGTCGGTGCATTTGGTGGACAATTACATTGCCGGGCAAGTCATTCCCGGTGAGAGAATCCAGATCCTGGTGGAACACGGTCCCATTGACGAAGAAGCAGTGGAACCTTTAATCCGCAGCCGCCTTAAGAACCAGTACTTGAACCTCTATTCCATTGCTGCCGGCACGGTCAACCCTGATACCCGCACAGAAGTGTTCCGGATTTTGAAAGAGGTGCGGGCTACCATTGCCGGGATTGTGTCCATTGCTGTAGTGGGTATCTTTTTGATGCTCGATCATGCCACAGTTTTCAGTACCCTCAAATGGTTCAGGGCAAATCAAAAGCAGCGCAGGCGAGGTTTTGCCAGGCTGCTGAACCCGGTAGTGCTCTTTAGTGCAGTTGTGGGTATGGTAATCCTGGCAGCGACCTATGTATTGAGCAATGCGGCGATTCCTTATATTTCCGCAATGACGGTAGCCGCAATCGGCCTGGGGTTGGGTATAGTGATCGGCACGTTTTCTGAGAAATTCAGCCCGGTCCGGGCCGATGAAATCATGGCCGGCCTTGCTTTGGGCCTGAGCAATACCCAAATCATGCATGAAATTGTGATTCCGGACAGCAGGCCGGGGCTGCTCAATTTATTGAACCGTACCAAACAGAAGTTTTAAAGCCGAGGTTGCAAGGGGGTGAGGCAGTTGCTGCAAATCAGAGGGTTGCGAAAACAATACGGAAAGCACATGGCCGTTGACGGCGTGGATTTAAATGTGAACCGGGGCGAGATAGTGGTGATCATGGGCCCCAGCGGCTGCGGGAAATCGACAATGATCCGCTGTATAAACCGTTTGACTGAACCGGATGCAGGAGAAATCCTGCTGGACGGCAAGTCAATCCTGAACCTGGATGATCAGGCTTTGCGGGAATTCCGCCGGACTGTGGGTTTTGTGTTTCAGCAGTTTAACCTCATTGCCCGCTTGAGTGTTTTGGACAATGTCATGTTTCACCTGGTAATGGCCGGAATACCCCGTGTACAGGCGGAAGCACGGGCCAGGAACGCTTTGGCCAGGGTGGGCTTGGCCGGTTCTGAACACAAAAACCCCGGCAGCCTCAGTGGAGGAGAACAGCAGCGGGTAGGAATTGCTCGAGCTCTTGCCTCCAACCCTCAACTGATGCTGTGGGATGAACCTACCGCATCATTGGATCCGATCCTCATCGGTGAGGTTCTGGATGTGATGGAGGAATTGGTGCAGACAACCAATACAACATCTATTATTGTAACGCATGAAGTGGGTTTCGCCTTAAAGGTTGCCGACCGGATTATCTTGATGGACAAAGGCAAAATCGTTGAGGAGGGATCACCCAAGGCAATCTTCGCAGATCCCAAGTCGGAAGTCGGCAGGAAATACCGGCGTTTAATCGCCAGTTAAACTACAGCAGGAAAAACGCATTCTATGCCGAATGATTATCTAAGCCGAGGCAAATCTCGGCTTATTTGCTAAATTCCGTCGGATAAGAAGGTGAATACCTGGTGGATATAGACCAAATATTGATGCGGTTGCCGCATCGCTATCCATTCCTGATGGTCGACAGGGTTGTGGAATTGGAAACAGGAAAAAGGGTTGTGGCAGTCAAAAATGTAACTATAAACGAGCCCTATTTTCAAGGCCATTACCCCCGCTTTCCCGTAATGCCTGGTGTAATGATTGTTGAAGCAATGGCTCAAGCGGGCGGGTTGGCGGTGGCAGGCGGCCGGCAGCAGAAGGATGATTCCAATGCTGTCCCCCTTCTTGCTGCTGTTGACAAGGCGAGATTCCGCAGAATGGTGCGCCCCGGTGATCAGCTGGTGCTGGATGTCGATGTGCTCAGAGCCGGCAGCCGGCTGGCAAAGGTTGCCGCCAAAGCGCTGGTGGAAGATGAACTGGCGGCTGAAGCTGAGTTGACGTTTGTGTTTTCAAAGGAAGGAGCCAGTTAACAGCCATGTCACAGAAAAAGATTATGATCATCAGCAGCGACAGTTCAAGTGATTTTTACGGGGCGCATTTGGCTGAGGCTTTGAAATCCATGATCCCGGAGGCGGCATTATTCGGTGTTGGCGGCTCGATGATGGAAGGAAGAGAGGTCCAGCTGCTGTATAATGTATCAGATCTGGAAAACCTCGGCGGGTTGGAAGTCCTGAAGACATCTCATGTAATCAAGCGGTTGGTTCAGCGAATTTCCGAAGCAATGGACGAATACAGGCCTGAACTGGTGGTTCAAATCGGGCTGCCCGCCTTCAGCCTGAAGCTGGTCGAGCTTGCAAAGGCCAAGGAGCTGCCTGTGGTATATTATAACTCCCCGTTGAACTGGGGAACCGAACCGGTTAAGCTTTCCCGGCTGGCCAAAGCGGTAGACAAGATCATTGCTGTTTCCCGTTATGAAAGCAGGCTGTGTGAAAGCCACGGGATCGATGTGGAATTTGCCGGGCACCCCTTGGTTGATCTGATGGCACCCGGGGCGGGGCAGGGATTGAAAGACGCGCTGGAGTTGGCTGAGGATCAGCCGGTAGCGGCTCTGCTTCCCGGAGGCCGGGAAACAGAAGTAAAAATGTATCTTCCCACATTCTTGAAGGCAGTCAAGCGAATTAATATAGAGCAGCACTGCCTGCAGACGGTGATTGCGGTGCCGAAGCCTATCAGGCCGGAATGCTGTATGGCCATGATCGAGAAAAGCGGCCTTGATGCAGTCAAGATTACAGACGATGTTGCCGGCGCACTTTCCTTGGCAGGCACTGCAGTTGTTGCCAGCGGTCCGGAAAGTATTCTGGCCGCCTTGGCCCAAGTACCTGCGGTAGCTGTACATAAAGTGGCCACTACGGCTTACTTTGTGGATAAAATGCTGATGCGCCGATCCAATTTTGCAATGGTCAATTTTTTGATGCAGGAAGAAATATTGCCGGAACTTGTGCAAAACGAGTTCACGGACAAAAAAACTGCGGAGGCGGTGTTGAAACTGCTGCAGGATCCCCATGGGCATGCGGCTTATCTGCAGAAGCTGGAACGTTTGCCTGAGGAACTCGGCACCGGTGGCACCATTGACAGGGCAGCCCGGATTATTGCCAACATGCTGTAGGTAGGTTGAAGGAGCGGTCATACCTGTGAGTATTCTAGCTGCGAACTTGGTCAAAAGGTACGGAAGGCGTACTGTGGTCAACAAGGTAACTTTGGAAGTCCATCGTGGTGAGATTGTTGGTTTGTTGGGTTCCAACGGAGCAGGCAAGACCACGACATTTGCCCTCATCGTAGGCTTGGTGCGGGCTGAATCAGGTATGATCATTCTGGACCAGCATGACATCACTCACCTGCCCATGTACCGGCGCGGCCAGTTGGGGATCGCCTATTTGCCCCAAGAACCGTCTGTATTCAGAAAACTGACGGTCAGCGAGAATATCATGGCAGTCTTGCGCCTGACCGGGCTCGGGCCTGAGCAGTGCAAACAGCGCCTAAACAGTTTGCTGGCGGAGTTCCACCTTGAGCATGTGCGGAATCAAAAAGGCTATCAAATTTCGGGCGGAGAACGCAGAAGGACGGAAGTAGCAAGAGCCCTGGCAGGGAATCCTTCCTTTCTGCTGCTGGATGAACCTTTCGCTGGCATTGATCCGATTGCTGTAAGTGAGATTCAACAGATAATAGCTTCGCTGAAACAAAGGCAGCTTGGCATCTTGATTACTGATCATAATGTGCGGGAAACCTTGAAGATTACCGACCGGGCCTACATCATGCACGAAGGTGAGATCCTGGTGTCAGGGAGTGCATCTGACGTATCCCGGAATCAGCTGGCGCGCCAGTTCTACCTGGGCAGCGAATTCCAGATTTGACCCAGCCGCTTGTGGAAATGAGGTGAGCGCTTCATGTATGGACTTACCCTGATTTTTATCCTTGCCGTCATTGGAGGCGTAATCGCATATATTGGTGACAAAATCGGCATGAAAATCGGCCGCAAAAGGCTCACTCTGTTTGGGCTGCGCCCAAAATACACGGGAGTGGTCATCACGATTTTTACAGGTATCTTCATCTCCCTGGCATCAATTGTGATCCTGACTGTGGCATCGGACGATGTCCGGACCGCGCTGTTTGAGATGAAAGAAATCCAGGCAACACTTACCGCCAACCAGCAGCAGCTGGAGCTGAGTATGGCTGCCATGGCACAGATGGAATCAGAACTTGACAGGCTTGTTCTTGAGCGGGATTCTGCCGCCGCCGACTTGGAGAAAGCCCAGACCCAGTTGGAGCAGGGAAGAATTCAGTATGAAGAACTGGAATTAAAGCGTGATGAGTTGGCGGCCAATGTCGATGATTTGGAGAAACGCATTCTGCAGCTGGCCGACGACTTCATGCTGTTGTACATGTCCGCCGAACGGATTCGCACAGGGAACGTAGCATTTCGGGCAGATGAAATAATCTATGCCCAGGTTGTGGAGTCCAGCCCTGACATTAAACAGATCTATGACCAGCTGGAGTCCGTTTTGGAGCAGGCGGATCAGAAAGCCTACGCGTTGGGGGCCAGGGTTGAGGATGATCCTCCAAGGGCGATTGTCCTTGACCAGGAACAGGTGCATTTTGCTGCTTATTTTATCATGCAGGAGCAGGGTTTATATGTTGTCCGAGTCCTTTCCACGAGGAACACTGCCGTAGGAGAGCCTGTTGCGGTTGACCTGCAGATAATCCGCAATGACCTTTTATTCGAAAAAGGAGCGGTATTGGAAGAGAACACAGTGGATCTCAGCCGGGCTTCCGATATCGACCTGCAGATCTTGAACCTTCTGGAAAAAGCCAATGCGGTTGCCGTTATCCGAGGGATGATTACTTCCGAGACCGGAGGGGCGGTAAAAGTGGACGGCAATGAGTTTTATAGTGCCATGGACCGGGTAAAGGAACTTGCCGAAAGCGAAGGGCGGCAGGGCAGTGTTAAAATTCAGGCAAAAGCCCTGGAAGACACCTTTGCTGTCGCCGGGCCTGTCAAGCTGAAGCTGGAAATAGTACCTGAATGAGCCTAATATTCGGCAATATGCAGATTCATGGGAAGGATAAAGCAATTGTTAATTGAATAGATACAAGAGATCATAACGGGCTTAAGCAGGCAGCCTACCCCCAAAAAAAATAATTATGATAGAAGGAATATATTCGAGGCGTGTAGAAATATGGTATATGATGCTGTCATGTTACCGGTCTTTTTTTCTATTTTCGTTCTCAAATAATTGAAAGGGGGGGACCAAGTTCTAATACATACCTTACTTAACAGTGCTATTTGCAAAGCTAATCGATGATTCAGTGGTAAAGGCGTTGCCGAGGAAACAGTGGGAAACTCGCGTACGGCTTTACTTAACTGACAGAAAGGTTCAGTAAAATTTTATCGGGAGGTTATTGCTGATGAATTTAAAAAGAATGTCGCTGGTTTTAGTCGCAGTACTCATCATGACCATGTCCACATCAGTACTGGCATCCAGCAATCCATTCTCAGATGTACCAGCACACCACTGGGCATATGATTCCGTAACCAAGCTGGCAGCAGTCGGTTTGGTTGAAGGGTACCCAGATGGTACATTTGGTGGAACCAGAACGATGACCAGATATGAAGCAGCAATGGTATTCGCTCGTGCTCTGGCCAGGCTGGAAGCTCTTGTTGAAAGCCAGGTCATTGAGAATACTGCCGGAGTGGAAGAGCGGGTCGCGGCTGATGTCTTGGCTGAATTGGATGCCACCATAGACGAACTGATTGAATTGATCGAAGCTGAATTCGCCAAGCTCGAGGTTGCAGTTGAAGATACAGTCCGGGAAGAAGTAGCCGTCCAATTGCAGACTGTAGGTGCCGAGCTGCTGATGACCGAAGAGGCTCAGGCAGTCCTTGCCGAATTGGTCGGTGATTTGATGAAAGAATACCTGGACGAAGCCAAAGAACTGGCCACTGAAACACTTGTTGAAACCGGAGTAATTGAGAGAGTTGTAGTGGACGATGTCGATGAAGAAGTAGTCAGGGCTATTGCTGAAGAGGTTTTGGAAGCCAGCCTCTGGGCAGTCAACGAGCAGATTGCAGCCGATGCTGACTATGTTGAGATGGTAGTTACCAAGATCAACGATCGGCTGGGCCGTTTGACTACCAAAGTTGATCAAATCGCTTCTTCGTATGTCAGTCAAGATCAACTAGCCGGGGAATTGGAAGCAATTGAGAACAGATTGTGGGACATTGAGGAAGAAATTGATGCCAACGCTGATTATGTTGAAATGTTTGCCTCAAAGACCAAGGATCACCTCGGCCGTCTAACCAGAAGTGTCGATAAACTGGCAGCTGATATGGGTGCTGTCAACGGCTTGATTGCAGCGCTTCAGGGCGATGCTATCGGCCTGCAGGAAGCCTTGGCTGCAGAGGTAACGGATTTGAGCCTCACCTTCAACAAGATCCGCAATGAGTTTTCAGCAGAATTGTCGCTGCTTGGCTTGCGTGTCAGCAAATTGGAAAGGCTGTATCAAGATGTTGACAGCCGCCTGGGCGCTGTTGAAGGCACAGTTGCCGATTTGGACGCCAAGGTTGAGGGCGCGGCTGCCGATATAGCCGATCTGGAAGCTCAGGTAGCGGAAGCCACCAGGGTTAAGCTGTCAGGGTTTGTGAAGTTCGGCGCTGAAAAAACCAGAGTATGGACTACCGCGGATGAGGAACAAGAAGATATTCCCGAGGCTGTAGGCCTGTTGGGAACATATGGGCCTGCCGATCTGAGTCAGTCGGTAACATTTGGCAGCACGCTTGTCGCCAGAATCAATGACGGCACCAAGGCCAGCGTGATTCTGGAAGGCAAAGCTGATCTGCCTACACCGATGGAGACTTTGGACAAATATATCCTGGAAGTTGTCAGCGACAGCCCGGTTAACCTGTTTGCCGCAGGTACCGTAAGCGGATACGTTGGCTCCAGGTTCGATGGAAATGCCTTGGCGGTCAAACCGGCTAAAGGTTTGGTAGCCGACATTGCACTTGGCGGCTGGAAGCTCCATGCGTTGACTGGTGTGAGGACCGATGACGGCATGCTGGCTCTGGGTGCGAACTATGTAGTGGGCCCAGCTTTCGGATTTAAACTTACCGGTGCCGCATTGACAGATGCGAACCTGCGGTACGATAAGGAATCAGCAGTTGCCGCCGCCATATTCGGCGAACTGTTGGGTATTGACTATGATTTGAAAGTGGCCCTGGATCGCTACGCAGCCGCTGGTGGCGATGATGAAGAGGAAGAGGCAAACATTCTGGATGACATGCTCTTTGATGTCAATGTCGGCACAGAGCTGGGCGCCCTCGAGGTTGATGCCAGATGGACAAAGGCTGGCGCAGCATTTGGTACGGGCAAGATCACCAGCAGAGGGTTCATTAACGGCGATGCCGCCACCAGATTGCGCCTGGATGCAGGAGCCAAGGTGTTTGGCGTTAATCTGAATGCCGGCACCTACAACGAGCAAGACGGTGAGGGCGAGAACCTGATTAACGCTGTGATGTTCAACGCCGACACTGAATTCAAGGTCTTCCTCCCAATCAAGCTTTCTGGTGCTTATGGTTGGAAGATGGGTGATGGAGAAGAGAACGATGTCCATACCCAAGTTAAAGTTGGCACAGAAATTGGCTTGTTCGGCATCAATGTCGACGGCAGCTTCACCTATGTCAACAACTACCTCACCGGCGATTGGCGTAATCCGAGCAAGTGGACCAACAAAGATATCAGCTTCATCAATGCCGGCCTAGGTTATGCCAAAGACGTTTCCGGCGGTGCCCAATTTGATCTGGGCTATGGCTTCGAACTGGCTATTCCGAGAGCAGAGACTGCTGAAGAATTCGGCAATCAGATGACCCATGCCGTGAGTGCCGGTTACTCCTTCGGACCTGGCATGAAGCTGAATCTGTCAGCCAAGAGAATCAGCATAGCTGATCTCGATGAGAACACACCGAATGATAACGTAGATGAACTAAAGGCTGGTTTGGAATTCAAGTTCTAGCCTTCCGTATATGAGTAAAAAATACCCACACGATTTCGTGTGGGTATTTTTTGCGATCGCAAAACCGGCTGGAAATACGAATAGATAGGTAGAGGTGACTTATGGCAAAGGATAAACGGCCGATTGTGGCTATCGATCCTGGGAACGAAAAGTGCGGAGTAGCCATTGTATATTTGGATCAAGTATTGATGCGCGAAATTGTAGCCCGCGGTGATGTTGTCGAAAGGCTGCGCGCTGTATTGCCAAAAGCTGGGCCGATTGTGGTGGGCGATGGGACGGGGAGCAAGGCATTTATCCAAGAATTGATCGGCGCCATGCCTCAGGCTGAGGGCCGGATTGTAACCATCGATGAAAAACGTTCCAGTGTTGAGGCGCGGTCTTTATACTGGCGCCAGCACCCGCCCAGAGGTTGGCGTCGGCTGCTGCCGGTTTCCCTACAGACACCTCCAGTTCCAATCGACGATTATGTAGCCGTTATTCTGGCTCAACGCTATCTGGATGGAAAATAAAGGATATCTGACAAAGATCTATAAGATCTTTGATAAGGAAGGTTTTGGGCTTCTTTTGGCGAATTTTAAACATGTAGAGTAGAAAGAGATAATAACCAGGCGAAATGATCCAATGGTAAGCAGATCGGAGGTGGGTTGTTGTGAAAAAGGCCATCATCGTCTTTTTTTTCCCTGTAATCATACTATTGTTGGCAACAACCTGCGCTGCTCAGGAACTGGAAACCGAGCAGTGGATCTATGATGCCATTGATTACCTGAACCAGCTTGAATTCGGGGAATTGTATTCTGATGTCAATCCCGGCAACCGCTATCAGGTTTCGCTGGCGATTGCCAATACGATCCAGAGGTTGGAACTTAACAGCGCAAGCCATGTCCAGCGCTTTGGCGTCAGCCGCAAGATCAGCCTCAAAGGGCTGTTTGACAACTACAATCAGCAGGTCTCGGAACAGGAACGGCTGCCGGAAAAAGCAATTTCTGTCCTCATACTGCTTGCTGATGAATACCGCGATGAATTGAATGTCCTGGGGTATTGGATCGAGGATCTACCCGGTGAAGCCCTGAGCTACAAACCGGATTATGCCACGACATCGATCATGTTTGAAGGCAGTGTTCCAGGTGCCGATCCGGCAGTTAACCTGAACAGTCAGGAACGGCCGGGAGCCTTTAGGGAAGAAATTGTGGAAACTCTCAATAAGGAGAGTGTGCTGAGCAAGTATTTCAGTGATGATGGAACAGAAAACACCCGGATCCTGATCAACAGCCTAATCCCTCTGTGGTCCTCAGATTGGTTCATCGGTGCTGGCCTGTCCCTGCCTTCGCTGCCTAGAGACTGGGCAGAGGAACCGGAGAGTTCAGGATATGCCAGTATCATAGGCGAGTATTTGATCAATCAGGATCTGGTCTTGGAAGGCCAATACCTCCATAATCTCGCCCAGCCGTTTGACGCAGGTGTTTTGCAGTTCGGAGCGAGAGGGCGCATCGGCAACATAACATTGCGAGGATTGGTTCAGACGCCTGAAGATGAAGAGGAAGGTGCGAAGGCCAGCCTGGATATCACTTACGCAACACCGAATTCGATATTGATTAAGGCAGGCTACAACGCCAACCTGAAGACAGTCTCGCAGTTGGGGTTTGCATCAAGCAGCGCAACCATCGGTGTAGATATCCCGATTCCCCAAGGCCGGATCATGCTGGGGTTGGAGCAGACGAAGAGCCAGGAAGGCTCCGGCAGTGATCAGGGCGATCAAGCGGCAGATCAGACCAAAGCCTCGATTGGCTTCAGCTATGATCTTACCAACGAAGTATCTTTCAAACTGGATTACCGCTTGATTGACTTCAGTGATGTGAACAAGGCGTTAGCAGAGTTTTCCATTAGATTCTAATGAGGAGGAAAAACATGAGGCTGAAGATTGTTAGCTGTGTTTTGACCGTAATTATGCTGGCAAGCCCCGTTGCAGTGGTTGCTCAGTCCACCACGTCTCCCCTGGTTGTATTGACTGACCTGGAACGGGCATTGTATGGGCAAGAACAGCCGGGTGCACTGTTGGCACGGGTGGAGGCCGTTGAACTGGATATCTTTGGTACGGCTCAAACCGGCCCGGTGATGACCAGAATTGATCGGATCCATGAGTTTCTTGCCGGTGATTTGAAAGGCTCAGGCCTAAAACTGCAGCTAAATCTGGTTGAATGGGGTTTTCTTGAACAGCTGACTGCTAACGAACCACTGATCAGAAGGTTGGAACGGATTGAGGTGGAGTTCATTGGCGGACCTCAGTCGGGACCGGTTGTAGAACGGGTTGAGCAGCTGATGCTTTACATCTGGGGTACAACCAAACTTGATACAGCCCCGGTTAAAGTTCCAATGGAGACTTTGGTGGAGATTCAGATTCTGACTACTGTAGACTCTGCAGTGAACAAGGTTGGTGACCTGGTAAAATACCAGGTAGCCTCAGATTTGGTGGTTGATGGCCGGATCGTCATTCCCAGGGGCTCACAGGGAGTGGGCAAAATTACAGAAGTAGTCAAGGCAGGCGGCCTTGGCAAGAGCGGCCGTGTAGTTATTGATTTCGGTTCAGTCGGGGCCTTTGACGGTAAAAACATTCGGCTGCAGGTTGCAGAAAAAGCCCTTGAGCGCAACAGCCGCCTGGAATTGGCTGCCGGCGCCAGTATGGCCGGAGTACTGCTGCTGGGCGGGCCGATCGGCTTGGTCGGCGGGTATTTCATCAAAGGTGAAGATGTGAAGATTGAGGCCGGGTCGAAATTCTTTGTTGAAACTGAAATCGAGTATCAAACACGTGGCTTCCGTTTAGTTCCAGCCAATTAGGGAGCAAGGTGCGAAGAGCTGGACGCCGTTCCTAAGCTTTAGAAAAACCGCTGGATTGCGGTTTTTCTTGTTTAGAATTGATGTTCTGCAGGATAATGGACCTACAGGATCGAAGAATTAGTAGTAAACTTTGCAGAATCCTCATTTGGAGGAGGTTGTTTAATGAATTGTTCGAGGACAGCAAAGAAGAAGGTGCTAAAGCTTGTATTGTCCTTCTCCTTACTAATATTCTGCATATCTGCTGTGTTCGATGCTGCGGCAGGCGACAGCTACCGCCTCGGTGTTGGAGATGTACTGGAGATTACCGTTTGGGGGCACCCTGAGCTCAAAACCACCGTTCAGGTGCGTCCCGATGGATATATAACTTTCCCTTTGGTGGGGGATCAGCTGGCAGACGGCAAGACCGCACGCCAGCTGGCGGAAGAGATTCAGCAAAGCTTGTCTGCCTACGTTGTTGCCCCCAGTGTGACCATTATTGTTACAGGGTTTCGAACCATCCGGGTCCAAGTGCTTGGAGAGGTCCGCAACCCCGGTTATTATAAAGTAAGCGCAGAGGACCGGCTGCTGGATGCCATCGGCCTTGCCGGAGGCCCGACGCAGGATGCAAACCTTGCCGAAGTGACTTTGACCAGAATGGCGGGGGAGCAGGCAGAGCTGTTCCGATTAGAAGTGACCAGCTACATAGCTGAAGGCGACATGAGGCACAACCCGCTCTTGAGTGACGGCGATGTCATATTTGTGCCGCAGACCGGCAGCGCCTTGGTTTTGGGGGCAGTAGCCAGGCCGGGCAGCTACCGGATCAGTCAGGATATGGATATCTTGGATCTATTGGCTGCAGGGGGAGGGGCGCTTGCCGCAAGCGACCTGGCTCATGCTGTTTTGACTCGCAAAATAGGGGATTCTTCCACTGAACTGATTGTTGATCTTAATACCGTTATGCAGTCTGGCAAAGGTAAAATTCTGGTGCAGGCTGATGATGTGCTGTTTATCCCGGAAAAGCAGGCTGCCATTCTTTTTGGTGAGGTAAAAGCTCCCGGCAGCTATTCCATTGAACCGGACATGACCTTGGCAGAGTTAATCAGTGCAGCCGGTGGGCTAACGGAGCTCAGTGATCCCGCCCAAGTGAGGGTTGTCCGGGAGACTGATGGAGTGCCCCAGTCTTTTACAGTGGATCTGAGTGCCACACTGACGGGTAAATCTGGAGAGAACCCAAAAGTAGCCGGCGGCGATATTGTGTTCGTGCCTGAAGCTCTAAATACCGTGCTGGTCCTTGGGGAAGTGCGGCAGCCAGGTGCTTTTGCCTTAAAAGAGCAAATGGGAATCCTGGATCTGATTGCCCTGGCAGGCAGCACAACCGCCAACGCGGCCTTGGATCGGGTAACTCTGACCCGTCAAAGCGGCGATGAAGTGGTTGTTCAGGAGATTAACCTTGCCCAACTGCAGGGGACAGGCACCGGCAGGCATATTGAGATTCTGCCGGGCGATGTGGTTTTTATCCCTGAGGGAGCGCCGCAGGCGTTGGCTTTGGGGCGGGTAGCCAAACCGGGCAGTTACCGGGTCAGTGAGAACATGCACCTGCTGGATCTGCTGGCTGCGGCCGGAGGGCCGTTGGAAAGCGCCGGGGATCGGATCCTGCTTACCCGCAATGATCAGACTACAGAGGTCAACCTGGGAGCCTTGATCCGGTTGGGGATAGGCAACCGGAAAATTATGCCCGGTGATGTGGTTTATGTTACGGAGGGCAGGCACCAGATTCTGGTTTTGGGAGAAGTCCGCAGCCCGGGTTATCATCGGTTGGAGTTTGGGGATCGGGTGCTGGATGGCATTGCCAAGGCCGGCGGCCTGCTGGAGAGTGCAGCGGCTAGCTCTGTCAGCGTAACAAGGCAAACCCAGGAAAAAGCTGAAGTTTTTGCTGTTGACTTGGAGCTTCTGGAGAAGAACCGCTTCCTCGACAGCAACTTCCTGCTGGAGGGCGGCGATGTAATCATCGTCCCGGAAGCGAAACGCAATGTCATGGTTCTTGGCGAGGTCTCCAAGCCCGGGTCTTACATTCTGGGCAAAGAACAGCGCATGCTGGACGTGATTGCTCAAGCCGGGGGAATGACTGGCAGTGCTGCAGGCGATGCGGTGCAGATTACCAGGGTTGACCAGGACAATAACATCCATACAACAGTATATGATCTTGATGCCGTGATCAAAGGCTCAAGCGGTGATAATCCGTTGGTGCAGCCGGGGGACATTGTCTATATACCGGAGCGGAAGACTTCAGTGCTCGTATTTGGCGAAGTCGTTTCACCCGGATATTATAGTGTTTCGGCTACCACCACTTTGCTTGATATCATTGGGCAGGCGGGAGGCTTGACGGCACTGGCTGATGCCAAACTGGCCAGCTTAACCCGGATTGTCGATCAGCAGACCGTGATCGAGACACTCAATTTGGACCAGATCATGCGGACCGGTGAAGGCGACATCCGCCTCAGCGGTGGAGAAACGATCTTGGTCCCTGAATTAAATCTCGATGTTTCCATAGTCGGGGAGGTCAGGTCCCCAGGCCGTTACCGCATTCGCGAAGGTGAAAGCTTGCTGGAGGTGTTGGCCAAAGCCGGAGGGTTGACTGAAGATGCGGATACTTGGCTGACAGTTATGCGTACTGTTGATAATCAACAGCAGGTATTGACCATAAACTATCGGGATTTAGTGGCAAACTCTCCGGAGTCAAACCCAGCCATGAGCGGCGGCGACATTATCTACGTCCCAACCATGAACCGGCGGATCCTGGTGTTTGGCGCAGTAACCAGGCCCGGTGCATATCTTGTCGATCAGTTTACAACGCTTTTGGATGTAATTGCCCTTGCCGGCGGGCCGGCAGATAATGCCAGACTTGATGAGGTGATGGTTGCAGCAGGGAAATCTGCGGATCTGATTCAATACGTGAATTTGAATGCAGTGATAAATCAAGAGCAGCTGAATCCTGTGCTGCGGGGTGGAGAGGTAATCCACATCCCTGAGTCGCGCCAGATCCTGGTCATGGGCGAAGTGGCCCGGCCGGGGGCATTCAGCCTTCCAGTCGGCGGTCGCGTCCTTGATCTGCTGGCCTTGGCAGGAGGGCTCAGAACCAGTTATGCCGACCAAGAGGTAATCATTGCCAGGCAAGGCCCGGAAGGCGATCAAGTGTGGATAACAGACTATCATTCATTGATCAACAGGCCCACGGATCACAATCTGCTGCTTGCCGGCGGGGACATAGTCTTTGTGCCGGAGCTGAGCCGCCAGGTTGTGGTGCTGGGTGAAGTAGCCAGGCCAGGTGTTTATCAGATTCACGAAGGCGCCCGGCTGCTTGATGCTATTGCCATGGCCGACGGCCCTACTGAAAGGGCAGAGCTTGGGGCAGTTGGAATCTACCGCGGCGGCGATCTGCAGGATCCTGAAAAAATCACCATGGGGAAGGATCGGGTCCTGTTTGAGGGTGATGCCGGCGAAAACCCGGAAATCCGCGGTGGAGACGTAATCTATGTTCCAGAAACGAAGAAACCGGATTGGAACAAAATCCTGGGCATCATGACCGGAATACGCACGTTCCAGGAAATCCTCAGGTGGTTCTTGCCAGGTAACTAGGGAGGTGGGCAGCAGTGAACATGGAAGAGATGGATCTGCTTGAACTGTGGCAGATACTGACGAAGCGCAAGTATCAAATCATTCTGTTCCTGGTTCTGGCGGTAGCCGCAGCTTGGATCGTAAGCATCTACACAGATCCGGTTTTTCAGGCAACAGCGACCTTGATGTTCAAAAGTGAGCGTTCAAGTACGTTGGCCGCATTGGATCCATTGGGGTCCCTAACCGGATCCGCCGTTAATATGATGCTGCAGAACTACATTTATATGCTGAAGAGCCGGTCCATATTGGCCAAATCCTTGGATGCCATGGGCTGGGATGAGATTACCAATGAAGACATCAGGGCGATAGAACTGGCACTTACGGTTCAGCAGGTCTCCGGTACTGAGATCCTGGAGATCCGGTTTCAATCAGAAGATAGAGAGTTTGCCACGGAGTTTGTCAATACCCTCAGCGAAGTGTTTGTTGATTCGATCCGGGATGAAAACAGATCGGATTTGCGGACTGCCGGCGAGTACCTCCTGGAACAGATTGAGATTGCAGCCGCCCAATTGCGGGAAGCGGAAGAGGATTTAAGGGTTTTCCGGGAAACGGAACGAGTGATTCAGCCCATGCAGGATTCCTCAATCATGGTGCAGCAGTACATGCAGTGGGACAATCAACTGATGCAGACGACGATCGCCAAAATCGAGGTTGAACAGCGGCTGAAGCAGATTGAAGACAAACTGGCCGCCCAGGATGAAATCATCATTGCTTCAACCACGATTCAAAACAATCCTTTGGTTCAGGCTTACCAGCAGCGCCTGGCTGACCTGGAGATCTCTCTATCTGGTGCACTCCAGCTGTATACAGATCGCCATCCTGAAGTATTGGCTTTGCAGGCGGAAATAGAAGAAACCAAGGCCAAGCTGGCGAACGAAGTGGAACGGGTGACGTCTACAGAGACGATGTCAGTGAACCCAGTCCATCGTGAGCTCTTTAACCAGATGATTGCCGCCCAGGTTGAACTGGTTGCCCTCAATGCAAGAGAGCAGGCCGTCTATCAGCTGCGAGATCAGCTGGAACAAGAATATGCACATATCCCCCAGAGAGAGCTGGAGCTGATGCGCTTGATGCGCACTGTTTCTGTCCATGAAGACATTTACGTGATGCTCATGACACGGTATGAGGAAATCCGGATCAATGAACAAATGCACTCCGGCAATCTTCAGGTTGTGGACTATGCCACCATTCCCGAGAAGCCGATCAAACCCAGGACAATGCTGAACATGGCCATTGGTGGTGTCCTTGGGATGTTTCTCGGCATAGGCTTGGCGTTTCTTTTGGAGTTCCTGGACAATACGATCAAGACCAAGGAAGATGTGGAGAAAGTATTGGCACTTCCTGTTATTGGCCAGATTCCTGGGCTTGACAACAATTACCGGGCCTCGCGGCGCTCCCGGTTTAGACACAGTGTAAGGATGTGATTTCGGTGCCGAGACATTATACAGGGCGATTGATTGTGCTAGATGATCCTAAAGCTGTTGGTTCAGAAGCTTTTCGCACACTCCGGACCAATCTGCAATTCGCATCTCTGAATGAGGAGCTAGTAACCATATCATTTACAAGTACCGGGCCGAACGAGGGTAAATCGGTAATCAGCTCCAACCTTGCGGTGTCCATTGCCCAAACCGGCACAAAAGTTATTCTGATGGACTGCGATCTGCGCAAGCCTGCCGTGCACAGAATTTTCGGGCTCCGAAACACCGTTGGCCTGACTACTGTCCTGACCGGCGAGGCCTCCCTTGAATCAGCACTGCAGGATACGCGGTGTAAAAACCTGCAAGTGCTTACCGCGGGGCCGATACCACCAAACCCGGCAGAACTGCTGCAGTCCAAGGCAATGGAGAAAACAATTTCTGAGATCAGACACTTCGCTGACAAAGTTCTGATCGATGCTCCACCGGTGCTGCCGGTAGCCGATGCCATGATTTTGGCCTCCTATGTAGATGGCATCGTGTTTGTTGTCGGGGCGCAGTTGGCCCCCAAAGACATGGCCCGCAGGGCCAAAGAGCAGTTGGAAAGCACCAACACCAGGATTTTAGGCGTTGTACTGAACAAGGTCAAGTATGATCGAGGAAGCGAGCACTACTATTATTACTACAGACCGAGTGAACAAGATGGATAGAATGGTCGATCTTCACACCCATATTCTACCGGGTGTAGATGATGGTGCCAGAGACACAGCTGAGACTCTGGAGATGGCCAGGCAAGCTGCAGGCCGCCAGATCCGGGTTGTGGCTGCCACCCCCCATTTTCTTGGCATGGAATGGGATCAGATCAAGGCCGAAACAGAGAAATTGAGGAAGCTTCTGGCGGATCATCAGATCGATCTTATGGTGACTGCCGGCGCTGAGTTGTTAATCGATCCTGCCTTGATTGATCTGGCGAAAGAAGAGATACCCACATATAATGATGCCGGCAGATACTGCCTGATTGAGTTTCCCATGCTGGAACTGCCTCCATATGCTGAGCAAGTGTTTTTTTCGCTGCAGGTCAAAGGCATTACACCGATCATCGCCCACCCAGAGCGGAACCGGGAGGTCATTGCTGATCCAAATCTTGCTGCTCACTGGATTGAATCGGGATGTTTGATTCAGATCAATGCTAACAGCCTTCTGGGAAGCTTTGGTCCACAAGTGCAGCGGGTTTCAGAGATCATGCTCAAGCATCACATGGCCCACTTTATTGCCAGTGATGCCCATTCAGCCGGCCGCCGCGGTTTCCACCTCGGCTGCAGTGTGGAAAAAGCCCAGCGGCTGATTGCGCCGGAAATCGCGGCCAAACTGGTTTCCACCAATCCTGCACGGGTGATCGCCGGTGAACCGGTCGAAGTGCCGGAGGTAATCCGGTACCGCCAGCAGCGGCGGTTTTGGAATTTCGGCAAGCAGAGGAGGGATGATTAGTGATGTTGGTACAAGTGCCTGTTGATCAGATTGAGATCGTGTCTGACCATTTGCGTTCAGGTTTGGATCAGCAGAAACTTGCGGATCTGATCAGTTCCATTGCCGAAGTTGGCCTGCTGCATCCGATCCTGGTTGTGGAAACGGAAGAGGGGTTTAGGCTGGTTGCGGGGTACCGCCGCCTTATGGCCTGCAGGGAATTGGGATTCGAGACAATTGCTGCCTTGGTTTTGAGCAAAGATGCTCAACTGCGGCAAATCCAAATCATTGAAAATATCCAGCGGGAAGATTTTAACCCTATCGACAGGGCTGCAGCTATACAGCTGTTCATACAGGAGAACAGACTTCCTGTACTGCAGGCCAGCAAGCAGTTGGGGATACCCCGGACAACCATCAACGACTGGCTGGCAGTACTGGACTTGCCTCCGCGCTACCAGAATGCCGTCTTAAACAATTACTACGGCGGCAGCTCGTCATTGACATTGTCCCATGTTGGTTTGGCTAAGCGCTTTGCCAAGAAAATGGAAAACGAGAAGATGCTGGATGTGGTTTTGGATGCCGTATTGTATTACAATCTCAGCCGTTCCGAAACCCGCAAAGTCTTGAAATTGGTGGCAGACGCCAGAAATCTGAGCATAGATCAGGCTGTGCGCAAAGTGCGGCTAATTCCCCAGGCGCGGGAACAAAAAGAAGAAATCCCGGCATGGAGTGTGGAGCAGCTGATGGCATCTCTTACAAGATCCGGTGACTATCTGGTTAAGGCTGATATCGAGAGCTTTACCATATTAAACGAGAAGCAAAGGCAGGAAGTAATCAGGAGGGCAAGGGCGCTTAAACAGCTCTTGGATGATATGATTGAGAAAATGAGCGAGCAATTGCCGTCCACCAGATCCGAATAACTGCATCGAACGGCGGCGCCTAAAGATGCCCAGGCGCATAGAAACCGGCCCACAGCATATACTAGCTTTACACACTTGACGGAGGTGCTGTGGGTCTATGACAATCTGTACCTATGCCAGGGCTAAGGTGGATGCCGCTGGTGCTGTTGAATATTTTTGTGAAAAACTGGCCTGGCGGATGGGCCTCGACGGCCTTGAACACTGCAGGCAGTGTACATATTATACCACCGAAAAAAAACGAGCCGGCTCCAAGTGAGCGGCTGCCCGGGAATGGGGAACGTACTTGGCTATTCGGCGATGGATAATAGTATTGGTCTATGCGCTGATGATCTTTGTCTTTGCCCAAAGCGCTGCATCAGGAGCAACCCCCATGATTGCAAAACTGCGGGAATGGTTTCCTTCCTTCAGCTACGATCAGGCGGCGGCTGTTGTATTGTATTTGCGCAGACTGATTCATCTAGGCAGCTACTTTTTGGCCCTGGTTTTGGTTTACTCAGCGGTAACCGCGACTCCGCTGTTAAACCACTTTCCCTATTCAGTTTCTGTCCTGCTGGCTCTGATCTTGGCGGCCTGTGACGAATGGTACCAAACCAGGCTGCCCCACCGCAGCGGCAGTGCTGCGGATGTGCTCCTTGACCTGATAGGGATTTTTTTGGCGGTTGGTACAATCAGGTTATTTTCCAGTATCAGAAACAAAAACGAAAAAGCTTCCAGCAACTAATCCTCTGGAAGCTTCTTCCCTAATAGAACGCTGCGTTCCGGCAAAGTGAGCGAAACGTCTTCCAATACCTGGATGTATGCCTGCTGTTTACCCAATTCTTTGCGGAGCATGGCGTTTTCCTTTCTTAAGGCAGCAATCTGTTTTTCCAGGCGGGCAATCTCGTCTTTTGTCAGTGAGGACATCCGGCTCCCCCCTAAAACTCCATCTTATGCAACGTTTCGCCGTTATCCCTGAGAATCCTGCTTTTTGTCCCGGATCATGAGAATATTCTAACCGTGTTGGATACGGTGATCCGCTCAGTCTTGGCGATTGCTTCTTCCACCAGGGCCTCGATGTCATATTGGGCCTCGGCCGCCAGTACCTGCTCAAGGTGCGGCCTGGTGGCTGGATTTTTTGGTATGAAAACGGTGCAGCAGTCCTCATAAGGGAGAATCGATGTCTCATATGTGCCGATTTTTCTTGCCAGGTCGATGATTTCCTGTTTGTCAAGGCCGATCAGCGGCCTTAAGACCGGCATCGTGGTTACGGCGTTGATTACGTACAAACTCTCCATCGTCTGGCTGGCCACCTGGCCGAGGCTGTCACCAGTAATCAAAGCCAAGGCGCCTTCCCTGTGGGCAAGCTTGGTGGCAATTCTCAGCATCATCCGGCGCATCAAGGTGATGTTGAGGTCAGGGTACCTGCTTTTTTGAAGTGCTTTTTGGATTTCGGTAAAGTAGGCAATCCACAACGGCATCTCCCCTTTGCCGGTATAGTCGGCCAGGATTTGGGCCAGGTCAATGACTTTTTGCTTGGATCGGTCACTGGTAAAGGGGTATGAATGGAAATGGAGCCCTTCCAGTGTTACACCTCGCTTGAGGGACAAATAGCCGGCCACCGGGCTGTCGATTCCGCCGGAGAGGAGCAGTAATCCTTTGCTGCTGCTGCCGACAGGCATTCCTCCCAACCCCGGGATCGCAGTATGATACAGATAGGCGCCTTCATTGCGAATCTCGATTGTAAGCTCGGTTTCAGGCTGGTGGACATCCACGGAAAGGCCGGGGAAGCTGCGGAGCAGATACCCGCCAATTTCCTGGTTTACCGCCATGCTGTCCAGGGGAAAGTGCTTGTTGGGCCTGCGGGCCTTCACTTTGAATGTTGTGTTTGAGCGTTCCTCCATCAGCGTCAGGGCAGCCTGCTTGATGGCATCCATATCAAGCTCGGTCTTCAGTGCGGGCGACACGGAAACAATTCCGAATACCCGCCTAAGCGCAGCCACGATCGCTTCCCAGCCGCTGTGGCACTCAATATAGATACGTCCATAGGCCTTGCTGATTCTTTTATAATCCAGATCCTTTAAAGCATGAGTTATGTTGCTGATTAAGATATCTTCAAATCGGGAACGGTTCCTGCCCTTGAGGCTGATTTCACCGTACCTGATCAGGATGATTTGGTACATAATGCCCTCCAATCCTCTAGTATTGGTTAATTATCCATATATATCCCGCACTTCTCGTACACTGGCTTCGATTATATCACAAGCATAGTCAATTTGTTCAGGGCTTAGCTTTGGCGACAGGCCGATGCGGACGGTGGAGCTTGCCTGATCAGGGCTGAGCCCAATCGCCTGCAGCACATGGGAGGCCTTGTTTTTCCGCGAACTGCAGGCTGCCCCCATGGACAGATAGACTCCCTTTTGTTCGAGGAAGTGTACCAAAACCTCAGCCTTCACTCCCTCATACCTGATGCTGACGATATGGGGAGCTCCATCCGGAGGGCTGTTGCAAAAAGTGCCCGGAATCTGCATCAGTCTGGTGACCAGGCGCGATCTCAATTCGGCCAATGCAGGGGCACGATGCGGAAAACCTGTCATAGCAAGCTGGACTGCTTTGGCCAAACCGACAATCGCCGGCAGGTTTTCTGTGCCGGACCGCAAGCCCCCTTCCTGGCCGCCTCCAAAGAGAAGCGGCTGCAGATGAATCCCAGTTTTGACATACAAAAGGCCGATCCCTTTAGGACCGAAGATCTTGTGGCTGCTGATGCTGAGCAGATCGATCTGCAGTCCGGCAAGATCGATCGGCACTGTACCAAATGCTTGACAGGCGTCAACATGAAAAACGATTTTCTGCCTCCGCTTTCGGTTGGCAGCGGCAATGATTTCGCTGATCGCGGCCAGATCCTGGATGGAGCCGATTTCATTGTTGACCAGCATAATGCTTACCAGGCTTGTATCGGGGCTGATAGCGCCTGCCAAATCAGCAGGGTCGATCTTACCGTGGCTGTTCACCGGCAGCTTTGTCGCCTGCCAGCCCAGGTTTGCCCTCAGATAGCTGATGGGGTTAAGGACTGAAGGATGTTCGATCGATGTAGTGATGATCCGCCCCGGTTTATACTGGGCCCGGGCATATCCCAAGATGGCAAGGTTATTCGATTCAGTGCCGCCGCTGGTGAAAACAATCTCGTTCGGGTTTACCTGCATCGTCTGGGCGATAAACCTGCGGCACTGGGTTAAGACTGATTCTGCTTCCACGCCCAGCCGGTGGGGTGAGGAAGGATTGCCAAAATGAAGGCTCCAGTATGGGGCCATGGCTTCTACTACCTCCGGATCTACCGGCGTGGTGGCACTGTGATCCAGATAAACTTCCAAGCATATCCCCTCTTTGTTCTTGTTTATTCTAGCATATGTCAGTTGCGGCGTCACGGACACTTTCGGCATTTGCCAGCTTGATTCCTCTCAAACTCCGGCTGCAAACCTCAAACCTATAATGTGGATGCGGGCAGATTTTATGCCAGGGCATGAAAAAAGAGCCGGCTAGAGCCAGCTCCTCTATTTTGGAAACCGACCACTACTTGCCGGATATGGTCACTTCGGAGAAGGCAATCCATGGGTAGATCCCAGAACCAAAACTGACCCGTTCCTGGGAAATGTCAATGATGTTTTGGAGCATGCTGATCAGGTTTCCGGAAACCATTGTCTCGCTGATGGGATACTGGATTTTACCGTTCTCGATATAGTAGCTGTTTTTGGCCACACCGGAGAAATCACCGTTTTGGCTCGGGTAATTGCCGGAGTAACGGGCAATGAGAATTCCCCGCTCAATCTGGCTGATGATTTCATCCAGCGGCTTGTCGCCGGGCTCCACTACATAACACCCACCGTTGTTGACAGCCCGTTTAAGGCCGGTTTTGTTGGCGCCGTACAGTGTGAGCAGGAAGGTCTTAAGGATGCCGCGGTCGATAATTGTGCAGTTTTCCGCCCGGTAGCCGTCACCGGTGATGAAATAGCCATCAGGTACTTCAGGTGAGACAGGCCGGGAGTGGATCACCAGCCTCGGATCGGCCACCTGGTGCCCCAGCTTGTCTTTGTAAACGCTGGTACCGGAAATCAGCGCTCCGTCATAGATCGTGATTCCGAAAACATAACCTAGAAAATCGGACAGGCAGTCGGGAGTGATCACCACATCGCCGACAAACTTTCCGGACAATGCCTGGGTGGTAATCTGTTCGCTGGATTGTTTCAGCAAACTTTCGAGGCTGCCGTAGGCCAACAGTTCCCGATCCAGCTCTTGCGTGGAATAGCCCGTATAGTTAAATGACGAGCTTTGATCGCCGTCATGCCCGGAAAACATGCTTGTAAATCGGTAAATGCCCTTCTCGGTGGTGAAATCTGTCCCATTGGTATTGGCGATGTAGCGGGTCCCGTGGGTGAAATCGAAGTAAGCGTTTTCCAGCATGATCTTCGGATATTTGGTTCTAACTTGATCCAAAAACGCCTCAAGCCGGGTATACATCAGTTCCTGGTCGGGTTCGCGAGACCCTGCGGAGAATGCTCCCGAAGGCTGATATTCCGCTATGGCATGGGCAGGGTCGGGTTCGCTGGATTCGGCAATCTCAATTACGGTGCTGATCGCTTCATCGATTGTCTCCCGGTCGAGCTTGTTCACACTATAGCTGCCGCTTTTGCTGTCTTTGATGGCGTACAGGCTGAGTCCATTGTTGAAAACAGTGCGGATCAAAGTGATTTTTCCTGTTTCGACGTTCATCTCGTACTTCGTACTCTGATCCAGCGAGCAGCTGGCATCCATGCCCTTGGCTTTCAGCTTTTCCAGTGTATAACTGAGAATATCGCGTTCCTTCATCTTTACCGCCCCCCAATATTTACTCGGCACTTGATTGCCGGGCCGCCCATTCCAACAGGCATCGGCTGCTTCTTGCCGCACATTCCCGACACCAACCATTTCATTTCATTGGAAACCATGGTCACAGTTTTGAGCATGTCGAAAGCTACACCGGAAATGGTAGTGTCAAAAATAGCCCGGCCTAGCTTGCCGTTTTTAATTTCATAGCCAAGTACTACACCAAACATGAACTCGCTGGTGGTATCGGCCTGGCCGTTGCTGGGGCGAATCAAATAATACCCGTCGTCAATGGAACTGATCATCGCTTCCAAACTGTCTTTTCCCGGTAAGATCGCTGTATTGCGCATCCTAATCAACGGTTCGTCAGCAAATGACCAGGCCCTGGCGTTGCCGGTTGGCTTCACACCGTAATGGAGCGCACTTTCCTTGTTGTGCAGATAGCTCCTGAGAATCCCCTGATCAATGATTACCGCATCTTCAGCTTCCGTCCCCTCATCATCTACAAAGATGGGCATGGGGCAGGCTTTGCCGAGGGCATGATGGGCAAAATCCACCAGGCTCACCAGAGGGCTGGCTACTTGTTTGTCCATGAATTTGGCTGCCACTGACCCTCCCAGGACCAAATCCGCTTCCGTGGTGTGGCCGATGGCTTCGTGAGCCAAAATCCCGCCGAGATCGGCGTCGAGGATGCAGTCTTTGATTCCCGGTTCTGCATATACCCCTTCTACCTTGTGGCGCAGCTGTTCGTAGAGTTGATCGATATCTGGATATAGATCGGACGGATCGCCAAAAACATCTTCAAACTGGCCCTGTTCGCCGAAGATATCATAGAGCTCAATGGGGTTGCCGCCTTTGTCCATGGTAAAGCTAATTGAGATCAGTGATCGGGGGTTGAGAGAATATGAGTAAGAACCGTCGGAAGTCAGCAGGAGCTTTTCCATATCAAGGCAGTTCAAACTTACATAACGGCTGGCCAAATCCGGGTACTTGCCGGCGATATACTGATCAATCTGTTTGACAAATTCGATCAACTGTTTCTGTGTAAGCCGGGGCTTGGCGGTGGAATAATCATGTTCCGCCCTGATCGGTCTGGCCGGCAGGGACTGTTTGCCCTTGTTCTGCTTCCTGTCCAAAAAAGCTGCATTGGCGGATGCCGCTTTGATTACCTGCCGGATACTGTCATCGGTAAAGTCGGCGCTGGAAGCAAAACCCCACGAGCCATGCTGGTATACCCTGGCGGAGACGCCGCTGATTGTGGACTTGACATTGCGGACGTTGTTGCCTTTCAAAAATCCAATCGATACAGTGTGGTTTTCATGGGCCCTTAATTCCGTATAACCCGCAAATACAGGTGCATACTTCTCCAAGCCAAGTTGTTGCAAATCTCTCCCTCCTTGTTTCATAGCATTATTATTAGTTTAAACATCAATCCGGGACTTTCCTTTCGCAAAAACCGGATATAGGCAAAAAGTGTTGTCAGTGTTGGTAGATTAAGATATAATCATGGCAAAGTAATGGTGGGGGAGTGGCGATGGCAGTATTGACGGTTGGCAGCACACAGCAGCTCCACGGAGAAGTTAATGTGCCAGGGGACAAGTCCATTTCGCACCGGGCGGTCATGCTGGCGGCGTTGGCCCGCGGCAGGTCAAAGATCATGAACTTCCTGATGAGTGATGATTGCCTGCGTACTGCAGCCTGCATAAGGAATATGGGCATCGATATCGAATTGGATCATGACACCGTCTGGGTTGCGGGCAAGGGGTTGGACGGATTGTCCGAACCGGAGGATGTCCTGTATGCCGGCAACTCCGGCACCACAATCCGCCTGCTGAGCGGGATCCTGGCCGGGCAGGAATTCACTTCGGTGATTACGGGCGATGCTTCGCTGCGCCGCCGTCCCATGGGGAGGATCACCAAACCCCTGCAGTTGATGGGTGCCAGGATAATCGGGCGGCAATCAGGCAGCCTCGCCCCGTTGGCCATTGAAGGGGGCAGTCTGCGGCCTATTACATACCGGACGCCTACCGCCAGTGCACAGGTGAAATCTGCTGTCCTTCTGGCGGGACTGTTTTGTGAAGGCTGGACTGAAGTCATCGAGCCGGCCAGGTCCCGGGATCATACCGAACTGATGCTAAAGGCCTTCGGTGTCCCGGTTGAGGTTGAGGGCTTGAGTGTCAGGGTGAAGGGTCGGCACGAGTTCAAGGCTTGTGAGCTTGCTGTGCCGGGGGACCTGTCTTCGGCGGCGTTTTTGATGGTGGCAGCCTGCATGGTCCCGGATGCCAGGGTTGTAATCCGCAGCGTTGGCCTAAATCCCACCAGAAGTGGAATTATCGATATTCTCAAATCAATGGGCGCCAGAATTGCCGTTGTCAACCTACGGGAAAGCATGGGCGAACCAGTTGGCGATGTGATCGTGGAATCAAGCCGGCTTTCCGGCACTGCAATCAGCGGTGAACTGGTTGTCCGGGCGATCGACGAAATCCCGGTGGTGGCGGTGGCAGCAGCTGCAGCCGAGGGGACCACGGAAATTAGGGATGCGGAGGAACTGAAAGTCAAGGAGAGCAACCGGATCGCCGCTGTTGCCGGTGAGCTTGGCAAAATGGGGGCAGCAGTCCATGAACTGCCGGATGGGCTTAGGATTGTGGGCGGAAAACCTTTGATGGGCGCAGAAGTGGACAGCCATCATGACCACCGCATTGCTTTGGCCCTGGCAGTGATGGGGCTGGCGGCCAAAGGCAAAACCCGGATCATGGGAGCAGAGTGTTTGGCCGTGTCCTATCCGGCATTTCCTGAAGCCCTGGCCCGGTTGGGAGGCGAAGGAATTGAATACATACAGGGACCCTGAAAATGCCTGCGTCAAACTGGAGATCACAACGGCCACATCAAACTACCCGATTTATATTGGCCCGAACCTGCTGTCGCAGGTTGATTTCTACCTGAGCCGGGTTTTTGCCGACCGGATTGGGGATCTGCTCCTTGTCAGCAATGAGACGGTCTACCCTCTCTACGGCGGGCTGGTGGAGGAAAACCTCGCGCAATCAGGCAAGAGAGTCCACCGGTTTATAATGCCCGACGGAGAGCAGTTTAAGACCTGGGATATGGCGGAAAAAATCCTCAGCTTTGCCCTGAAACAGCGCTTGTCCCGGCAGACGGTAGTAGCGGCTCTTGGCGGAGGAGTCGTGGGCGATTTGGCCGGGTTTGCGGCCGCTGTTTACCTGCGGGGAGTGCCTTTGGTGCAGCTTCCCACCACTTTGCTGGCACAGGTAGACAGCAGTATCGGGGGGAAGGTCGCGGTAAATCACCCGCTGGGCAAGAACATGATTGGTGCCTTCTACCATCCCAAGCTCGTCCTTTCCGATCCAGCGGCCTTGGCGACCCTGCCCCGGCGGGAGCTGGTTGCCGGCCTGGCAGAGGTGCTTAAATACGGCATAATCTGGGATCAACAGCTGTTCAACGTCCTGGAAGCCAATGTTGAGGCGATTCTGTCCTGTGATTCCCATATGCTGGAGTCTGTAATCCGGCGCTGTTGTGAAATCAAGGCGGAAATTGTCGGCCGGGATGAATGGGACCAGGGTTTGCGGGCGATTTTGAATTTCGGGCATACTGTAGGCCATGCCCTGGAAAACGTGACTGGGTATACTGTTTACCGCCATGGTGAGGCAGTGGCTGTGGGGATGGCGGCTGCCTGCATGATTGGTGTCTTAACCGGAAGCTTCAGTTATGCTGAAGCGGATCGGGCCATTAATCTTTTCAAGCTGTACGGACTGCCCGTGAGTCTGCCGGCAGAAACCCGGCCGAAGATCGCTGCTGCCATGATGCATGACAAGAAGGCTGTAGGTGATGCCCTGTGGTTTGTACTTCCCAAACGGATAGGGGAGGTGGCGCTGGCCCAATTTGGCCAGCAGAAGGATTGGGATCTGGTGGAAAGAGCTTTGGATCTGATTACTGATTGACAGCTTGAAAACGGCTGCAGGGAAAGGAGTATGGTGATGCGCAAGGTGGTCGGCCTTAATCAAGGGTGGTATTACTGTGACAGTTTTTGCGAGGAGTTTTTACAGCATGAGTTTGACGGGCATCCATGGCAGGAGGTGACTCTGCCCCATGCCAACAAGGAAATCCCCTACAACTACTTCGATGAGCGGGATTATCAGTTTGTATCCACATACAGGAGAAAACTGGCCATTGATCCCGGGGATCAGAATAAACGCCTGTTTTTGGACTTTGAAGGTGTGATGGCCGCAGCCGATGTTTACCTTAACCAAGTCCTGGTGGGTGCCCATCGCGGGGGCTACACCCCTTTTTCTTGCGATATTTCTCACGCTGTTGACTTCGGCGGAGACAATCAGCTGGTGGTTGTGGCCGATTCAACTGAACGCCCTGATATCCCGCCTTTTGGCAATGTCATGGATTATCTGTGCTACGGCGGTATTTACCGTGATGTCAGCCTGCGGGTGGTTGACCATGTTTTTATCGAAAATGTCTTTGCCAAGCCAAAGAATGTGCTTGCCCAAGCAAAAGGGCTGGAAGTGGATGTCTACATCAACAATCCGCTGAACCGGGCGGCAGCAGGGCAGCTGTGCGCCAGTTTGAGCCGGGATGAGCGGATCATTGCCCAGGCTTGCCGGGAGTTCAAGCTTGATCAGCTGGGAATACAAGTTGAAACACTGAACCTGTCCAATCTCACCGATGTGGAGCTATGGGATCTTGATACACCAAATTTGTACAAGCTTGTGGTGGAACTGAAAACCAACCTGCCCACCGAGGATTCCTTTGCAGTCAGAATCGGGTTTAGGGAAGCCGTTGTTCAGCCAGATGGGTTCTACCTTAACGGGCGCAGAGTGAAGATCCGGGGGCTGAACCGGCATCAGGCCTGGCCCTATGTGGGATATGCCATGCCAAAAAGGGCCCAGCAGGATGATGCGGACATCCTGAAATACGAGTTGGGTGTAAATACAGTAAGGACCAGCCACTATCCCCAGTCCAGGCATTTTCTCGATCGCTGCGATGAGATCGGTCTATTGGTGATTGAGGAAATCCCCGGCTGGCAGCATATTGGCGATGACCAGTGGAAACAGCTTGCCTGCGAACATGTGCGGGAGATGATTCAAAGGGACTGGAACCATCCCTCGGTTTTCCTGTGGGGAGTTCGGATTAATGAATCCCGTGATGATCATGATTTTTACACCGAAACCAACCGGATTGCCCGGGAATTGGATCCGACACGCCAGACCTGTGGGGTCAGGGTCCATGCCCACAGTGAATTCCTGGAGGATGTCTACACCATGAATGACTTCACCCATTTCGGCGGCGATCTGGTGCTGCGGGACCAAAGGGTGGTTACAGGTTTGGACCACTACGTGCCCTACATTGTCACGGAATACAACGGGCATATGTACCCCACCAAGCGCTTTGACCATGAAGAACGGCTGATGGAGCATGGTCTCCGCCACATGCGGGTATTGAGCGCAGCAGGGCTGGATCCCCACATCGCCGGGACGGTGGGCTGGTGTGCCTTTGACTATAACACGCACTATCAGTTCGGCTCAGGTGACCGGATCTGCTATCACGGAGTTATGGATATGTTCCGGATTCCCAAGTTCGCCGCTGATGCCTACCGGAGCCAGGTGGATCCGGAAAAAGGCCTTGTTTTGTCCCCCGTGACTATATGGGCCAGGGGAGAGCGGAGTATCGGCGGGGTGTTCCCGCTGGTGATCTTCACCAACTGCGAATGTGTGGAAATGAAGGTCGACGGCCAGAGCGTCGGCAAGTTCTTCCCTGACCGGCTTCAGTTTCCCGGGGTGAAGTACCCGCCGGTAGTGATCCGCCGGGCACCCCGAAATTTTGGCGAATGGGGCTCCCAGTGGTATGACGGGGAGTTTATTGGCTATGTTGACGGCAAGCCGGCCATAACCAAGAAGTTTGTTAAAAACCCCGTTGCGTCCAGGCTTGAGATCAAAGCCGATCACCAACTGCTTTGCGCCGATGGGGCTGATGCGACCAGGGTGGTGTTCAGCATGGTCGATCAGGTGGGCAACCTAATCCCTTATATCAGCGACTTTATTTCCATTGAAGTGGAAGGGCCCGGTGAAGTGATTGGCCCTAAGCAGGTAGCTTTAATCGGCGGCTGTATCGCCACCTGGATCAAGGCCAAACCAACTCCGGGCATCATTCGGGTCCGGGCCGTGTCTTCGCGCCTGGCCAGTGAAACAATTGCAATAAAAACAGAATAGGCCCGCCGTCACGATCCCCGGCAGCCTTCAGCTGCCTCAGCTTTGGCCATGACAGCAGGCATTCTCACCCCAAAGCGCAGTGACTGGGTCATGGTTTTACCATCCTGGTCGATTTGATCGTAGCGGTTGGAGAAGGCTGTGACTGCCTTTTCCCAAAGCTCCCGATCGCCGCTGTATAGATAGGCATAGCCTACACCCGGCGAAACCATGCGGTCGTTTTTGGGGGTGTGGTTTCTTGCCGGACGCTTTACCCAGCTTGGCAGCGGGTATTCCCACACACCTGGTTCGGCAATCCAATTGATCCTGGCGAGCCTTTTGGCGATGGCCACGATTACCGAGCGGACTGCTTCGTCCGGGAACATCTGGTCATACATCACCAGTGATTCCAGGACAGGTGAGCCGATCAGAAACACCTGCCAGTATGAAGGGGGATAAAGCTCCCGTTTCATGCAGCCCTCAAAATGGCCCAGCTCGTGGTTGAACAATGAAACAATGCGGTCTTTCAGTTTTTGGGCCGCTTTTAGATATTCCGGCTCGGCAAAAACCTGGTAACAGGCCAGCATGGCGATGAGCGGCCAGGCCAGCGCCCGCTCGGTGCCGTAAAGCTCTTCACTGGCGAAGATGCCCCGGCACCATAGCCTGGCTGTGTTTTCCGCCACTTCTCGGGCAAGGTAATCGCCGGAGAAGACATGGTATTCCAAAAGGCCCTGCAGCCATGAATGGGATCCCAGTTTTGGATCATCACTGTTATGGCCGGGGCTGTGGGGATAGACCATTCCCGCCGTGGGGCCGGCATTGGCGATATCAATATTGATCATATGCCTGGCTGCGGGCAGGGCAAATTGATGATACCAGCCGTCGCCGCTGCCCCGCAGAAACATGAGCATGCCCACATGGGGGTAGTCGTATTCACAGTTGTTCCAAATATCGGGGGCACGGAGCAGATCGTCGCCGAAATCGCGGTCGCCGTAAAGCTTCAGGTTCTTGCGGCGGCCCAGGAGCATTTCCAGGGAACGGTCCACCATTTGTTCAAATTCAGGGTAAGCTTGGGGATCCCGAACAGTCAGATCACCCAAGGTGCCGCTGTCCACGTACCACTGCCACGGGGCCGTGGGGATCATGGCATCGTGCAGCCCGAGGAATACTTTGTTGAGCTCTTTGATGTCAGATCCCTGCTCGTGAAAGCAGAAGATGAGTTCATGGGTTCTGGATTCGCCGGCCTCCAGGTGATAATGGCGGGCATTCGCCTCCGATCCATTTCCGTCCTTGAAAGGCGATTTCTGCGGCAGCAGGCCAATGCGGAGCTCCCGCCCGTTTGCTTCCAGGCTTTTGGGGAACATCTGCCAGAAAAACCTCACTGCTGCGGAGACATGGGAGCTGTGAATCCACCCTTGAAACCGTTCGTTTTTGGTAAAGCTGTTGTGGTTATGGCTGTAAACGCACTGATCGGCACTGTCCTGCAGGATGGATAGTTCCTCTTCCGGTTCGTCAGGCTCGGATTCGAGGGCAACCTCAAGTCGGCTGTTATATATGGCTGCCTTGCCGCTGGTGTTGGGAATGACCCATGCGGCATCTTTGATCGGTGCGCCGCCCCCGGTGCAGGTAATTGTGGAAAACAGGCGCACAAAGGCATGGTTGCGGTAAAACTCGATTCGATAGGTATAGGCATAACCTGCCGGAGCCTTTTTGGCGTCAACAAACTGGCCTTTCAGGCAGACAACGGCTCGTTCGGTGCCGTTTTCATCGAGCTTCAATACTTGAACCGGCCCCGCCGCCAGCAGAGCATCATTCAAAGTCAGCAGCTCAAGGCCGGAGCCGAAGAGCGACGGCTGTTGGTTAACGGCAAACCCGGCCTTGAGTTTGCCGGTGTCTATTGCTACAGAGGTACAGTTCTGCTTGGAATCGGCTGCGGCAATATCAGGGCGGGATGGGGCAGGGTTTTCTGTTTGCGTTTGCTTCAGGCGCAGACAATAGGTTCGTGTGCTCTTTGGCGGGACATCGGCCTGAAAATGGAGCAAGGCCCATTTGATCCGTTCTTTTCCGGGCCACCATGCCAGGGGGGTGGCCTGGCAGGCTACAGGCTGGTTTTGATCATCGGACAAGGCCAACAGATCAGGGGTGGTGACGGCTGCCTCAAAAGGGATGGGGATTCCGGCACTGACCGGTTCCCGTACGCGGCTGAACTCAGTAAGGTTCGTCAGGGAAATGGGTATTTGCTTTAACAAATCTTTCACGCTCCTTGGATTGATTGGATCCCATAACCAGTATACCATGTTGGGGCAGCTGTTTAAACGGTTGCACCGGCTAAAGCCCAAGCAGGGCAGGGGCACTGCTATTGACACTTTTACTGCCAGATGTTAGTATGGTACCGGAGAATCGTCCTCCCTGGGGCTGGGGAGTTTTTTTCTTCACAGTTGAAAGTGGGTGAGATTATGCAAGGCAGGCGTTATTTATTCACTTCCGAATCTGTAACAGAGGGGCATCCGGATAAGATTTGCGATCAGGTTGCCGACGCAATCTTGGATGAGATCATGGCCAATGATCCAGAAGCCCGTGTAGCCTGTGAAGTGGCAGTGACCACCGGTTTAGTGTTGGTCATGGGGGAGATCACTACGGAATGCTATGTGGATATAGCCAGACTGGCCCGGGATGTTGTCCGAGATATAGGTTATGATCGGGCCAAATATGGTTTTGATGCTGATACGTGCGCTGTTTTGACTTCCCTTGAAGAACAGTCCCCCGATATTGCCCTCGGCGTCAATCAGGCGTATGAAGTGCGCAGCGGAGAACAGGACGAGTTTTCCCGGACTGGTGCTGGAGACCAGGGCATAGTCTTTGGGTATGCCACCAACGAAACACCGGAGCTGATGCCGCTGCCGATTACGCTAGCCCACAAACTGGCCCGACGCTTGGCGGAAGTGCGGAAGCAGGAAATCGTTCCGTTTCTGCGGCCGGATGGGAAGACCCAAGTGACAGTGGAATATGAAGGCGATACACCGGTCAGGATCGATACAATCGTTGTTTCCACCCAGCATCATCCCGATGTCACCTATGAACAGATCAGTGAAGCTGTGATGGAACACGTTATCAATCCAACCATCCCTGAACATCTGCGCCAGGACACCAAGTATTTGATCAACCCCACCGGCAGGTTTGTAATTGGCGGGCCTCAGGGAGACGCGGGCGTGACGGGGCGCAAAATTATTGTCGATACCTACGGAGGCATGGGGCGCCACGGCGGTGGGGCTTTTTCGGGCAAGGATCCCACCAAGATTGACCGGTCCGGAGCTTATGCAGCCCGCTATGTGGCAAAACACATCGTGGCAGCAGGGCTTGCAGACAAAGTTGAACTCCAGATTGCCTACGCCATTGGGGTTGCCCGGCCCGTATCGGTATGGGTGGACACATTTGGGACGGCAAAAATACCGGAGAGCGAAATCGAGGCACTGGTGCGGAAGCACTTCGACTTAAGGCCGGAAGCGATTATCCGGAATTTGGGCTTAAGGCGGCCGATCTACCGGCAGGTGTCGGTATACGGGCACTTTGGCCGGGCTGATTTGGATCTGCCTTGGGAAAGGCTGGACAAGGTAGAACTACTGCAGCAGGCAGTTAGAGCGGGCAAAGCGTAGACTTTGCCTGTTTTTTTGTTTTCATTTAATTTGAGAATTGACAGACACTTCAGTATATGGTATTATGGGGTTACCCTCGGGAGTGTTCCGCCAAAGAGGATGAACGATGCTGATCAAACCTCTCCGGCAGCGCCTGGCTGGGGGTTTTTGTTTTCTGTGCCTGGTATTGGGTTTAAGCATGACCTGGCAATGGCCTGCTGCCGCTCAGACTTTGCTTGTCAACTTTACTGTCGAGCCTTACATCAGGGGGTCCCAAACAGAAAACACGAGCATTTAGCAGCTCGTGTTTTCTGTGTTAGCGGAATTGTCATGCTTGTGGGCTTGAGAACAGGTTGGTTTCAGTATGTTCAATAAAAACCAAAGAACCTTGGCGGATAGGATATCCGGCAGATTACCAAACCCTCCAGGATTTCCAGGCAGGAAACGGTGATTGTTGTGGATTTGTCCACCGCCTGCCCGTTTATGGTAAAGCTTGCATGCAGATCGGCAGTTACCACTATGGCTGTAGGGTCCGGAAGATAGCGGCGGTTGGTCAGCGTAAGCTCGGACAGTTCAATATTCTGCAGATCATTGGCCAAAAGGGCTATAAACTGCTGATTATTCCGGTAATACGTGACGGAAGTGCCGTGGGAGGCAACAATCGTGTATGACAGCAAATCGCGAAGCTCCGCAAAATCCTTCTCCAGGAGGCACCCGGCAAAACGGTCCAGCAGCTCGTCAGGATCAACCGCCGGATCCTGGTACTGATATTCATCGCTGTAGGAAATCATGCTGGTAATCAGCCAAAGATCGCCGGTCCATTTGGTGCCGAAGTTCTCAAAAATGATGGTGAATGTCTTGGTTTTAGTGTACTTTTCCTGGTTCCTGATCAATTCGAGATACAGCTCGGCATCAATAATCACGTTGCCGTCCAGAATGGAGCGGCTGATTTCGGTGAGGACTGCCGTTTCAATATCATCAATATCGCCGATAAAAGCGATGATCTTGTCAAAATCTTCTTTGCTGACCGATTCCCAGTCCAGCATCAGCTGATCCGCAAGCAGTTCCTTCAGCTTCGCGTAATCCAAATCATTCAGGGCTGATTCAAATTCATTGACCTGCTCATCAATGATCTGGGCTGTGGTAAGGGGCTCCGGCTTCAGTTTGTAGCAAGCTGAAAGGCTGAGGGCACCCAGCAGGGCAAATATGACAAACCAATGTGAACGCATGGCCATACTCCTTTGCCCGCCCCTAGAATCATTATAGCTGCAACAGCAATCCGGTGTAATATGCCGTAAGTCCCAATTTTCTGGGACCGGAGGGAATAATACCCAACTTGCGGCAGGGAAAAGAGGCCGCAAAGCGGAAATAGTGTATACGTCGACTTTCTAGCCGGGAGGCTGTTGGATTGCTTACTGAACTGGATCCGAAGCGAATTGAAGAAATCCTCTTCCATGCTGTGGGTGTCTTGGCTGACAGCAAGAAGCAGATGTTTGAAATCGTAGAACTTGCACAGCGGGAGTTTGACCGTATTTCAATGGCCCTTGCCGAGCTCAAACAGGAGATTAATGCCACCATTGAGGAAGTGGAACGGCTGGAGCATGATTTTCGCCTGGTGAGAATCCGCCTGGCGGAAGTGAGCCGCAATTTCACCCGCTATGGGGAAGCGGCCCGGGAAGTTGTGTACCGGCAGGCAGACCGCCTTCGGGAAGCTTTGGCTGCTGTCAGGGAGCGGGAAAAGAATCTGCAGAGGCAGCGGATGCAGCAGGAACAGGCTTTAGTTCAGATTTCGCAACTGGTGGCCAAGGCCGAGCAATCAGTATCCCAGGTTGATATTGCCTTGGAGTTCCTCAAGGGCAACCTTGAGGAACTCAATGAACAGCTGGCCAACATTAGCATGCGCTATCAGCTTGGCCAAAGGATCATCAAAATGCAGGAAGATGAGCGTAAACGGGTAGCCCGGGAGATTCATGACGGCCCGGCCCAAGATCTGGCCAATGTGGTCTTGAAGGCAGAGATCTGCGAGCGGCTTTTTGATGTGGACCGCATGGATGAGCTCCGGTTGGAACTGCAGGAGCTGAAATCTACCGTAAAATTTAGCCTTGATGAGATCCGCAAAATCATCCATAACCTGAGGCCCATGGTCTTGGACGATCTGGGACTGGTGCCGGCGGTAAAACGGCTGATTGAGGAAGTCCAGGAGCAGTCAGGCCTGGAGATCGGACTCAGTGTACTTGGCCCTGAGAGCCGGCTGGACCCGGCAGTTGAGATTGCCCTGTTCCGCATTGTCCAGGAAGCGATCAACAACAGCCGTAAACACGCCAATGCCTCTCTGGTCCAAGTCAAGCTGGAGTTTCTACCGGAGAAGGTCAGTGCCGTGGTGGAAGACAACGGCGTAGGGTTCGACAAGGATACGCTGAATCAAAGGCTGGCCGGGGGCGATCACTTCGGCCTTTATGGGATGCGTGAACGGATAGAGCTTTTAGGCGGGACTTTCAGGATTCGTTCCAAAAAAGGTTCCGGCACCCGCGTTAGTGTCACGATTCGGCTGCCGCAAAAGGGGTGAAGGTGATGAGCCAGACAATCAGGGTTCTAATTGCCGATGATCATTCGCTGCTGCGCAGAGGCTTGGTCCAACTGCTGAACATGACTGACAAAATCGAGGTGGTGGGGCAGGCCTTGGATGGCCACGAGGCTGTACAGCTTGCTGAACAGCTCCAACCCGATGTGATTCTGATGGACATCAACATGCCGAGGTTGAACGGAATTGAAGCTGCGCGCCAGATTACAGCCAGGGCTAGAATACCGATCCTGGCCCTTACTATCCATGATCAGGAAGAATATATTGCGGAAATGATTCGGGCAGGAGCCCAAGGTTACATTCTCAAAGACAGTGAATTGAGCAACCTGGTCCAGGCAATTCAGCGCGTGGCTGCGGGAGATTCCTTTTTCCCTTCCAGCTTGATGGAAAAAGTGATGATCAAGTTTCATGAATTGGCCAAAAAGCAGCATGAAGGCGTTTATCCTATGGCCTTACACGAATCGGGAGCCCAGAACCTTACCCGCCGCGAACTTGAGGTGCTGCAGTGTATAGTGGATGGGATGAGCAACAAGGAATGCGCCCAACATCTGTACATCAGTGAAAAGACAGTCAAGAACCACGTCACCAATCTGCTGCGGAAGCTGGATGTGGTGGATCGCACACAGGCGGCGGTATATGCTTGCCAGCACGGACTGGTCAAAGTCCGGGGCGAAAGAGGTGGTTAGGCTTCGGCTGTTTTCGAATTAGCCCGGTAGGCCTGCCCCAGCCGCCCCAGCAGTTCCAGGCCGTTAATCACCAGCCGGAACCGGCACCCCAGCAAAGCGGCGGCTTCTTTGCACATGTCCATCCGGTTGAGATAGATTTCAAAATAGTCCATAATCTGGCAGGAAGTTTGATCGAACTGAATATCCAGGGTTATCGTCTTGGCATGGGCGTCCACTGAAACCTTTGAACCGGTTATGGCCAGGTTAACCCGGTTGTGGATATTCAGAGACGGCTGTTTGTCCGGGACTACCCGGTGTACCCTGGTGCGGTGGGCATCACTTTTGTCGGCAATGATCAGTGCGGCCGTAATCGGCGTCACTGCATGGCCGATTTCTTCTTCATGGTTGGCAATGGCCGTTGTGATCTCGCAGATTTCAGCTAGATCCATACCCATGGCCTGAAGCTCGGCAAAAACGAGGTTGGCCCCGGTGACACCATGGTATTTGCGGTTGTGCATATTGCCAATGTCATGAAGGTGCCCTGCGATCGAACCCAATTCAACAGTACGGGCATCAAAACCAAGCTGCGCCAGGATCGCCGCCGTAGTCTTGGCTACATAGTCGACATGCCGCCTGCCGTGTTCAGTATACCCTCGGGCTATCAGGTAATCGCAGGCCCGATCAATCATCATTTGGAAATTTGGATTGCTGCGGACATTTTGCAAGGTGATCATTAAACCCCTCCTTAATTCTTTATATTATAAAACATAATCCTGGTTTCAGCCAGAGTCCCAGAAAAATAGGACTATCGCCTGATTAATTTCCTGAAAACATCGTGTTAAGATTACATTACAAAATGAATAACTCCGAAAAGGTAAACTTACCGAAAGGTAAGGGCACAAAGCCACGGGTCTACGGTTGGAAGACTATGACAGCCGGGCTGCCGAAGTCATTGTACATTCTAGGCACCCGTGTGGTGCTTTTTTTCGGCCTAAGGAGTGCAAAAATGTGAGGAGGGAATTGATGTGCTGACTCAACTGAAGCGTCTGCTGTTCGATGAGAGTGGACAAGGTTTGGCAGAATATGGATTGATTCTTGCATTAATTGCCATCGTAGTGATTGGAGTATTAGTGGCATTTGGTGACAAGCTTGTCTCAATCTTTACCACGATTACAGAAGAAATTCCCGAATAACTATGACTCCCCAATAGCTTAATCAATGTGCAGAGCGGCAGCCAATACCCCCGCCCCCCAGGCTGCCGCTTTTGCACCGAGCGGAGGGACAGCCATGCACTTGATCCAAAAAGCAGCCCTGTTGGCTGCCATTGCCCTGGTTTTTTACTTTGACGGCCGCTACCGCATCATCCCCAACAAGCTGATTACCGTGGTAGTGGGGCTGGGGCTTGTAACCAATACAATCATTTCCGGGTGGACGGGATTTGCCTTGGCAACAGCTGGGTTTTTTGCCGGATTAATAATTCTGATCATTCCTTTTTTGCTTGGTGGGATCGGCGCCGGCGATGTGAAGCTGCTGGCGGCAATCGGATGCCTGTTGGGCCCTGGGTTTGCCGCGGCAGCTTTCCTGTACGGCGCGGTTTTCGGCGGCATTTGGGCCGTAATTGTGCTGCTGAAAAAGAAGAATCTACTCCAATCCCTGCAGGCGATTGGGTACCGCCTGATGCTTTCTGCAGCGGGACAAAAAACTGCTGCACCACCACTGCACACTTTTGCCTCCGGGAAAGACTGGGGGTTCCCCTTTGGGATCGCCATCGGGCTTGGAGCAGCTGCTGCCTTGGTGTTTGGAGTTCCATTTTAAGGGGGGAAGCCAATGCTGCGCCGGATTTACAGCCAACAGCAAGGCCAAGCCCTGATGGAACTGGCTGCAGCACTCACAGTGTTGCTGCTGATCGTTTTTGGAATAGTCGAGTTTTCCCGCATTGGCTACACCTACATCCTGGTAGCCCATGCCAGCCGGGAAGGGGCGCGCATGGGCGCATTGCGCCATTCGGACGATCAGATCTACCTTGCCGTAAATGATGCATTGGCAGCCATCGGCAATGTCCCCATAGTGGTGTCAATCGATCCCAACGACACGCAGCGCTACCGGCGTGAACCTGTAACTGTGCAGGTCACGGTGGAGCTGCCGCTCTTGACACCATTAGGTGTGGTGCTGCCGAATCCGTTTCAGATCAGGTGTAAAACCGTCATGCGGGTTGAGTGAGGGTGGAGACGATGCATATGTTGAGATGTGAGTCAGGAGCCGTTTTGGTGCTGGTAGCGGTGGGTATGACAGCCTTCCTCGCCTTGTTGGGTTTGGTGATCGACCTCGGCCAAATCTACTTGGAACAAGTCCGCTTGTCCCGGGCTGTGGATGCAGCTGTCCTGGCCGGTGTCCAAGAATTGCCCGGCCAGCCAAGCCAGGCTGTGGCCAAAGCATACGAATACGGCCAAGCCAACAATGTAGCGGCGGAACAAATACAGGTCACGCTTGGCAACGCCAACCACCTGATCAATGTCAGGGCGGAGAAGAAGGTCAAACTGTATCTGCTCAGCTTGTTCGGGTACCTCGACCATAATGTTGCGGCTGAAGCAGCAGCGGAGGTTGGCGCGGTTGCCGGCTGCAGCGGCGTGATTCCGGTGGGGGTTCCATGGCAGGACTTTGAATTAGGGCAAACAGTAATCCTTAAGATGGATGCCCATTCAGGGCAGAACTTCCAGGGCAATTTTGGAGCGCTGGCGTTGGGAGGCAGCGGTGCCAACAATTACCGCAGCAACCTCAAGTATGGGTACCAGGGGGTATTGCGCATAGGCGATCGGGTGTATACCGAGCCTGGCAACATGGCAGGGCCGACCCGGGATGGAGTACGATACCGGCTGGATCAGGCGGGTGACGGCTCCGGGCTCAAATGGTATGAACATGATGCCCGCATTGCGATTGTTCCGGTAGTGGACAGCATTGATGTAAAAGGAAGAGATTTGGTGACCATTGTAGGATTTGCCGCCTTTTATCTGGAGGATGTGGAGGCCCAAGGCAATCAGGCCACGATAAAGGGTAGGTTTATACGGCATTTGATCGATGGAGACATTGCTGCCGGCCAGGACTATGGATTGCTTGCTTACCAGTTGATTAAGTAGGCTTGGGGGGGTGTGGGTTTGAAAAACAAGGTTTTATTGTTCATTGCGGTTAGTTTGGGATTCATTTCCGCTTTCTTGGTTTATAATTACCTGGCCGGTCTTACCGCCAGCCGGGAGGCGGAGATGGTGGATGTGGTGGTTGCCCTGACCAGGATTCCTGCCAACACTGAGATCCGCGCCAATATGCTCGCCTGGAAGAAAATTCCAAAAGAAGGGCTGCACCCTGATGCCGTGCAGAACCTTCAGGATCTCCAAGGCAGGATCACTGCTAACGACATCTTCGCCGGTGAACAGGTGTTGTGGAGCCGGCTGCTGCCCCAGGGGACAGTTCCAGGCCTTGCATACCACATTCCTGAAGACAAACGGGCTATTACTGTTGCCGTGAACGAAGTGATTGGAGTTGCCGGGTTCATCAAGCCGGGGGACAAGGTGGATGTGATAGCCACCTTTGACTTCGATCCTCCCCAGTCCGCGACCATTCTGCAGAATGTGACAATCCTGGCCATTGCCCAGGAAATGCACAGCGATGCTGATAAAGATGCATCTTTGAGCACCAGCGTCACTTTTGCCTTAAGCCCCAATCAGGCAGAAAGGCTGGTTCTGGCTGAGTCACTCGGAGAAATCCGCCTGGCACTGCGGCCGCCGCAGGCAGTCGGGATTGCTTCTGCCCAAGGCACCAGCACTTATGATATTGTCCCCCTGGCGTACAGTAAATATGGGGATGCCCTGGCTGGCCGCCAGGAAGTCGCGTCCCGATCCGAGCCAGCCGCGCCCGCTTCCAGCCCGCTGCCGTCTGCTGCATCAGCCGCACTAAACGAAACTGGAATCGAGATCGAAATTTACCGGGGAACGAAGCGGGAGGTGCAGCTGGTCAATGAATAAGCCGGGATATTACACTGTTGTCATTGTTTTAACAACCGCCTTCTTAACAACTGTTATCGGCATGCCGGCTTTCGGCGCCGAAACCGGGAATACTCATGGGCAGCTGGTTTTAGTCCAAGGCCAGAGCCGGGTTTTGGATCTGGACGATATTATCAGGGTTGCGGTGGGTGATCCCAACATTGTGGATGTTGCGGCTATTGATTCGAAACAACTGCTGTTGAACCCCCTGAGCTTAGGGATCACTTCGCTCCATGTCTGGCAGAAAACCAAGCAGCACGATTACCAGCTGCGGGTTGTAGCTGACGACGGCACCTTGCTCAGTGAGTTTTTAACGGTATTGAACCTGCCCCAGGTGTCGGCATGGTTTGCCCACGGGCATCTGGTCTTGGAAGGGCAGGTCAGCAGCGAAAGTGAAAAAGAACGGGCTGAGAAGCTGGCGGGAGCGTACAGCGATACAGTGATCAGCCTGCTGCATTATCCCATGGAAAGTTCCACCCAGCAGCTGGAACGGGAACTGCGTCGCTTAATCGCGCCGGAAATCCGGCTGACGATTCTCAAAAACACCGTCATCCTGGAAGGTGAGGTCCAGGATGACGCTGGACGGCTGTTTGCCTGCCGCTTGGTGGAGGCCTTGGGTTACCAAGTGATCGACTTGGTGCAGGCAAGTTCGGCTTCCGGCGTGCAGGCCGGTGAACTGGAACAGCCTGTGGCCAATTCAGCAGCCGAACCGTCCAGGCCGGTTGACTACGCATCTTTAATCAGGGAGGCCGTGGGGGATGGCTTGGAAGTTTACATTATTGGAGAGACGGTTTTTCTGGAGGGCTTTGTTGCCAATCAGCACCGGAAAGAGCGGGCAGTAGCAATCGCCAAAGCGTTTGGGATGCCGGTAGTGGATCTGGTCCAGATTGCCGAATCGCCGGCTGATACAGGAGTCGAGCCCGCCTTGGAACCCTTGGCGGCGGGCCCTGATGCACCAGAATTGATTCTGGAAGAGCTGAACCGCTTGATCGCAAATCCTGCGGTCAGCGTTCAGATTGTCTATGATTACCTGGTCCTCGACGGCAGAGTTGAGAGCCGGTGGGACAAGGAGCGGGCACTGCGGCTGGCGGCTGTTGCCGGGCTGCCGGTGATTGACTTGATTACACTTGACGATTCAGATCAGGAACAATCCCCGGATCCTGGCAAGGTTTCAAGGCCGGCTGTTCCGACACCGGCGGAGCCGGCCCGGGAGCAGCTGGAGGTTTTTCTTGACGGTACGGGGATTGTCTTCCACTGGATTGGCAATACGCTCATATTGGAAGGCACTGTTTCAGACGAGTTTGCCAAGGCCAAGGCCCTGGCTGTTGGGCAGGTGTTTGCCGACCATGTGATCGACCTGGTGCACATCGAAAAACCGCTGATCATTGAACCCGGCGATCCGGATGGGTTTGAAGAGAGCCTGATCAGGGACGTGGCTGCGGCTCTCCAAGAACCGGGAATCAGCGTCCATTTCTATCAAGAGACACTTGTCCTGGAGGGGATTGTGCCCACTGCGAAGGCCAAAGAGCGGGCGGAACGCTTGGCAGCTGTTTTTTACCAGCCGGTGATTAGTTTTGTCGATTATCCGCAGCCGGGGCAGATCAACGCGGCTGATCAGCTTGCTGCCCATCTCGGCCTCGCTGATGTACAGGTCACGGCAGTAGGAACCAGCCTCATCTTGGAGGGAACCGTTCAAAATGCCCGGGAGCACAGCCGTATCTTACAAATCGCCCAGCTTTATGGCGATGTCGTGGATTTGCTCGTGATTGAACAGCCGGAGCAGGTGCTGCTGCAGGTGCACATTGTGGAGCTGGATCGCAAGGCCGGGGAAGAACTGGGCATTACCTGGGGAAGTTTGATAGATGGCTTGGATTTAATAGCTGATGTGATTCAATTTGAGGAAGTGGCCCATATCGGCAGCTGGCAGATGAACCGTTCATTCAAGCTGGGAGCCAGGTTGACCGCTCTGGAAAAGGATGGAAAAGCAAAGCTGCTGGCCGCTCCAAGCCTCGTCACATTGTCTGGTAAGGAGGCATCGTTTTTGGCCGGCGGCGAGATTCCTCTGGTGCTGGATCTGGGAGACCGCCAGGCAGTGGAGTGGGTCGAATACGGTGTCAAGCTCAATATTTTGCCATTTATTGAAAATGATCAGATCCAGATCCACATTCAACCGGAAGTGAGCAGCATCGATTGGAATACCAGTGATCGCTTCCAGTCCCGAAACCCCGCCCTCAATACCCGCCGTACCGATACGACTGTTAACTTGAATAATGGAGCTACGGTGATAATCGGCGGCCTTATCCAGCATCATGAGAGCACACAGATCAAGAAAATCCCGATTCTCGGTGATTTGCCGATTCTCGGTGCCCTGTTTCGCAGCAAGGAGTATCAGGAAAACGAGACCGAGCTTGTCATCTTTGTCACTCCATGGATCATTGAGGAGGGGGTGGGCGGCCATGGACAGCAGCAGAATTGAAGTCTTGATTGCAGATGATGTGGCTGAAACCAGGGATAATATCCGCAAGCTCCTGGAGTTTGAGGAAGACATTTGTGTCGTTGGTGAAGCTGCCGATGGCAATGAAGCTTTGCGGTTGGCCCAGGAACTGCAGCCCGACTGTATCCTGATGGATATCAACATGCCCGGCTTGGATGGAATCAGGGCCACCGAGCGGATCTACCAGGTTGCCCCGGATTGCCTCACGATTGTCATAAGTGTCCAGGGTGAACAGGAGTATCTGCGCAAAGCCATGCTGGCAGGTGCCCGGGACTATCTGGTTAAACCGTTCACCGGCTATGACTTGGTCAATACGATCCGTCAGGTTTTCAGCCTGGAACAGGCAAGGCGCAGCCTGCACCAGGACCTTCCGGCAAACCGCAGTGCTCAGGTGATCGTGGTTTTCAGCGCCAAAGGCGGAGTGGGCAAGACGACAATTGCCACGAATCTTGCTGTGAGCCTGTGCAAACAGCAGCGGGAGGTAATCCTGATCGATCTTGACCTGCAGTTTGGCGATGTGCCCTTGTTCCTGAACCTGAAGGTGAAGCGTTCTATGGCTGATTGGCATCACGACGGGCGGGAAGCAATCGATGACTACCTGCTGAAGCACGAAAGCGGGTTAAGGGTGCTGGCTTCGCCTCAAGCACCGGAACAGGGTGAGCTGATCACCGGGGAGCACATCAGCCAAATGATCACCGAGCTTAAGCCTCATGCTGATTATGTGGTGGTGGACACTCCTCAGTTTTTTCATGAAACCACACTGCAAAGCTTGGAATTGGCCCATAGAATTCTGCTCGTGGCCACGCCGGATCTGCCCAACCTGAAAAATGTCAAAAGCTGTCTGGATGTGCTGGCCAAACTGAACATGGCCGACAAAGTATGGATCGTAGCCAACAAAGCCGGGGCGAACGGGATCAAGGTAGAGCAGTTCAGCTCCTACCTCCAGCAGCCTGTCTGGCAGAGAGTGCCGTATGATCTGCGCCTGGCCACTCAGGCAGCAATCCAAGGCGTCCCAGCTGTAGAGCTCAACCCCAGATCCGCTCTCAGCAAGAGCCTGGTGCGGATCAGCAAAGGAGTATTGGAGCAAGAGCCGGAAAACAGCCCGGCCGGGAGCAAAGCACCCTTAACCAGAATGCTGTTTGCAAGGAGATGATCACCGGTGTCATTGCTTGCACGCCTTGAGCGGCAGAAAGAACATGAAGAACAAAAGCAGCAGACCAGTGCCAGCCCCCACAGGCAAGTTGATCCCTTTGTCAAGTTAAAGGGGAAGATTCACGAAGAGCTTGTCAGCGAGATCGACAGCAAGCTGTTAAAAAGCCTCGATCAAGACAGCAGCAAAACCAAAGAACTGAAGGATAAGGTCAGCCAAGTTGTGCAGCGGGTGATCAATGAAGAACAGGTGACGCTGAGCAGGGCTGAAAGCCAGCAGTTATTGAACCAGATTATAGATGAAGTCATCGGTTTTGGGCCGATCAACTCCTTGATTCTGGATCCGGAAGTGTCGGAAATCATGGTCAACGGGCCAAAACAAGTGTTTGTGGAACGCAATGGGTGTTTGGAGCTGACCGAAATCACCTTCCGCGACAATGAGCATGTGATGCACATCATTGAAAAAATCGTGGCACCGCTGGGAAGGAGAATCGATGAAAGCAGCCCCATGGTAGACGCCCGCCTGCCTGACGGTTCCCGGGTCAATGCGATCATTCCCCCATTGGCCCTAACCGGGCCCACGGTCACCATCCGCAAATTCGCGGTCAACCCTTTGACTGTGGAGGACCTGATCAATTTTGGCACCCTTACCGTAGAGGTGGCGGAGTTCATTGCCGCCTGTGTCCAGGCCCGGCTGAATATTGTCGTGTCCGGAGGGACCGGTAGCGGCAAGACCACGCTTTTGAATGTTTTGTCCTCTTTTATCCCTGCCGACGAACGGATTGTTACCATCGAAGACGCAGCGGAGCTGAGGCTGCGGCAGACCCATGTAGTGTCACTGGAAAGCCGACCTCCGAACATTGAGGGCAAAGGCGCAATCACCATCCGGGATTTGGTCCGCAATTCACTGCGGATGCGCCCGGACCGGATTGTAATCGGAGAGGTGCGGGGGGGCGAAGCTTTGGACATGCTTCAGGCCATGAATACAGGCCATGACGGTTCGCTGACCACCGGGCATGCCAATTCGCCAAGGGACATGCTTGCCAGGCTGGAGACCATGGTACTCATGGCGGGGATGGATCTGCCGGTGCGGGCGATCCGGGAGCAGATCGCTTCTGCGATCGATTTAATCATCCAACAAGCCCGCCTTAAAGACGGCTCCCGAAAAATAGTGCAAATTACGGAAGTGCAGGGGATTGAAGGAGAAGTGATCACTCTGCAGGACATTTTTGTCTATGAGCGGGGCGCGCTGCGGGCAACCGGCATCAGGCCGAAATGTGCTGAAAAAATTGCCGGCCGCGGGATTAAACTTCCGGTCAATCTGTTCATGTAGCCTTATACCGAGGTGAACGCTGTGATTCCTTTATTCATTGCCGGATTGGTTTTTTGGGCCGTGTTTCTTGTATGCCATGTGATTGCCGGTCACATTCAACAGAAAATGCTGATTGCCAAGCGGCTCCGGGCTTTCGCCCCCGAGTCCGGGCCTGGGTTGGAGGAGCAGCAGGAACGCATAAGCCTCCTACAGCGGCTGCTGCAGTGGATCAACCGGAGATTGAAGCTGAAACCCTCGCGGAAACTGGCCCTGGAGCTGATGCGGGCCGATATTCCCCTCTCAGCCGGCGAGTTTCTCGTGCTCAATGTACTTTTGGGCTTGATGCCGTTGATCCTGGTTGTCTTTGGTTACGGGATCGAGTTCTGCCTTCTGTTGGCCCTCGGCGCGGTTCTGGCACCGGCTTTCTTTGTCAAACTGCGGCAGAAGAAGCGGCTGAGCCTTGTGGAAGTACAGCTGCCGGAAACCCTGGGGATTATTGCCAACTCCTTAAAGGCAGGCTACAGTTTTTTTCAAGCGATTGGACTGGTCTCCCACGAAGCAGAGCCACCTTTGGCTGATGAGTTTGCCCTCGTCAACAAAGAGATCAACCTGGGTGCCACAACAGAGTTGGCCTTGGAAAACATGGTGCAGCGAGTGGGCAGTGAGGATTTGGAATTGGTGGTGATGGCCGTACTAATCCAGCGCCAGGTGGGCGGCAATCTCTCGGCAATTCTGGAGTCAATCGCCGAGACAATCCGGGAACGGAGTAGGATTCGCGGTGAAATTCGGACGTTAACAGCCCAAGGTCGCATTTCCGGGTTGGTGATCTCGATGCTGCCGTTCGCCATTGCCGCCTTTATCTTCATGATCAATCCGGAATACATCATGCCTCTGTTTGTTGAGCCGTTGGGCCGCATAATGCTGGCCATGGGCTTGGGGGGACAGGTGCTGGCTGCGATTTTGATCCGCAAAATCGTCAACATCAGAGTTTAGGAGGAACGGCATGATCTTATTGATTTCGGCCTTGGTTTTTGCATCGGTCAGCCTGGCAACAGCTGCCGGTTACCGCCTGTGGCAGCAGCACCAGCTGGTTAGGGACCGGATCAGCCAGTATAAGGAGCACGAGGTGGAGCCGGGCAATCCAGGAACAGCTGCAGGCGGCAAAAGACTGAGATGGGGATTGACAAAACTGGCAACCCTGCTTACTGTCAAAGATGACAGGCCCCGCTATCAGAAGCTGCGCCGGCAGCTGCTGCTCGCCGGTGAACCGGGGAAACTGAAGCCGCAGGAATTCATTGTGCTAAAGCTTACCATTTCGGCCCTGACATTTATTGCAGCTATTGCCCTGCCCATGTCGTTCATGGTGGCATTACTGCTGGTGGCGGCCAGCTGGCTGCTGCCCAGCCTGTATCTGCAGCAGACAATCAGGAAACGCCAGCTCGCCATCACCCTGGCTATTCCCGATGTCCTTGATCTTTTGACGGTAAGTGTGGAGGCGGGGCTGGGTTTTGATGCCGCGGTTGCCCGGGTGATCGAGAAGGCGGAGGGGCCATTGGCTGAAGAACTGCAGCGGATGCTCTATGAGATGCGCATCGGAAAGCCACGGCGTGATGCTTTGCGGGATTTGAGCGAACGGACCGGGGTCGGCTACCTGCACAACTTTACCACAGCGGTGATCCAAGCCGATCAGCTGGGAGTCAGCATCAGCAAGGTGCTGCGGATTCAATCCCAGGAAATCCGCCGCCAAAGACGGCAGAAAGCGGAAGAGGAAGCAATGAAAGCCCCCATCAAAATGCTCTTTCCCCTGGTGGGCCTGGTATTCCCTTCGCTGTTGATTGTTTTGTTGGGGCCCTCTATCCTGCACTTCATGGCTGTATTCTGAGGGCAGCGCTGCTGTATTGGTCAAGGGCTTGATTGAGGCGGACGGAGGAGGCATATGGTTCTGTTCACAGTAAACAACGTCTCAAAAAACACCTGTTTGGGGACAAAAATTCGCCTGGCCGACACTTTCTTGCTGCGCCTGCGGGGGCTGCTCGGCACCGGAAAACTGGACGGAGGAGAAGGGCTGCTGCTGCGCCCATGTCAGATGGTCCACGGGTTTGGCATGCGTTTTGCCATCGAGGCTGTCTACCTCGACCGGGATGGCCGGGTAATCAAGATTCACAAGCTCAAACCAGGACGGGGCGGGCCCTTTGTCCGCCGCGCCGTTCAAGTGCTGGAACTGCCTCTAGGAACGGTGTCCGATTCTGCCACAGAAATCGGGGACTTAGTCCAGAGTACTAGAACATAACGGTTTAGCTGTGAATACGATGTAATGACCAACAGATGAAACAGACGGGGGGCAATCTTTTGTCTGCTAATAATACCAATCCAAACTGTCCACCTCCCGAGAAGGAAGCCAAAGCTAAGGCAAAGTTGCTTGATTTACTAACACCAAGAGAAAAGGAAGTGCTATCGTTATTAGCACGTGGGTATAACAACAATGAAATAGCTGCCTGTTTGCACATCAGCAAGCATACAGTGAAGAACCATGTCAGTAATATCTATCATAAGCTGGAGATGGATGACCGAACGCAAATTGCTTTACTGGCTGTCCGGAATGGGTTTGTCAAGCTTGACTAAACAGGAGCGACTCGGCCAGAGTCGTTCCTGGCCTTGTGGTGGGTTGGGCTGGGAGGAGAGGATGGGCTTGACGGAGAATTGATCATTTAATCATTCAGTTCCAAGGGGGTTTTTTGGAGGATTATTTATGGCAAAATTTCAATTATTGGTACAACTGCTCCCGGGAACAGCGCCAAAATGGCACTTATCGGAAAACCCTGCCTGGATTGGAGATCAATCCATTGTGTTTACCCCTCCCTTGGCAGCGGATCAAGCCTGGATGATTTGGCTGCAGTTGGACAAGCACCGCGGTATGATCAGGAGGCTCTGGGCGGTAGTCCCTTGGCCGCGCCTGCTGGCCTGGTACGCGAGGAGAGCGCTGCACTTGCGTTTCTCCGGTTATCCCAGGCAGCTGCCGCCCAAGGCCGGGCAAGAGTGGCGTCTGAGCCCGGATCAGAAGAACGGGCTGGTAAAAGCCGTCAAGCAGCTGTTGGAAGGGCGGTTGATTCCCGACTTCGTGCTGGAAAAGGAGTTGAGAGCGCAGGGATGGTGGCCTGCCGATATTCGCCAGGCTCTGGACTGGGGATTGCGGGAAGGGCAGTTTGGCGCCATGCCTGGTGCCCAGCGCTTCCCTTGGGGTGAGCTTCAGTGCAGCCGCTGCATGTCCCTCGTTTCCGAGCTGAGGCCCTGCACCAAGTGCGGCAGGCTGGATTGCCCCGTATGTACGGCTTGTGCCGCTATCGGTGAAATCCGGGGCTGCACCTGCCTTTGGTTTCTTGATCCCGCCCAGGCATCCAGCGGTGCTGCTGCCGGCACTGCCCCGGCCGAAGCCGATCCGCCCCAATTGGAGCTGTGCTTTGAGCTGACAGCGGCTCAAGCTCAAGCCAGCAGGCTGCTGGTACAGTTTATGGACAGCAGCCGGACCCAGGCCCTGGTTTGGGCTGCATGCGGCGCAGGCAAAACAGAGGTTACCTTTGCCGCCATTCAAGCCGCGCTGGCTAGAGGCATGCACGTGTTGTTTGCCATCCCCCGCCGCGACGTGGTGCGGGATTTGGCAGAGCGGCTCACGGCAGCCTTTCCCGGAACAAGGGTGGCCGTCCATTACGGCGGCCGGCCGTGGCAGCAGGAAGGCCCGCTGGTGATTGCCACTACCCACCAGGCACTGCGCTTCTACCGCCGGTTTGGGCTGGTGATCCTGGATGAGGTTGACGCTTACCCTTACCACGGCAGTGAGATGCTCCGGGTTGGAGTGGAGCGGTCTCTGATTGAGGGCGGGAAGCTGATCGAAATGACAGCGACACCTCACCGTTTGAGCCCTGGATCGAATGTGATTACCATCCCGGCCCGCTACCACGGCTACCCTCTCCCAGAGCCGCAGATTCTCAAAATACCACTTCCAGGCTTAGATGAGCTGGCGGATAGGGGGCTGCCGCCAAGGATCATGGAAATACTCGCAGCCAACAAGAGACCTTGGCTGATCTTTTCACCGACGGTTGCAGCTGTCAGGATCATTGCCGGGCTGATCGGCAAGGCGCTCAAGTGCCGGGTGTGCTGCAGTTGGGCTGGAGATCGGCAGCGGGATCAGAAGATCGACGGATTTGCCAGCGGCCAATATGAAATCATGGTGGCCACGTCAATCATGGAGCGGGGGGTTACCCTGGCAAATGTGCAGGTGATGGTCCTGTACAGTGATCATGTTGTTTTTGATGCCAATTCCCTCATTCAAATGGCAGGAAGGGTTGGCCGAAAAGCCGAACATCCTAATGGAGAGGTTTGGTTCATTGGTACCCGTGTTACCGAGGCAATGCAGGCAGCCATCAAGCGGATTCAGTATTTGAACCAGCAAGCGTTTCGCCAAGGGCTGCTCAAAGGAGACGCCTGTGTTTAAGAGCGGAACCGGCCGCAGGTGGGTCAAACCTTGGTTTCAATCGCTGTGGGAATTGGTTTACCCGTCCCCCGAATACTGCCCTTTTTGCCACACCGGGACTGTCCCAGAGGGTTTGCCGGGTTGCCGCGCCTGTATAGCCAGAATCAACCCTTCCATGCATCAACTGCGCCTGCCCCGCTACCAAGGATTTGCCGTGGGTTACTATCATGATTATCTGCAGCATTTGCTTTACCAAATCAAATACTTGAACCAGTACCGGCCGGCGGTTGCTTTAGGCAGGCTGATGGCCTTGGCTGCCAAGGAGCAGCCGGAATTCCAGGCTGTCGACTATTTCCTACCAGTGCCACTGCATCACGAACGCCTGCTGATGAGGGGGTTCAACCAGACTGAAGCATTGGTGGAGGGAATGAACCAGGTGTGGCCGCACCGGGTCTGCAGGGCTGCCCGGCATAAACCGACAGCGTTCCAAAGCGGGCTGCCGCCAAAGGAGCGGATCAAAAACCTGCGCCAGGCTTTTATGCTCGCTGACCCTGCCGTTGTTAAAGGTAAAAAACTTTTGATCATTGACGACATTTTTACTACGGGAGCAACTTTTTACTCTTTGGCAGATCTCGTCCACCGCTATCAAGGCGTGCCTATGGGATTGTTTTTAGCTCACAGTGATTCGTGAAAGGAGAGGATCGGCATGTTGCGTAACTGCGCAGACTGCGGCCAAATCTTCGCGCACCCCGTAAACAAGCTGTGCCCCAGCTGCACCAAGAAACAAAATGAGATGTTTGAGAAGGTCAAAGAGTTTATCCGGATGCATCCCAACGCTACAATTCAGGAAGTCGTGGTCGAAACAGGCGTTGAGTTTGACAAGGTGCGGGAATTCATCGATGAGGGGCGCCTCAAAATTGTCCCCATCGATGTGGTGTTCCGCTGCCAGATCTGCGGAGCCAAGCTTTCTTCCGGCCGGATATGCAGTCAGTGCCAAGCCGATTTGCTGCTCAAGGGGGAGAGATTGGAAGAACCGGCTGAGGACAACAACTCCAAGAGGGGAAAAGTCCATTCTCTGGAACGACGTTCAAGAGAAAGTCGCCGCCATGACTAAAGATCCCAACCCTTCCATCCGATAATTGTGGTAAGGAGGGAACACAGCGTGTATATTTCAGGCAAATCTGTACAACGCATTAGCCAAATCTATAATGAACAGAAGAAACCTGTGGGAAAATCCGGCCAAGGGAAAAGAGCAGACAAGGTAACCCTTTCTTCTGAAGGCAGACAATTACAAGCCATAATTGCCAAAGCGTCCGCGGAAGTTCCCAGTAAGAAGGCAGAAGAGCTGAAGGCTGCCGTATCTTCAGGCACCTATCATGTGAAAGGTGAAGATATTGCAGCGAGTATTATCAAATACTACAAGCAGAGGATGTAAAATGCAGGTTATTGATGCCTTTCGGCAAGTCATGGAGCAGGAGCTTGCCATCATTGAGCAATTAATTGAAACTGGGCAAACCAAGCGGAAAGTGATTTCTGATTCAGCGCAGCTGAGCAGTGTAGTCGATCAGGAACGGGCACTGCTGACAAGTCTGGAACAAACTGAACGGGAGCGCTGTCAGCTTTTTGATGTTATGGCGCCCGGCCAAGATTTGCATACTTGGCTAGCAACCACTGCTGAGACTGATCTTGCCCATCAGGTTCATGGCTTAAGGGCCAAATATCAGGATCTCCAGCAGATTAATCAGCTGAATCAGCAGTTGATTCAGGAATCGTTAAACTTGGTCCAGTACTGCCTTAATATTTTCGTGGCCGAACCTCCCATGATATATACAAATCCGAAAACGCAGGCCGCGAGCAAGTCGATCATCGATCGAAAGGTGTAATGCGATATGCGAGCTACTTTCAGTGGAATCGAAATAGCCCGGAGGGCGCTGCAGGCTCAGCGGTTGTCGCTGGACACCGTTGGCCAGAATATTGCCAACGCAAACACACCCGGGTATTCGCGCCAGGTGGCAGTCCACAGTGCCAGCCGCCCTTATCCGATGCCTCAGTTTACGCACAATCCAGTCAACGGCATGATCGGTACCGGTGTGGAAATTGCCCAGATAAGCCGGATGCGGGATGAATTTATCGAAACGCGCCTCCGCCAAGAACAGCATAATACCAATTACTGGCAGATGATCGGCGATGGGCTGGAGCAGGTCGAATTGATTTACAACGAACCATCTGAGAATGGAATCCATCATGCTTTGGAGTTGTTTTGGGACGCATGGCAGGAACTGAGCATTAACTCCCACAGCGAGGCAGTCCGTTCTGTGGTGATCCAGCGGGGCGAGGTTGTCGCTTCGGCCATAGGGCATGCGCGGTACCAGTTGGGTAAACTCCGGGATAATTACAATGATCTGATTGCGGCCAAGGTAAATGAGATCAATTCATATGCTGAGCGGATCGCAGATCTGAACAGAGACATTGTCAAAGTGATTGCTGCAGGCTATCAGCCCAATGATTTGATGGACAAGCGTGATCAGCTGCTGCAGGAATTGTCGGAGATCACGAACATCGAAGTTGTAGCTGACAAGCATGGGTCGGCCAGCGTCAGCATCAGCGGCGCCACTCTGGTCCAGCGGACAGAAGTGTTCAAACTGGATGTCCGGTCCTCTGCAGAAGAAGTCAGTCCCCCGTACGATCGGGTAGAGGTGATCTGGGAGGGCTCCAATGCACCTGCGGAAATCAGAGGCGGCCAGCTTGCCGGGATCTTGGACTTCCGCGATCACTTTGTCCAGGATTATATTGCAGATTTGAACCAGTGGACAGCCGATCTTATGAATACTGTCAACGCCATCCACATGGAAGGCTATGATCTGCACGGCAATCCCGGGCAAGCCTTCTTTGTCATCCATAATGGTTCAGGGACGGTAACAGCGGATCAGGATCCTAGCCTGAGCATCCAAGTGGGCCTGGAGCACCCGGCAGAAATTGCCGCCAGTTCCCTTCTGGACAGTAACGGCGAGGTAGCGGCCGGCAATGGGGAGATTGCCCTGAGGATTGCTCAACTGCGCCATACTCCGTATACCGGCTTTCAGAATACAATCGGTTCACTCTTTAATGCAATCATATCCAAGATCGGTGTTGATGCTTTGGAGAGCGCGGCAATGGAGAAAAACGG
>JAAYNP010000028.1 GCA_012520795.1 Bacillota bacterium
CCGCGCATGCGGGGTAGCCACTCTGCACCACCTCCATCGCTTTCCTAAATCGGGTCGATCCCCGCGCATGCGGGGTAGCCCTCTTGCCTGTTAGAGCGTTGTAAACTGTTAGGGGTCGATCCCCGCGCATGCGGGGTAGCCTCTAAGAAACAACTGGATCTATTCCGACGTTTCAAAATTGTTCGAGCTATCTTGGTTATCGTCTGTCTTTTGTCTCCTCGCTAGAATCATACCATCTACCTCAACCAAATCAATTGGTGGTATACCCAGAACTTGAACTGACAAACCTCCAGGAACTTTTTTGTCCTCGAATACCATTACAATACTTCCGTCAACTCCGATAAACCAGTCTTCCAACACCCTCCAGATTCGGTCCCGCACTGCTACAGTTATATTGTGACTAGTGTATACTCCTGGACCAACCTCCAACATGGAGGAGGCTAAAAACCCACGAATCCGATCTGGGACATTACGGGTTACCACCACTGTCAGTGACATAGAGTAACTCCTTTATTTTTTCTATCATCCTCGGTATTAGCTTGTATTTCCTAAACCACCTAGCGGCTTCATAACGGATCTGTCGTTCTAACATACCCTCTGGCACATTATTCTTTGGAGAGACTACCGAAAAAGCAAGCGGTAATGTAATTTCCGCGCGATATAGATCAGCAATGTCCAGTGTGAATGCGTTGCTTGAACCCTCATGAATGAAACCTAAGGGCGGCAAGGCACCCACAGCCGCTACCGCGATGTCCGCGGCCGCTTCTACAAACGTAGCAGCGTGGTTAATAGCTTGGTTGGGTAAATCCGTATTCTCAGGATTCTGGCGATCATACCGGCGTCCACTCCACCTTACTCCATATTGGTGAGCAATAATCTTATACATTTCCTTAAGTCTAGCACCTTCCATACCTCTCAACACGGAAATGTCTTCATGAGGAAAAGCACTTTGAAACCTAAAAGCATACATCCGCCGTGCTATCCGAATTCTTGAATCCTCATCTACCCATAAACGAGCATGTGCCCGAGCAACATCTGAGCGCCCTGTACCCATTGGAGGTGCAGTATAATATTTGACACCACCCTCACCAACTGCCGCTAACAGTGTTCCGTGGTTTGCTAGAATTCGTAATACATCATGGGTTACCGTTGAACCTGGTCCCATCAGGATCATAGATATTGTTTGGTAAGGTATAGAATATTCTCCAGGCTCCATTTCGTCGTTGCCAGCAGCTCGAAAATAAAGAGTTCCGTCTTTTACATACAAATTTCCTCTTGATAACCACAAAAGCCCATGGCGATCCACATGCGGAATGCGTGATTCAGCTAAGCCAAGCCGGCCTGCAAACAATGAACTCCTCATGATATAGGCCTCAACAGGAGCATGCCATATCCAAATGCGCGATGACGCCCCAAACCTTGTGCTAGTACACGGGTAAACTCATCGGGATCTTGAATAGTCAATGCACCTTCAATTAACGCTTGTGGACGTACGATTTGATGAATATGGCGCTGGTGATGTGTCGATTGAGTTTGGCGTGCTAACTTCACTAGACGAAAACCTATTAGCCTAATTGAATCGATTTTCAGTGCCTTGCCCTCCAGTTTTTCCGTAGCCCAACTACAATAAACTGCTTCGCGATCCAATCCTGTATTATCAGGTTCAGAATCTGCTTGTATAAGGAACAGATCCTTTTCAACTCCAGTTCTGGCCTTTCGCCCTACTGGACAACAAAGGATTTGGAATCTCAACCTTCGCCCTGTTTGCCATTTAGGCATCAGCCGGCTTGCAGACATCGTCTCGGGATCTGGACATACTTGAAGGACACTTGGTTCAGCAAATTCCAAGATTCGCTTCCTCAGTTCAGCAGCGTCATGAGACGCGTAGCCAAGAATACGGGGAGGCCTATGATTGTCAACAAGCAAGCGCCATGGCTTAGGGGCCAGTTCGCCAAAAGCAGCTTTCAGCCATGCATGCAATCCGTAACCTAGTTCCGTTTCGTCTTCACGTCCCAAGAAACCTTGAAGGCGCAGAAATTTATGGAGTGCCATCATATCGAACTGGATCTCGATCATGTACAATGAACGCATTCCCCTATCATCCCTTCCTTTCTCCACCGGCTGCCTGCTGGAAGTTGACTAGACCACTCGCGCATGTCATAAACAAGGTTGCTTACTCCACTATAATCACTACTTAACGAAGCACTCCAACAAGCCCATGTTTTACGAGGCGAATTTGCTGGACTACCGTCACGGTTCCATACATGTACTTTGACCAGAATATCCAGCAGATCATCTCCTTCAAGTACAGGCGTGTTAGGATCGAGAAGCGGTCTTGCCGGTAAGCATGTTTTCCTTCCAATAAACAATGGCCGGGCAGGTCTTAAAAAAGCCTCTTTTATTTCGTCCAAGCCTGGGTGAGCGTCTCCCTCAATATTTAATGCAATCGTCATTAGCCCATCAACCAAGTAATGGCGATACCTTTGATGAATACCGTATCTTGCTGAATCACCACCCCTGCGGTGCTCTGGTACTCCACGTGTTGTCCAACCAAGGTTACGCATTTTATCCGTTCCTAGATCGACAGTATGATAATCCACAAATTGATGTGGTTCCACGTCCCATCGTGCTGCAAAATCAATTCGCCTCTGCAAATTCTGGAGTTTATCAAAGTCGCTGTGTTGCCAACCCAGAGCATTTGCAATTAATCCTGTGAGCATGGTCAAACCAGGAAAAAAATCAGTAAAGCCATGGTGGTCCACAATGGCTTTGCCAAAACTAAACATCGGTGCATCGATACGTAGAATTAACGCCTTCATTTGCTCTCACCAAATATTACATCCAAGCTGAACCTGATTGCATTTGGCAAAGGCATTGGTCTTTCCTCTCCGCGTGGCCACTCATAAATTGGTACTATTGAAACGAAACGTTTCTCATTCATAGGGCCATACATAGCCTCCATTGCGGCAATATAGTCTGCCATTGCTTTTACCGAGATTTCCATAGGATTGTTATTCCTGTATTTGAGGCTAATTGGCTCTAAGAATGCATTTGCTAAACTGCGAGGTTGATTCTCACCTATCTCAAGAACAACACATTCTGCTTTTGCATACGGAGCTGTTGATCCCAGTTTTGCTCCTGGCGTTACTTCTGCAATGGCATGGATTAGCAGTTCCAACAAATCGCGGGCGGTCTCAGAGTCCTGACCTTTCCATTCCTTTCTGTCACACCCCGTAAGATTAGACACCAACAGTGGTATATCAACTACAACATATCCGTAGAAGGTACCCGCTCCAAGCTCCATGTCGTTTGCATGAGCAGCTCCAGTTTCATCACCTGCAAGATCATCCACAACGGTAAAGAAATCCACTTCGGTATCCAAACTATGTGTCGTGAATGCATGGGCTACATGAACCGGGGCATCCACTCTGGAAAGAATGTCTGAGGTAACAAACCGCCCAA
>JAAYNP010000029.1 GCA_012520795.1 Bacillota bacterium
AAAACAAACCACAGAATAAGAAAAACAAGCAACTCACGCCGATTTTTTCAGGTGATGTATACGTACTCACGGGAGCCGACAGTTTCAGTTCGGCCGTTGATTTTGCAGCGCTTATTTCGGATAACAAACTGGGTACCGTAATTGGAGAGGTTCCTGGCAATATGCCCTCGTCTTATGGAGATATCCTGCGTTTTCAGACGCCGAATGCGCGCTTAATATTTACCGTGTCCTATAAATATTTCACAAGGCCGGATGCGTCAAAGCACGATTTACCGCTTATTCCCGATGTACAGGTTCGGGCTGAGGACGCATTGGATGAGACTATGCGGCAAATCGAAAGTAAAAACAACATGGATAAATAACTACTCTTACCCCTAGTCAAATAAGACGATGGGGTGGTAAACGATATCTTGCATTAATAACCGTTGTGGATGTACAGGAGGTAAAATACTCGGTTCAGCTGTGGTAAACCTGGCTCGAGTCGAGCCTACTGCAAGGGCGCAAATGCGTGTGATTAATGGAAGATGGACCGGGATGGATTTGACAAGTGCGGTTGATCACCAAGAAAAGCGTAAAGTTCTTATTTGGAAAGCGATTGGCGTTCGGTTCCTAATCATTGCAGGATTTGTGATGCATTTCGTGTACGAGTGGACTGGACAATCTGTTCTTGTTGCTTGGTTCACGCCAATAAATGAGAGTGTTTGGGAACATCTCAAGCTGGGTTTTTGGGGACAGAACCGTCCCCTGTCTCACTAGGAGGTCATGAAAATGATAGTTGAGTTGAAGCTAGTAACATTCGATGAAAAGGAAATCCTGAGGAATCTCTTAGAGATTTACAGCTATGAGTTCTCCCAGTGGGATAAGCGTGATGTTAACAGCCTAGGCCTGTATGGCTATTCACACCTTGATCACTATTGGACTGAAGACAACAGATGGGCTTACTTTATCCTGGTTGACGGCAATTTGGCAGGGTTTGTTATGGTAAGCAATTTTGCTGAAGTGGGTGATCGGGAGACACATTTTCATATGGCAGAGTTTTTTGTAATGTATAAATACAGGCGGTTAGGTGTCGGAAGGCAAGCCTTCTTTAAAGTTCTCGATCTGCATAAAGGTAAGTGGCAGCTGAAACGACATCCGGTCAATATTGCATCTGTTCACTTCTGGGACAAAGTTATTAGTGAATACACAAATGGACGATTTGAGCTTGTAAAAGGATATCCAGGAACAGAGTATGAGGACGGTACATTAGGTGATGTCTTCTTTTTTGAGAGTTAACTGGACATGATGGGGGCAAAACCATCTTAACCCAAGTTGGGCTCGCGGATACACTGGACTATTACCCCCACATGATCTCCGGCGGGCAGCAGCAGGATGAGCCTACATCAGCCCTGGACCTTGAGCTTACCGGGGAGGTGCTGAAGGCAATCAAGAACCTACGAGCGCAATACTACCATGATCATCGTCACCCATGAAATGGACTTTGCCCGGGATGTGGCAGACCGGGTGATCTTTATGGACGATGACGCCATTGTGGAAGAAGGCACGCCTCAGGAAGTGTTCGGCAATCCCAAGGAGGAAAGGACAAAACAGTTTCTTGCCCGGTATAAGGGCAGCTAGGATGCATTTGGCAGCATGCTGATCCCGGTGCCGGCGGCAGGATAGGGAAGGATTCTCTGTCCTGCCTTTTTTGTGGGCGCTGTACTTGACTTGGGCTTTCGGTAATGCTAGAATCAAAATAGTTAACTAGCTAAAGATTGTCCTGTTAACGATTAACACGCTAACTATCTCATTATTGTGATGGAGGTGAGCAAGCCTGCAAAATGGATAAGAACCTTAACGGTAAAATCGGCAATAAGAGGCTGATTTTCCACCTAATTGGTTTTGCCATCAGGCACAGGAGAATCATGCAAAGCTGTCTGGGCGAAACTGGTGTTTACCAGTCCCAACACCGCTTGCTGATGGAGATCTCCTGCAGGCCGGAGGTTTCCCAGTGTGAACTTGCCAGGTTCGTGGGTGTGTCGGCACCATCGGTGGCCGTATCGTTAAAGAAACTGGAGAAGGGTGGGTACATCAGCAGAGAGGTTGATCAAGAGGACAACCGGATCAACAAGATTACCATTACTGCAAAAGGAAATGCGGTTGTGGAGCAAAGCAAACAGATTTTTGAAACGACAGACGCCAAGGTTTTTCAGGGGTTTACAGAGGAAGAAAAGCAATCACTATTTGCTTTGCTGCAAAAGCTCGAGGCCAATTTGGCCAGGATGGAAGATGAAATCAAAGAGAGGGTATAGGCGATGAGACGTTATTGGAAATACGCAAAACCATATTTATCTGCATTTATCACCGGCCCCATTCTGATGATCGTGGAGGTCATCGGTGCAGTTGTGATGCCCGTGTTATTAAGCAATATCATCGACAAGGGGGTAATCGGCGGCAGAGGTACCGCTTACATCGTATCAATGGGGCTTTTGATGACAGTCACAGCTCTGATCATGATGGCAGGAGGTGTGGGCGGGGCATATTTCGCCATTAAAGCCTCCTCAGGGTTTAGCAATGATCTGCGCAAAGACCTGTTCAGAAAGATTCAGAAGTTTTCCTTCAAGAACATTGATCAATACAGCACCGGTTCTCTGGTTACGCGGCTGACAAACGACATCACCCAGCTGCAGAACATGATCCAGATGATGCTGAGGACGGCCCTGAGGGCCCCGGGGATGATGATCGGGGCGCTGATCATGGCTTTTGCCTTGAATGCGAAGCTTGCTTTGACAATCCTGGCGGTGATCCCGTTTTTGTCGAGCGCAATCTACCTGATCATGAAAATCGGCCTGCCCAGGTTTACCATAATGCAGCAAAAACTGGATGCCCTCAATACGGCTACCCAGGAAAACCTGACGAATATCAGGGTGGTCAAATCATTTGTCCGGGAAAAGCACGAAGAAGACAAGTTCAGAACGGCCAGCGTAGATTTGAAAGAAAGCACCATCAGGGCGATGAATGTCGTCATCTTCACCATGCCGATAATGGCCTTGGCGATGAATGCCACAACTCTGGCTGTGGTGTGGTTCGGCGGGAACCAGGTGGTCGCCGGCGGCATGGCTCCTGGAGTTTTGACTGCATTTGTCAATTATGTTGTCCAGATTCTAACGTCGCTGATGATGGTTTCCATGATCATTTTAAACAGTTCCAGGACAATCGCATCAGCCAGGCGGATCAATGAAGTCCTTGATACAGAAACCGATCTGACGGATGAAAACGCGAAGGACACGGATCTGACTGTCCGGCACGGCAAGGTGGAATTCAAAAATGTTTACTTCAAATATTACAAGGACAGTGAAAACTGGGTGCTGGACAATATCAATCTCGTGATTAATCCGGGCGAAACAGTTGGGATCATCGGCTCGACCGCCAGCGGCAAGTCCAGCCTTGTACAGCTGATTCCCAGATTGTACGATGTCGACCAAGGAGAAGTGCTGGTTGATGGCATAAACGTCAAGGATTATGCGCTGCAGAACCTCCGCAGCTGCGTGGGGCTTGTGCTCCAGCAAAACGTTCTGTTCTCCGGCACGATCATGGAGAACCTCAAATGGGGGGACCAAAACGCAAGCGACGAGGAGATCTACAAGTACGCGCAAAGCGCTCAAGCCCACGGCTTCATTACTTCATTTCCTGCCGGGTATGATACGGAGCTGGGCCAGGGCGGCGTCAATGTCAGCGGCGGGCAGAAGCAGAGGTTGTGCATTGCCAGGGCGCTTTTGAAGAAGCCGAAGGTCCTGATCCTCGATGACAGCACAAGCGCCGTCGATACCGCCACCGAGGCAAAGATCCGGGAAAGCTTTGACAGTGAGCTGGAAGGGACGACAAGGATTATCATTGCCCAAAGAGTCTTGTCCGTTATGAACGCCGACAAAATCGTTGTCCTTGATCACGGCAGGATTGTGGGCACCGGTACCCACGATGAATTGCTCCGGAGCTGTCAGGCATATGCCGAGATCTACTACTCCCAGATGGACAGGGAGGTGGCAGCATCGTGAGTGTCAGTGCTGAAAGAAAAGAAGTGCTGCTCCGGAGATATGGAAACGTAGATCCGGCTGCGGGCCCAGGGATGGCTCCAGGCGGCCCCGGGCGGAGAAGGGCCGGCGGGTTTGGCGGACCGCGGGGGATGCGGGGTATGGCAGTCGGCAAACCAAAAAGCGCATCTGCGGCACTCAGGCGGCTGCTTGCATATATCGGGCGGGATAAGGTGAAAATCCCCTTTGTGTTTGCCTGCGTGCTGGGTGCCAGTATCAGCAATCTCGCCGGCAGCTATGTGCTGCGCCCGGTGCTCAACAATCTGGTTGCAGCGGACCGGACAGCAGCGGAGAAGCTGAGTTATCTGGCCACCGGCCTGCTGACAATGGCTGCAATCTATGTGGTGAGCGTGGTGTGTTCCTACCTGCAGCAGAGAATCATGATCGGCATCTCCCAGAACGCTTTGGTCAAAATCAGGGAAGACATGTTCAGCAAGATCCAAAAGCTGCCGTTGAAATATCATGACACCCATACCCATGGTGATCTCATGAGCCGTTTTACGAATGATCTCGATTCAGTTGGAGCAATGCTCAATAATACCCTGGTGCAGATTTTTTCCGGTGTGATTACCCTGATCGGCACAGTGACCCTGATGTTTGTCACCAACTGGATCCTGGCAGTTGTGACGATTGCGGCAGTACCTTTTTTGACATATGTGGGAAGCCTGATTGGCAAGCAGAGCAGGAAGTACTTCCTGGGGCAGCAGCAGGCGCTTGGCGCTGTCAATGGTTATGCCGAGGAAATGGTGACCGGCCAGAAGGTGGTCAAAGTATTCTGTTATGAAAATGCGGCCATCGCAGAGTTCGAGACCCTCAGCGACCACCTGTGCCAAGTGCAGCGGAAAGCACAGTTCTTCGGAGGGATCATGGGCCCGGTGATGGGCAACCTCAGCCAGGTAAGCTACGCCATATCGGCAGTGGTTGGCGGCATCCTGTGCTTAACCAGGAACTTCGATATCGGCGGCCTTACCATCTTTACGAATTACTCCCGGCAGTTCTCCAGGCCTGTTAATGAGCTGGCGATGCAGATGAATGTGATCTACGCAGCTCTGGCAGGTGCGGAAAGGGTATTTGAAGTGATGGATGCCGAACCGGAAGCGGCTGATCCCGCAGACGCGGTGGAAATCTCTGACGCGGCGGATTGGCCGGATGGTGCACAGGAAGCGGTGCAGAAGGGTGCGGTACGGATCAAAGGGGAGGTTGTACTGAAGGATGTAACTTTTGGCTATCTTCCCGGAAAGACAGTGCTGCAGAGAATCAATGTAACCGCGCGGCCCGGCCAGAAAGTAGCTTTTGTCGGATCCACCGGAGCAGGCAAGACGACCATCACCAACCTACTCAACAGATTCTACGAGATTGAAGAGGGTGAAATCCTGATTGACGGCATCAATATTAAAAAGATCAAGAAGGATTCACTGCGGAGCAATTTTGCCATGGTGCTTCAGGATACGCATCTGTTTTCAGGGACGGTCAGAGAGAATATCCGGTACGGGCGCCTTGATGCAACGGACGAAGAAGTGGCCGCCGCGGCCGAAATTGCCTGTGCCCACTCGTTTATTGAACGGCTGCCCCAGGGGTATGATACCATATTGGATGGAGACGGGGCCAATTTGAGCCAGGGTGAGCGGCAGCTGCTCAATATTGCCCGGGCGGCCATCTCCAAAGCGCCGATTCTGATCCTTGACGAAGCGACGAGTTCTGTCGATACCCGGACTGAGAAGTTGATTCAGATAGGGATGGACCGGCTGATCAAGGACAGGACTACATTTGTAATAGCCCATCGGCTGTCTACTGTCCGCAATGCAGATCAGATTGTCGTATTGGAGCACGGTGAGATTATTGAGCAGGGCACGCATGAAGAACTTCTGGATCTGAGGGGCAGGTACTACCAGCTGTATACCGGAGCCGCGGAGCTGGAATAAGAGGAAAGGCACCCCGCCTACTAATTATTTACTAAGGGTCGTTCGGCATGTTTACGGATATCAACGACCGGAGGGAGATGGAAATGCTGTTGGAAGAATCCAACCGCAAACTGACGGTGGATTTGGCAGCCCGTTACGGCGGGGAGGAGTTCGCCTGTATTTTGCCGGACACCGACCTTGAGGGTGCGTTGACAGTGGCTGAAAGAATTCGCAGGCGGATTCAGGACCTGAAAATCGAGCATCGGAAGTCGCCTGTGTCTGAGTATGTGACCGCAAGCTTCGGTGTGGCCACAGTCAGCCATTCACCGGATCTCTCCATTGAAGATATCCTCTCCATGGCGGACAAGCTGATGTATGGGGCAAAAATGTCCGGCAGGAATGCGGTCAAGTATGCAGAAGCACAGCATGTTAAGAACGACTAGTGTTCTTTGATTGGGCAGCAGTAAGGAAAGCGGAATGAGGTGGGCGTGCAGAACTATCAAGTGGTGGATACTAACGGGAAGAAATACCTGCATTTTCTATGCAGCAACCCGTTGTTTCAAAGTGAACAGGAAGCTCATGACATTGTTTCCTCTTGCATGAACAGGATGCCTCCGCGGTGCTTCTGGAAGGGGACAGCCTTGCCGACGATTTCGTGACCCTGCGGACAGGCCTTGCCGGCGCTGTGCTGCAGAAGTTCGGGAATTATATGGTCAAAGCGGCTGTGGTCTTAAGAATCAAGCAGGATTTTCCGCTGCGTTTTCAAGAATTGGTCGCGGAGCTTAATCAAGGCAGTGCGTTTCGGATCTTCACCAGCATTGAAGAGGCCTTGAACTGGTTAGTAATGTAAAGGCGAAAAGGAGAACAGAGTGAGAAAGCCAATGATAATCACATTCTACATCGCGGCTGCGGTGATTGTGCTGGGAACAGCCGCCCTCTTCGGTGCAGCTGCATTCATGTATGAACAGAACTTCGGCAGCCGCCATACAACATACGGACCCACCAGCCGCAGCCTGGACGAGTTTCCCAGCCTGAACCGGGAGCGCTTGACATTCGCTTCCAACAAGGGGCAGGTTTTGGTGGGATATAAGTTCTACCATGATAACACGGCCCCAAAAGGAGTAGTGGTCATTGCCCACGGCCTGGGCGGCGGGCATAATTCCTACCTCGATATTGCCGATTACTTCTGTGCCAATGGATACCTTGTGTTTGCCTATGACGCGACCGGACACGATGAAAGTGAAGGGACGGCTGTGGGAGGGCTCCCGCAGGGGCTGATTGACTTGGATTACGCCCTTCGCTTTTTGCAGCGGCACCCGGACACCGCCGGCCTGCCGATCGTGCTCTTCGGCCACAGCTGGGGAGCCTATTCCGCGGGGAGTGTGCTGAACTATCATCGGGATGTGAAGGCTGTTGTGCTGGCGGCGGGCTTTAACAAGCCTGTGGAAATCATAGCTGAAGCGGGCAAAGATATTGTGGGCAGGGCAATCAAAGCATTTCTGCCCTTCATTTCCGTGTATGAACGGTTCAAGTTCGGCGGCTATGCAGCCCAAAGCTGCGTGGAGGGTATGGAGCGTTCTGCGGCGGCTGTGATGATCATCAGCAGTGCTGCCGACGAAATGATCAGGCCGGAACTCAGCTTTGATGTGTTCCATGAACCGTTCAAAGATAACCCAAGGTTTGAGTTTGTCCAGTACCAGGATCGCCGGCATAACCGGCTCTGGTATTCCGACAGCGCCAGGAATTATCAGACGGAGTTCAACGAAGCATTTGCGGCGCATGTAAACTCCCTGGGGCAGGAGCTCACCCCTGAAATCAGGGCGGAATACATCATGCAGCATCTGGACAAGAGCTTGTTTTATGAACTGGACACAGAACTGATGGCGCAGATTGTGAGTTTCTACGATCGCCATGTCCGGTAGAGGCTGTTGGCTGTCAGGAGGCGAGATGGATGGTGGTGAAGAAAGTGAAAGTGGTTGTCATAGACGGGCAGGGCGGCAGGCTTGGCCAGCTGATTGTCGAGGAAATCGTCAAGGAAAAACTCCCCTGCGAACTATATGCAGTCGGCACCAACAGCATTGCCACCAGTGTGATGCTGAAAGCTGGTGCGTCCTATGGGGCTACGGGGGAGAACCCGGTAAAGGTGGTCTGCCGGGATGCGGATGTGATCATCGGGCCCATCGGTATAATCGCCGCCGATTCTCTGCTTGGGGAAGTGACACCGGAGATGGCGGCGGCCATCGGACGGAGCAGAGCGGTGAAACTTTTGCTGCCGGTGAGCCAGTGCAACAACCAGGTTGTGGGTGTGCAGCCGCTCAGCATGAACGAACTGGTCAAGGAAGCAGTGAAGCGGCTGAAGGGGCTTCTCGGGTCTGAATAGGCCGGCGGCAGAAAAGGGTTTCTCTTATAGAGTAAATCAGGTATAATATTATTTGTTGAGCAATGGCGCCATGGAGGTGTCGCAATCGTTCAAGACGATGATATCATCGACGAAAGAGGTGTCCGTGATGTCATCGAAAAAAAGTTTGGACAAAATGGTCCTGGCAGCGATGTTTCTGGCCATGGCCATGGTCCTTCCGTTTTTGACGGGGCAGATTCCCCAGATCGGCGCAGCCTTAAGCCCCATGCACATACCGGCGCTGCTCGCGGGGTTTTTCTGCGGCCCCTGGTGGGCTTTGGCAGTGGGGCTGATCGCACCGCCCCTCAGGTATCTGCTGTTCGGCATGCCGCCGATCATGCCCACAGGTATAGCCATGTCCTTTGAGCTGGCAGCCTATGGCCTGGTCGCAGGCCTGCTCTATCAATACCTTCCGAAGAAGAATATCAGTGTTTATGTTTCTTTAATCGGCTCCATGCTTGCCGGCCGGATCGTCTGGGGCGCGGTGCGAGTGATTCTGTTCGCCCTCGGCCATTCGGCTTTCAGTTGGGCGGCATTCATGTCGGGAGCGTTCATCAACGCCATCCCCGGCATCGTTGTGCACATGCTCCTGATTCCGCTGATAGTCATAGCTTTGAAGAAGTACACTGCCGAAGCGGAATAAAACCAAACACAAAGGAGGCCCGCCCACTGTGATCCAAGATCACCAGTGGGCGCATTTTATGAGCAGTATTATGAACAACTATCTTGTGGAACAGCTGCAAAACCATCCCGCCGTGGAACCGCAGGACATCGTCAAGCTGTGCTATCAGGCGGTGTTCGGAGCTGAGCATATGCTGAAGGATGCCGCGGCGGCCCGTCAGTATTTGTATGAAGAGTTCGAAGCCGCACAGCCTGCCGATATCCCGATTTGCGAAAACATCTCCGATCAATACTGCCGGGTGAACATCGCCGGGTGGAAGTATCACGGGCTGTCAAAGGAAGAGCTGTTCGAGCTGTTTTGGCGGACAGCCGCAGTTGAGGAAGGGCATAAGGCAGCAGAGCATGCCCATGCTGAGCGCTTTCGAAAGCTGATGGAGGAATACTTGGAGACTGTCCGGCAGGCATGCGGCGCCGAGCGTTTCCAGGCACTTAAGGCCTATCTGGAAACCTATTATCGCGAGGGCATCCATCCTGTACACCACAGTGACGAATACAGAGAAGCGGAAAACCCGCACTATAGAGTTGTACGCAGAGATCTGCTGCCGGTAGATGTTGTTAAGCGCTATGGCATGTGAGTGCCGGGAGGCTTTTTGGCTATTGTCGTGTGGTACGGTATCAGCGGTGATTCAGACAATCTCCACACCGTGTATCCTGCAAAAGGAGCGGGCAAAGCAGCAATAAACCTGGAGATGCTGTTTGGATTCCGGTTTGTTGAGGTCCCAATTCCACAAGACCAGGTAAAAATGGCCAAGATTAATGCCGCGATTTATGTTTCGGGGCAGGACGAACCCACAGCCCGCTTTGATGATCTTGCTTTGCTTTTCAAAGAGCAAGGCTACATCAACGGTGAGATGTGGGCCGGGATCGTCTATGGCACTAAGCCGCTGGTGCAGGGTGGTGAAGAATTATTGGCGATCTTGGGGCAAAAAGGAGAGGCAGGATGGTACCGGACCTTGTTCACGCTGGACTTGGCGGAATACGGCTTTGGGGCGATTTCGGCAGGGCAAATTGAAGAGATACCTATCTATCATGTTTATCCTGACGGCTGGTTTTTTACAGGGCAAGATCCAGCAGATATCGATCAACTGCTGGAACGCCATGAGAGAGTCTTTGTGCTGAATGTGGTCTTTTATGATCACATACCCGGCGAGTACGACAAGTACCTGGGGTATTGACAAAAAAAAGCAGCGGGCGACGGTAAGGTTTTCCGCACTGCTGACTAATGTATATAGAATAGGACAACAATTCGATGAAGTTGGGAGGCAGGATCGATGAATCAAATGCAGCATAGTGCACCTGTGCAAGAGGATCAGCGGGAAAGGGCGCGGATCGTTGAGCTCAAAAAGGAAATCAACAAAGTGATCATCGGCCAGGAATACATGGTGGACGGAATCCTGATCGGGCTTTTGACCGGCGGGCATATCCTTCTGGAAGGTGTGCCAGGGCTTGCCAAGTCGCTGACTGCAAGTACGGTGGCCCAAGCTATCGGGTTGGATTTCAAAAGGATTCAGTTTACCCCGGATCTTTTGCCTGCGGATATTTTGGGCACTGAAATCTACAACCAGAAAACAGGGGAGTTTGTGATCAA
>JAAYNP010000138.1 GCA_012520795.1 Bacillota bacterium
ACTCACCTAAATACCAATCAGTAAAAACTAATCCTGTCTTAACTGGATCTGTTGGTCTAGTTACTTTACTACCATGATTAACATTAGCCGTACTTAAAACATTACTACCATCAATAAACCTTACAGTATGAACTAATATTGTCCAACTAGGCGTAATAGTTAAATCACTATCAATCTTCGTATTAAAGTCAAATGGACTACCGTTATAATTCCAATCAACAAAACTATATCCCTCTCGTTGTGGATTATTTTGAGGTCTACCAACATAGCCACCACTAGAAACTGTTTGTTGGATAAAAGTTGAACCATCATAATTTAAGAACGTGACTAAGTGTCCACCAAACTCATAACTCGCTTTTAAAGTAATATCTTCATATATTATTGTCTCAAAATCAAACAAACTACCATTTAATAACCATCCAGCAAACACATATCCTTCTTTATATGGATTTGTTGGTCTAGTAACTTTATTACCATAAGGTACTGTCGCTGTATCAATATGCGAATTATCTTCATCAATAAAATCAACAAATAAATTAAATGGTTGATAAACCGCTTTTACTTCTGTATAACTAACAATATTATTAAAAGATCTATCCCAACCAATAAATGTATGCCCCGCTTTATTATTAGGGTTAGTTGGGGCAATCGCCCCACTACCGTGAGCGATGTTTTGAGTGCTTAAAACTGTATTATCATAGTCTAAGAACTTAACTATATATATATTAATATCCCAATGAGCAATTAAATTTACATCTTCATAAACTGCATAATTAAAGTCGTAAGGTAAATCTCCTAAATACCAATCTTTAAATGTATATCCATACCTTAAAGGATTGTTAGGCCTTGTTGCTTTACTGCCATGATTAACACTACTTCTACTAATCTCTGATTGATCATAGTTTAAAAACCTAACTGTATGAACTAAAATATCCCAAGTTGGTACCAATGTAATATTACCCATAACTGGAGTATTAAAGTCATAAACAGCACTATTTAATGTCCATGCATCAAATGTATAACCTTCCCGATAAGGATTATTTTGAGGTCTTGTTGCCTTACCGCCTTCTTCAACCGATTGAGTTAAAAATGTTGAACCGTCATAGTTTAAATATGTTACATTATATCTCGCACTATCCCACCAAGCAGTTAAAACTATATCGCTTGTAACAGGCGTACTAAAATTATATGGTTGATCATTTAAATACCACCCAATAAATGTATAACCTTCTTTAATTGGTTGTGTAGGTTCACTGACTGTTGTATTATAATCAACTAATACTGAATCAATTATCTCGCCTGAATCAACAAACTCAACAAAATATTTCGCAATCGCATAAACTGCGTTAACATTTAAATTGCTCTGAACATTTTTATATGTTTTATCCCAACCTATAAATGTATAACCAATTCTTGTTGGATTACTTGGAGCTGTTGCATTACCACTAGGTACAACCGTCTCTGTCTTTAAAACTGTTCCATCATGATCAATAAACTTAACAATATATGATGAAAATGTCCATCCAGCAACTAAGTTTAAATCATTATTAACAGGCGTACTAAAATCAAATAGTACTCCGCCATTATACCAACCAGTAAATGTATAATGTTCTCTTGTTGGATTAGCTGGTTGTAAGGCGCAAGTGCCTTTTTCAATTGTTTGCGGAGTTAAGTATTTTCCTTCATAATCTAAATTAAATGTTACTAAAACTTCTTCAGCAGCAGTAATTAATTCCCATCTCGCATAAAATGTTTTATCTCCTGTTGAACCGGTTGGAATTACTGTTACTCTCGTCCCACCAACAGGATCATCATACCAACCTAAGAAACGATAATCTTCCTTACTCGCATTAGGTAAAATAATGTCTGGATAGTTTTTCGTATATTGATAATAAATCGTACTATTACCAGACTCAAACGTTGGCATTCTATTTAATATTTCCATAATTTGCGAAGCCTTTGGCTCGCCATCTTCTTCCCATAAATTTATTTGTTGAATAAATGGTTTAATTCTTCTTTGCCCAACAAATCTACTACCCCAAAAGGTTTGCGGAGGATAGCCAACATTTGTATATTCATCAATTAAATCAAGCAACGGAACCCATTTGTTATATTCTGTTTGGTTAATAAATTTACCAGTTCCAGGATTAACAGTTTTATCATTAACATTATATAACTGATTAAAATAATCACCATCATATAAACCGTCATAACCACTAGTGTTACCAGAACCATGCATAAATGTAGTTAAGTTAACTTCAGGTTGTAAGAAGTTATAAAAATCAGTTAAAAAATCAACAATCATTTCATCTCTTGTTGCATAAGAATCAGTGAAGCTTCCACCGTTTAAATTGTATGTAATATTATAAACCTCTACAGGCGGAGCTGCTGCAATCGGGCTTAAATGATTTGTTGGTGATAATGCTCTTACACCATAATTATAACTAGCATTATAACCACTAACTGTAAACGTATTAACACCTGGTTTATCACCGATAACTCCAATGATTTCATCACTTGAATAAGTAAGTTCACCACTAGAACCATATATATAATAAAACTTCGCATTACTAACACTATTCCACGTTATTGTCCCAGAAGCATGACTTGATGAAACACTATTAGGTACAACAGGTGTCATCGATTTTATCTCCGGTAAAACTCTAATGTTTTTACGATACGCATTAGCACCTTCATATGCGTTCCTTACTTGCTGACCTACTCTAGATGTATCACCATTATAAGCCATCTTTAAATGTCTAAACGAATAAATACTATAACCTAAAACATTATTTAAATCATTTTCAATAATATTAAATTGAGCATTCATCTCATTAGAATTTGTGTACCAACCAGCACCACTACTTTCTAATGCCTTATATAAACCAATACCAGTATAAAGGTTAACATCTAAATATCTAACTACTTTATCCCACCAAGATAAAACGTTTAAAAATGGGGCAGCACTTAAATCTCTTGCCCAATAAACTTGTGGCATAATGTAGTCTAACCAACCTTGCTTAATCCAATATAGTGTATCTGCATATAAATAATCACCGTAATGTTGTTGACCAGTTGTTTGTGAGCCAGTTGTAATAGGGTTACCTAAAGCATCATATGTTACAACACCATTACCATTACGGTAAATTCCCGTTGGCGATATGCCAAACTGAACATGACGATTATTAGCCTCATTAAAAGATGCTAATCTACTATGTATGCCTGAAATTAATTCATTAATATGGGCTCTTCTCGCATCAGCGCTTGTCGGTGATGCTGTCGTACTAACATAAAAATAATCGTCAAAATGTATCGCATCTACTGTTGGATACCTATTGACAAATTCTTCTATTGTTGCGTATATATGATTCTTAACATTGCTTAAAGCAGGGTTTAAGATTTTCCCTTCCAGTAAGTTGCTTGAACTTGATTGTGGGTTAGCTGAAGGCATAGTACCCGTTTGATAGGTCGTACTATATCTATAAGGATTCATCCACGCATGCATCTCAATCCCACGCTTATGACACTCATCGATTAACCACTCAATCGGATCAAACCTACTAAAATCTATATTAGAAATATAAGTCGCCTTCGGGTTTATCGACGAAGGATACAAAGCATTATTGTGCGTTCTAACATGGAAAATTAAAGCGTTCAAGCCGTAACTATCCATAATATTTAAAACTTCAGTCATGTTAGTTCTAAATGTTGATTCTCCATTAACACTAACATCGCCAACTAATGGCGTTACCCAAACAGCCTTCAATTCTCTTTCATCAAGCGTTTGAGCATTTAAAACAACTTCTTTATCAAACGGCCTAATTTTTGCTGAAAAAACACCGAACATAAATATAAAACATATTATTATACTTAATACGTATTTTCTCCCTTTCATCACTGGCCTCCTAAATAATTTAAAGTTAACTTTAAATTTTATTTAAAAACATCCACCCTCATTATACACTAAAAAAGACTTAAAAGCAAAGGCAATTAGGCCCTTTTTTAAAAACGCTTACAATTATATTGTAAAAAGAACTTTTAAAGATTTAAAAAGATAAAAAGTAGACCCTTTATTAGAATCTACTTTTTAAACTTTATTTACACACGATTAAATTGCTTACCCGTGAAGAACAATACGTAATCCAATTGAATCATTAGTTGTTTCATATTGTGCTGCTCCACTACCATATATATAATAACTAAAGAGATTTGTTATATCGCCAGTACCACTATCTGGATAAAAAGTTTTTGTCCAATAACTATTAGGATGTTCAATTGTGTAATTAGCCCACTGGATATTAGACCTTGAGCCACTCATTACTGCGTTTGCATAGTCTGTTGATATAGCTTTTCTTGCTTCATTATCTACAAAGGCGCCATCGCCTAATGTTTGAAACAAACCTGGCAACTTAACATATTTAACAATATTTTTACGAACAAATATTGAAGTTGAGTAATCATAATGTGCCGTGCTCCCAA
>JAAYNP010000030.1 GCA_012520795.1 Bacillota bacterium
CAGGCGCTCCGCGGCATAGTCGTCCTCGTATCCGAAGTTGCCCCCGATTTCATCATAGGTGAAGTCAGTGCCCATGAAGGAATCTCCGGTCATGTGAGCGGCAATCCTGCGCTCCCGGCCCAAAGCGGGCAGATACAGCCACATCTGGCTTTCCCCGTCTTTGGGCTTGAGAGAAAGAAACTTGGTGCCGCGCACATCGGCTGGAGTCAGGTATTCCAGGAACTGGGCATCCCCTTCCACCTCATCCATTCGCACATATACCTGCACCGAATAGCTGCGCTGTGCTCCCTTGGCATTTTCGGTGATCATTGTAATCTGCGCACTGCCTGAACCGCTCATGATGGTGCTGAAGTTGAGCTGATCCAAAATCTCCCGGCCTGTAAGCTCCTGTGCCGATTTGGCCGGAGTGCACAGCAGCACCACAGCCAGTATTGACAGAAACACTCTTTTCATCTCTCTACCCCTTTCCCAATTGGCATCTTTCGCAACGGCCGTTTGGCCAAATAATTCAATACCAGCGGAATGACCAGCAGCGCCGCCATTGAGCTCACGATCATGGAAGCAGAAACGAGCATCCCGAACACTGCGATAGCCCGGAAGTGGGAGAAAACCAAGACCAGGAATCCCACCACCAAGGCAAACGCATTAAACACGATAGACCGCCCTGCTGAAGCGCTTGTGCGCTTCAGGGCCTCGGCGCTGTCCAGCCCATTGACCGCTTCCCAACGGTAGCGGCTGATATAGTGGATGGCGTAGTCGACACCGATTCCGATGGCCACACTGGAAATCATGCTGGTGACGGCATCCAGAGGCAGGCGGGCGAAGCCCATGATCCCGAAGTTGATCACTACGGTGAAGGCCAGAGGGACCATGCTCAGAAGCCCCAGGGAAAGTGACTGCATCAGTAGGCTCACAATCAGGACAACTGCGATGCCGGAGCTTGCCAAACTGGAAATCTGAGTCTGCACGTAGCGGTTCATCAGCCGCTGCATAACCTTGGGCGTTCCCGTAAGGTGGGCTTTCAGATGGGCATTTGAGTTATAACGCTCTTTCAAAAATTGCTCCACCTCGGCGATGACATGGCCCATCTCTTCCGCGTCAAGAGTTTTCATCTGAGCTGTCACCAAGGCTTTGCTGTAATCGTAGGTAACCAGCGAATCGACTCCTGACCCGCCCTGCATTTCAAAGAGAAGCAGCAGTTGAGCCACAGCCTCCCTGCTTTCTGGAATGACATAGAACTCAGGATCCCCATCCCACATAGCCTGATTGAGCTGACGAATCACATCGGCGAGAGATGCAGCGTGGTTGATCGTATCGAATGAGTTAAGGTAATGCTGGACAGCCACCAGCTCATGCAGGACAGCGGGATCCTTGATGCCGTCCGGTTCACCGATGTCCAAAACCACGGAGATCTGCATGCTGCCGCCAAACACGTCCTCGATCACCTTGGTGGCCCGCTTCACGGGGCTGGAAGCTCCGAAGTAATTGACAATGTTGCTTTCCAGGGTGATCAGGGTGGCTCCAAAGACAAAAATCAGCGAAGCGACGGCTACTGCGGCCGCAAGGCGCTTGGGACGGTTAACAGCCCAGTGCACAAAGCGCAGCAGCATAGAGGTGAGCAGGCCATCTTTTTCCTTTTCCTCACCGTTTTTCCGGGCCGCTTGCGGTTCCTTGACCAAAACCAAAAGAGCAGGAACCAGGCTTAAAGACAAGCCCATAGCCAGCATGACGCCTATGGCTGTGAGCACGCCGAATTCTCGGATTGGGTGGACAAAGGCGGTGATGAGCGCAGCAAATCCGGCGGCGGTAGTGAGAGCCGCCATGAGCACAGGTGAAGTAATGGCAGCGAAAGTTTCTTCCAGCGCCCGCCGCTTTGGCAATCCTGACGACAGCCCCTCTTGGTATTTGTTCAAGATGTGGATGCTGGAAGCAATCCCGATAGTGACGAGAATGACGGGCATGACCATGGATATGATGGAAACAGGGATCCCCATCCCGATCATGATGCCCACGGTCCAGATCACACTGATTCCAACTGTGACCAGCGGAACGACGATCCCCAGAACCGATCGGAGGGAGACATAGAGGACTGCGGCGATGATCACCACCACAAAAGGCACCAGCTTCAGAAGATCCTGCTTCATAGCCCGCTCAGTATAATAGAAGACATAGGCGTCGCCCATCACATGAATCTGCTCAGGGTCTTCATAGCCCTTGACTGTTTCCTCGATTTTGGCCATGAGCTCGTTCCGGCCTTCGCCTGAGCCGTGATTATCCAGCTCCAGAAAAAGAGCTGCACCGCGCCCATCCCCTGTGACAAGACGCCCAGCGTAGGGGCTGCTTAGAATATCGGCTTTGAACTGCTCAATGGCCTCCATGGTTTGAGGCAGTTCACCGGTCATGGGGGCGATTTCGATGCCGAAAAAGCTGCTTTCCACCTTTTGGGCGTTAAAAGGTGTCTGGACTTCAGCCACGCCCGGCAGCTCTTCCAATTCAGCGGCGAGATCATGGATTTTCTTCAGCGTGCTGGCGCTAAAGACGTTATCCGCCTGCACCGCTATCAGGAATAGATCTTGACTGCCGAAGTCTTCGACCACTTCCCTAAGTTCCACAAGGACAGGATCATCGTCTGGGATCATGGCGTCGATGCTGGCATCAAAGGTCATGCGGGGCAGAAAACTTGCTGCCGCCAATGTAAGCAGTGCAACAACAACAATCACTGCCCATGGATGATCTAACACGAGCTTAAACCAACGCCGCACTGAGTTCACCCCTTTCTGAGCTGGAAGATTAGATTCAATGAATCAAGACTTTTATAGACCGATTCTTTGGGTTCCAGCAAAATCTGTACAGCAATGCCGAAGATAGCGCCAAGAAACATCCCTGACAGCACTTCGGGTGAATACTCACAGCCCAGTTCTTCCATCAGTTCGCCGGTGAACAACTCGGTGGCAAACTGCTCGATGATGCCTTGGAAAATCTCCCGGATCTGTTCCCGCATCACTTTTGAGCGTAAGGCCAAGCCTACCAAGTCGTAGAGGATGAGAAAGAGCTCTGGTTCGTGTGTAATCACGTTTTGGTAATGCTTAATGAAGAACGCTCCCTTTTCCAAATGGGTCATGCCGGGGTCCACTGCCTGCGCGAAATGGGAGTATCTTTCAGCGACCCGCCGCGCCAAGGCCAAAAGCAGGCCTTCCTTGTTTTCGTAGTGATAACTGATCTGGCTTAAAGCCACCTGGGCCTCTTCGGCAATCTGCCGCAGCGATGTGCTGGCATAGCCCTGCCTGGCTATAATACGATAGGCAGCGTCCAGGATTTTCTCGTCCTGTGTCATTTCCAACACGAATTGATGCCTCCTCTCGATCGGACGTCCGTTCGAATCTGGATCTATTATATGCCATTATTGGGAAAAATACAATCGGAACTAGACCCGGCAAAGCTATGTCTATTCTGGGGGATGGGTATGATAAAACCGGCGAGCCGCCGGCCTTTTACGACAGAACAACGCTGGCATCTATATGCGCTTTAAGCTGAGTCAAGAATTCAACTTGACACCCAATCCGGCTCTCCCAGATGCTGGCTGCTGTCTTAGTGGCAAATTGCTTCGCTTTGCGCTCGGCAAGTTTGGCTAGGTTATTATCAATGATTACCAATTGCTCTTCGCAGGCCTTATCAACCAACCTCTGGCGGCACAGTGAATGATGC
>JAAYNP010000031.1 GCA_012520795.1 Bacillota bacterium
ACTCTGGCCATCACTTCCAGCGGTAAAGGAGACAAGTGTTCGTTTTCAACAGATAAGGACGGGGGGCCAATCAGGTTTACTTCCAGGAAGTCCGGTGTTACAATTTGAATATTGCGCCTGGCCAGGCTGGATTCGCTGTTTGTTGCCTCCACAAGCACTTCAAAAGTAACATCGCCGGTATGCTCTCCGGTGGGGATTACTTGCCAGCTGGTCTGATAGGTTTCTCCTACTGCCAAATTTCCATAATGGCGTTTAAAGCTGTCAGTGTCGTTAAACAACTCCAGCCCTGCCGGCAATCTTAAAGTAGCCGAAACATCCCTTGCATCGCCCTCGCCAGTGTTTTCAATGTATGCGACAATAGTAAATGTTTCCCGATGCCTTTGATCAGCTTTGACTTGCCAAGGGGCTGTAAGGGCCACAGAGAGTTCTCCCGGTGTAATGGTCACACCGCCAAGCCCATAATAGGCTGTATAAATCCGTGATTCATTGGGGCGAAGCGGCTCTTGATCCCAATAAAGGGCAATCGCACTGTCCAGATCAAATTCACCCGCGCGCATGAAATCCCTGCCGGGTTGGTAGTTAAAGTCCCAGAGTCCATCAACAATACTGCCCCAGTTGCTGAAATAAACGCGGCTTGGAGGTGTAACTTCACCGCCCATCAGAGTCCCTTGGGAAATAACCTGTGGATGGGAAAGAGAATCGAATGCCTGCCAAAATCCGGGTAGTTCATGACTGTAAAAAACCGTATCGGTAAGAATCGCCCTATCTTCCAGGCGAAAAGGGGCGCCGTCGTTTTGGCCGAGCATGGTATCGAGTACCAATCTCATGCCAACCATGTGCGAAACGATATCCGTATTAACCAACTCATATTCGATCTTCGCAGTATCCATTAATCCCGATGTAATACTTCGGGCAAAACTCAAGGTTTGAGTGACTAGAATCGGGCCCAACTGCCAACTGCTGACAAGAGAGTCATCCACAATAGTCGGAGGCTGAACTACCTGGCCGTAGGTTCCGCTTTTCCCAGCCCGTCTGTTGGTAGGGTTGCCATAGACCCAGTTTTGATTGCCAATACGAACGGTTGTATATGAAGTCCAGGGCTCTTCCCCACCATAAATCAAATGCTGATGTTCGTCACCAACTCGGTCCGGGTCTCCCCCGGTGGTGCCCACGGAAAATCGGCCCATGTTCTCATCGAGAGTATTGATGATGATCCGGATGTATTCGTTGGCAATTTCGAGATTTGGCTTTTGCTCCTGAGCAAAACCGGATAGACTGTTCAATGCCAGTATTAAAACCACACAGATCAGGAGTTTAGTTAGTTTCGAACTGCTCAGCACAACATCCACTCTCCCTTTTTACTCTTGTACCCAGCGGATGGCAATCGGTTCGATCCTGGGCCCTTCCAGGATTGAGAAGCTTACGTCAATAGTGAGTATGTAAGAACGATCTAAACGGCGGAATTCCCAATTCCTCAAGAACGTGAGCCGCGCCTGCTGATCCAAGCGGGGATCCTCGGAATACTGGAGAATGACTACATCATAGGCCCGCCCATCCATGCCGACAAAAACGTCCAATCTGACAACACCTTCAGATTTTTCATCCTGGGCATCCTTTGGATACGCGACTCCGCCATTCCCATTCACATTGATTACTGAACTTGCTGCAGGAGGTGGAGGTGGAGGCGGCGCAACTTCTGCCTCTCCCTTACCCGACTCTTGAATTGATCCTGAACCACCTTCAACATCCCCAACAATACCGGTTCCGGTTCCAGAAGCATCTGTATCCCCCGGCTCCGGTTCTTGCTCTATGTGATCTGAGCTTGGCTCAGAATCGACAACATCATCCGGGAGCTGTTCGGGATCTTGTGTTGATACCGGCTCAATCTCCGGTTCAATCGGTTCCGGTTCGGCTTGATCGTCAATATAGACTTCCCTTCCAGTTTCACTCGTAATAATCTCACCTGTGATCGGTTCCTGTTCTGTTTCGGTTTCAACCTCAGGCTCCGGTTCAGGTAAAGGCTGGGTCACAACCGGCTCTTCCGGTTCTGCTATTTCCGCTGGCTGCGGCCGCGGCCTTACCGGCGGCGTGATATCTTCTTCGGAATCCGGAATTACAGGCATAGAGGCAGCGTGTTCTTTGGGAGGTTCTTCTGTTGGCCGAGGCTGTTCCACCTGCGGGACACTCGTTGTTGATGAAGGGTCGGTGATCGGAGACAATTCTTTGGCTGTGCTGCTCTGGACGTATGTAACCCGAATCATGCCGCCCTGTGCTGTTCCCTCAACCCCAAACCTAAAAAAGCTGGTCCAGTCGGGATTTGCCCAAAGAATGGCAGCGTGGATAACCAGAGAAATGAAAATGAACACATTCAAATTGTTTTTGTCCCGTTCGCCAAAATTCATCACAAGATCCACCTTTGACTAAGGTTGTTGGGTACCGACGTGGATGCTGCTGACACCTACTTTCGCTGCAATATCCATCGCACTTACGAACTGTTCTATGGTTGCACGCCGGTCACCTTTGATCAGAACAAATAGATTAGGATTGCCTGCCACGGCTTCTCGCAGGGCCTGCTCAAGCTCTCCAGGAGAAACTATTTCTCTGTTAACAGAAAAAAGGCCGTCCTTGGTGACACTAATCTCAAATCTGTCGCTGCGGGCATCAGAACCGCTTACAGCCTTAGGCAGTTCCACATCAATGCTCATTGTGGTTTGGTAAAGAACCGAGAATGCCATAAAGAAAATTAACAGATGAAAAATCACATCAATCATAGGTGCCAGGTCCGGATGACCCCCAGGGCTGCGTAATCTACGCTTAAACTCCATCATTCGTCACCTCTGGGACTAAGTAATTCCAGCAATTCCTTAGACCGCCTGTCCATCTCAGCAATATTCCGATCGATAATTCCGTTCAGGTAGACTGTTAGTACCATCGTCGGTATGGCAATAATCAAGCCGGCAGCTGTCGTAATCAATGCTTCGGCAATGCCTGCACTAATGTCGGATGGCTGATGGACACCCTGCATCGCCCCCATGACATTAAAAGCATCAATAATTCCCGTTACGGTCCCCAACAGGCCCAACAATGGGGCAATGCTGATAATCATATTAAGGATATTCATGCGTTTTTCCATCTTATAGATTTCCAGGCGGCCAATTTCTTGCATTCGCTCTTTAATTTCTATCTTGTCACGATCGTAATACGCAATTCCTCCGGAGAGGATAGCTGCGACAGGTCCCCGGGACTTTTTGGCTATCTGCATCGCTTCCAAGACCTTGCCTTGACCTAAAGCCAGCTGAATGTCTTCTATCAAATCCTCTGTATCAACTCTGGAGCGCAGCAAATACCACAGTCTTTCCAACCCTACTGCCACCGCGCCTACAGAGCACAGCAACAATGGAATCATAACCGGGCCGCCGCTGATGATGAGATTAATCATTACTACCCCTCCAATGCTATCTACAGGACTAACAATGAACCTGTTCGACATAATTGCCTTAAATCCTTGTTCATCCCATAAAATCCTCACTATCTCACAAATAAACCTTTCGATACACCTGCCGGAATGCTGTCGGCAGAAAAGAAGAAAACAAGCTGCCGGACATAGCTTGTTTTCAGAAGAATTCAATTGTTGGATGCCAGTTTTTGATGTCGGGCCAGATGCTCATGTTTCAAGATCCGCATCAGATAGATTTCACGCTGTGTAAAGGCGGTACGGGTCAATTTGCCTTCTTTCTTGAAACCGGCTTTATGATAGCATTTGATTGCCCGGAGGTTGTCAGTGTAAACCTTCAGATAAATGCGGTTTAGGTTTAAATTATTAAACGCATAATCTAATAATGCCGTCACGGCATCAGTACCATAGCCAAGATCCCACAGCTTCCTCTCGCCAATCCGAATCCTAAGTTCCGCATCGCCTCTGCGCCAAGTGATTTGGTCCAACTCGATATCTCCGATGAGCTTGGTGCCGAGGGCAATTCCAAATCTCAATTTATAATGGTTACTTCTGGCACTTGCAACCCAGGATTCACACTCCTCGCGGTTGGCTGGATAGCTGCTGTCACTGTAATGCATCAGTTCCATGTCCTGACTCCAACTTATGATTCGATCATAATCCGCTTTTTCGATAGGCCGTAGCGTGACCTTGCTGCCATGAAGCTTTGTCAATTCAGCCACTCCTTCAGTGATTGTTGGCCCGGTACCTAAACCAGCCACCGATGCTGCTGATAGGTCTAATTCGCTTCATGGTTCAGCTTAACCTGCAAGTAAAAACCGGAAAAACATCACGTTTCTGACAGAAGTTCCTTAAGCTTGCCAACCCAACCGTCCGGAATCACATACTTGCCGATAAGAGGCTCTTCGTGATCTTTCGGGCCATGGCAGTCAGAACCGCCGGTTGGAACCAAGCATAACTCCTCCGCCATTTGCCTGTACCTCATCATTTGCTCGGGCGTGTGGCTGGAATGAACAACCTCCAAACCCAGCAAACCCATATCAATAAGCACCCCTATCAGGTCATCGTTTCCCACTAAAACAGGGTGTGCCAAGACAGGAATCCCTCCGGATGCCGTTATCAGATCTATGGCCTTTGAAACTGAAAGTTTCCGGCGAGGCACGTAAGCAGGCCCATTCATTTCCAGGTAACGGCTGAAACCTTCTTTGATACTTTTGATATAGCCTGATTCAATCAATGCTTGGGCTATATGTACGCGCCCAATTGTTCCATGCCCTGCCAATTGCTGGACGCGGCTGTAGGCGATCTGGCACCCAAGCTTTTTGAGGCGTTCCACCATGGTTTCAGCCCGTATTTCCCGCTCAACACGGAGCTGCTGCAGCGTTGCCAGGAGTTCCTGATTGGCTACATCTATTCCATAGCCGAGAATATGAACCTCATGATTCTCAAACTCCGTACTGAACTCAATTCCGGTGATGACTTCCAGGTTGGTAGGCTGTCCCATTTTTAAGCAATGGAAAGCATCGACCGTGTCATGATCAGTAATGGCAATGGCAGTCAAACCAAGACCTCTCGCTCTTGCCACAAGTTCACAAGCATTCCAACTCCCGTCAGATGCTGTAGTATGTAAATGCAGATCTGCTGGCACTGATCGGATCATCCCTTCGATTCAAGCTGGCTGCGCAGTTGTTGCAGGATTCGGTTCTCAATACGTGATATCTGCGCCTGAGAGACACCAAAAACCTTGGCAACTTCAGCTTGGCTTTTTTCAGCAAAATAGCGTAACAGCAGCAAGCGCCTTTCATCAGGATCGAGAGTTTGTAAAACATCTTTCAGATAGATAGAGTCTGCGTCAGGCTCTCCGGCAACCTGATCCTCAAGCACGATTCTCTCTCCCTCTTGATCATGAACCGCCTGTTGGAGAGAGAGCACCGGGGCAACAGCTCCCAGGGCGGCAGTCAACTCTTCCCTCGCCACTCCCAGCTTGGCAGCTATTTCACCAATCATAGGCGGGCGGCCCAACTCATCAGCCATGGTGTCTTTGAGAGCAGCAGCCCGGCTGGCCAACTCCCTTAATGAACGTGACACCTTGATTGGTGTTGATTCTCTCAGGTAACGCTTAATCTCCCCGATGATTTTCGGTACTGCATATGTAGAAAATCTGACATCAAAACCGAGGTCAAAACCATCGATCGCTTTGACCAAACCAATACACCCGATCTGAAACAAGTCATCCATTTCAACACCGCGATGAGCAAACCTGGTTGTTATACTCCTGACCAAACGAAGGTTGCATTCCACCAATCTTTGCCTTGCCAATTCGTCACCAGATTGTGCTTTCACAAGCAAATTGCGTACTTCTTGGTCAGGCAGGACAGGATACTCGCCAAAACATATTTGCCGGCTGTCCATTGGAGCACCTATTCTCTACTCCGAGGGATTCTTTTGGCCATGAGGAGTTTGGTGCCCTTACCAACTTCAGACGCAATGGCCACGTGATCCATCAACTCATGGATAAACACCAATCCCAGGCCCATCCTCTCTTCTGGTATTGTCGTATATCCGGCTTCTGATGCCTGTACTATGTCGGGGATTCCACAACCATTGTCTTCGACTGTAATTTCGAGTTCATCTATGGAGTATTTACAAATAACAACGATATTACCCGAGCAGTCTCCATAAGCATGGATAACGCAGTTGGATACTGCCTCAGAAACGGCAACCTTAATATCTTCGATTTCCTCAAGAGTGAAATCCAGCTGAGAGGCAAAGACAGCAACGGCAGTCCGAGCAAACAAAACATTTTCTGATTCACTCGGAAACTCCAGTCGAACCCAATTTTTGACCTCCATCATTACTCCTCCCTAATTACAAAGATAAAGCTTCCTGAATTGAATCCGTAAAGTAAGCTATTTTCTGCATACCCGAAAGCTTGAGGATGCGGTAAACATGGGGGCTGCAGGCGACAAATACCAGCTTGCCGCCGCGTTTTTGGATTAGTTTGTACCTACCCAGAATCACACCCAAACCCGAGCTGTCAATGAATTTGATCTTGTCCATCCGCAGAATGAGATCTCTTAGTGCCGTGTTTTTTGCCAAATAACTGTCAATGCACTCTTTGAAAGGTGGGGCTGTGTGCAGGTCCAGCTCCCCTTCCAGTGAAATGATCAGGGCCTGATTTACCGTTTCTGCCGACAGCAATTCTGCTCCTCCCCTCTCCGATTGCATTTTCATAAAGTTGTCTATTTTGTACCTATTCATCTCATAACCTCAAAATCCTGCCCTGAACTGAAAGGAAAGGAAGCTGGATCAGCTTCCTTCCGTAAAACAATTTATCATTTGCTTGGTGATTCTAATCAATATGTTGACAATAGAACTTCGGTCAACATCCTGCTCGGGCTTCAACTCAACTGTCGTTAGCAGCAGATCGTCCAAGTATGCTGAAACGGTTCCTGCCGCAGTGTCTTTCGACATGGGGACTTTCAGAGGATCAAAAATGGTGATTTGAGTGGTAACCATGTCCTGTTCGCCCCGTTTGATAGGAGCATAGAAATCTGTGGCGGCTATCAGCCTCACTGTTTCCGGGTTGCCTTTCGGCAGTACAATTTCCGTAACAACTGCGCCCTGAGTATAAATCAGATGATTCGTATACTCTCTGAAGCCCAAGTCCAAAAGCTTTGTGATGTCGCTCTCCCTTGCTGCGTCGCTGGAACTGCCCAATACCACTGCAATCAGGCGCAGGCCGTTGCGCTCTGCTGTCGCCGCCAGGCAGTGGCCCGCTTCCGTCGTATATCCCGTTTTGAAACCATCCACCCCTTGATAGCGCCTCAACAGTTTGTTATAGTTCCACAGTACCGGCTTCTTAGTGGAATCAGCCCGCATCGTATATTCATACGTAGATACAAAGTCCAGCATCAAGGGAACGCTCAGTGCGTAGCGGCACAGATCCGCCACATCCCTCGCACTCATCACCTGGCGTCCGGTACTTCCCAGGACACTTGGCGGCAGTCCGCTGGAGTTGCTGTACTCACTGTTGGTCAAACCAAGTTCAGATGCCTTTTGGTTCATCAGTGCAACAAAGGCCGGCTCTGATCCGGCAAGGTACTCCGCAACGGCCACTGCGGCATCATTACCGCTGCCGACAGCCACAGCATATAACAGCTGCTCCAATGTAAGCTGCTCGCCTTTCTCCAGCCAGACTTGTGATCCACCCATGGATGCTGCGTATTCGCTGGCGGTAACAATGTCATTAAGGGCAATCTTACCGGCGTCGACGGCTTCCAGGGCCAATACCAACGTCATGATTTTGGATATGCTGGCAACCGGCAAGGGTTGATCGACATTTTTCGCATACAAAAACCGTCCACTATGGGCTTCGATCAATAAGGCCGCCTTTGCCGTCAGATCCAATTCATCTGCGGAAGCGCAGGCAGCGCCGGACAAAAACATGCTAATAGCCAAAATGATCCACATGAAGAATCGGCTGGACCTCACCATGGAACACCTTCCCTTCCTTAAATGGATATGGGGGCGTTCAGTTCATTATACATCTTCTGGGGTAATTTTTTCCCATACCAACGGCCTGAATCGGGGTGGTGACTGACTGAATTGGAAGCAGCCGAGGAGTGCGCCTGATTCTGCACTAATGGGCCGGTTACTGTGAATCACAGCCAACACTTGATTTTGCTGTACATATGCTCCCGCCTTTTGCTTAAGTTCAATCCCGACGCTTAAATCAATGGCACTATCCTTGGTTCGCCGGCCGGCGCCAAGCTGCATTACCAGCCGCCCAATCATCAGGGCATCGATGCTTTTGATATAACCGCTGCGTTCGCTTCTGACTTCTGTCAGATAATGTGCTTGGGGCAGTAACGACGGATCGTCCACCACATCAGGATTGCCTACTTGACTGCGAATTAGCTCCCGCAGTTTCAGCAAACCTGCTTTCGATTTCAGTTTTTCCTGCAGCACCTGGTATGCCTCTTCATGAGTCTGTGAACGGCCAGCCAAAACCAGCATTTCAGCTCCAATCTGCAGGCACAACTCGGTAAGATCCCAGGCCCCTTCACCTGCCAATGTTTGAACCGCTTCCCGGATCTCGAGAGCGTTGCCAATGGTGTATCCAAGGGGCTGTTCCATGTCAGTGATTAAGGCAATGGTAGGCTTTTTCAACTCTTTTCCGATGGCCACCATAGCTTTGGCTAGCTCTACAGCCTGATCCCGTCGCTGCATGAATGCGCCGCGGCCTGTTTTAACATCCAAAACAATCCCATCGGCACCAGCGGCAATCTTCTTGCTCATGATCGAGGATGCAATCAGCGGTATGGAATCTACTGTAGCCGTAACATCCCTAAGGGCATAGAGCCGCTTATCTGCGGGAGCGACAGTCTCTGACTGGCTGATAATACTGATATTGATGGCGTTGACTTGCTTGATAAACTCTTCTTGCTCCAGATTACATCTAAATCCGGGTATGCTCTCTAGTTTGTCAATAGTGCCACCGGTATGCCCCAATCCCCGGCCTGACATTTTGGCAACTGGTACCCCGCAGCTGGCAACCAACGGCGCCACAACCAGGGTGGTGGTATCCCCTACCCCTCCGGTGGAGTGTTTGTCAATAACCGTTCCGCCGACACCTGACAGGTCGTATTTCGTTCCCGAATTGGCCATGGCCACAGCCAGGTCTGCGGTTTCCCGGGCGTTCATACCTTGAAAATACACAGCCATGCAAAAAGCAGCCATTTGATAATCTGTGATCAGCCCCAGGGTGTAGCTGGTAATCAAGTGCTCAATTTCAGCGGTACTCAATTCATACCCATTACGCTTTTTCAGGATCAAATCATAGGCTTGCAGCCGAATCACCTCCTTCAACAGAGCGTCAGTTATCTGAGACAGGATGCAGCTGTCTCAGAAAACTCTCACCGGGAAAGACCGGTTCAAGGTTGTAAAACTCACTGATTGTCTGGGCGATATCTGAAAAGGTAGAGCGGGTGCCAAGAGCACGGGGCCTTATTTGCTTTCCGTAAACCAAAATTGGTACATATTCACGGGAATGATCGGTGCTGGCTGTTGTGGGATCGCAGCCGTGATCGGCGGTAATGCAGAGTACATCACCTTTTTTCAGCGCCCCCAGGATGTACGGCAGCTTTTGATCAAACTCCCTGAGCCCTCCGGCATATCCCTGAACATCATTGCGATGGCCCCACAAAGTGTCAAAATCACCCAGGTTGGCAAAGATTAGACCAGATGGTGTGTTTTCGAGCGCAAAGATGACAGCAGCCAGCGTTTCCTGATTGCCATGGGCGTCTATGTGTTCATGGATCCCCCGTCCGGCGAAGACATCCCAGATCTTGCCAATTGCTGTTGTGGGTATTTGGTTTGCGGCCAGATAATCAAAAACCGTTTCTCCAACCGGCGGCAGGCTGAAATCCTTGCGGTTTTGCGTACGCCTGAAATCGCCTACAACCCCAAGAAAGGGACGGGCAATTACTCTGCCGACTCCATGTTCCCCGTAGAGTATCGACCGCGCCATCTGGCACCACTCATATAATGTTTCCAAAGGAACTACATGCTCATGGGCGGCTATTTGAAACACGCTGTCGGCCGAAGTGTAAACAATCGGTGCTCCGGAATCAAGATGTTTAGGGCCCAGTTTCTGGATTATTTCTGTCCCTGAAGCTGCAGTATTCCCCAGAATTGGCTTCCCTATCATCTGAGAGAATTTGTCAATAATCCCAGCTGGAAAGCCGTTGGGATAGGTCGGAAATGGTTTGTCAAGGATTATACCTGCGATTTCCCAATGCCCAGTGGTGGTATCTTTACCCGGTGATTGCTCTGCCATTTTACCCCACGCTGCCATGGGCTGCTCTTGTGGCAAAACTCCGTTAATGGGATGGATATTGCCAAGCCCCAACCGCTCTAGATTTGGCAATTCAAGGCCGCCAACCGCATTGGCCAGGTTTGCCAGGGTATTGCTGCCTTGATCCCCATACCTCCAAGCATCAGGAAGCTCACCTATGCCGACACTGTCAAGTACAATCACGACAAACCTACTCATATGACTCGGCTCCCTCCCTGGATTTCAACTCTGAACGGGGGTGTGTGGCTTGATAGACTGAGCGCAAATGCTCACGGGTCAGATGAGTATAAATCTGCGTTGTGGAAATATCCGCATGGCCAAGCATTTGCTGCACTGACCGCAGATCTGCTCCGTTGGCTATAAGGTGGGTTGCAAATGAATGACGCAGGGTATGGGGGCTTAGGGGTTTCGTGATCCCACACTGGTTTCTGTATCGGTTCAGGATCTTCCAAAAACCCTGCCTGGTAATGCGCGTACCCCTGGCATTGACAAACAGTGCTCTTTGTCTGCGATCTTTCACAAGTTTGCCGCGGCAGCGTTGAATATAAGTTTGGACAGCAGCCAAGGCTTTGCTGCCAATCGGAACAATCCTTTCCTTATTGCCTTTGCCAAGGCAGCGGACAAACCCCATTGCGTCAATATCCCCTAAATTCAGTCCTATCAGTTCTGAAACTCGCAGTCCTGTTGCATAAAGCACTTCCAGCATCGCCAGATCGCGATAGCCTGTTTTTGTGGTAAGATCCGGTGCACTTAGAAGCCTGTCCACTTCAGCAATGGTCAAAACCTCCGGCAGTCTTGATTCTGCCTTGGCTTTTTCCAGAACGTCGCAAGGATTCTCATCGATTAGTTTTTCTGTGAGCAAATGCTGGTAAAACCCGCGTATTGCCGATGTCTTCCGGGCCAAAGTTGCCGGCTTTCCTGCTGTGTATGACTCCAGTGCTGTCAAGAAGTCAATGATTGTATGCACACTGACCTCCAAGCAAGAGATTTTGCTTTTTTCCAGAAAAGCATAAAACTGGTCAAGATCATTGTGGTATGCATCAATTGTGTTCTTGCTCAACCCCCGTTCAACGACGAGATGGTTAAGGTATTCCCTGAGGTAGTCACGCTCACATTTCACAAACGATCACCCTTGCCTACATAATCAGCATTTTTGACAAATTCATCAAAACCGGAGTAACATATGTCTCCACCAGAGCTGCCAGAGCAATGAGCACGCTCATCACAACAACAATCAAGGTGGTTGCCATAAATTGATTGATTATATTGCTCCGATTCGTGCCCACCAAGGTTTGAACGGCCACTACGGCAAAAGAAAGGGACGTTGTGGAAACAAGAATAAGTGCTGGGACAAACAAGAGATTGTGCGGCAGCAGCGAGGCTGCCGCCACCAAAATCCCGTTAAGTTTCATTTCAGAAATAATAAAGCCGACAGTGAATCCCAAAACGAAACCTCGGACAAAAACAATCCCAGCAATAAGTGGAACTCCGATCACGGTCATCCCTAAAACCCAAATCAGGCAGCTGACCTTAACAATGTTGTCAACCACACCCCGCAAGGCTGCTGCGTGACGGTTGGTGTTCCTCAATCCCTCAGGAAAACTGGAATAGAACTGATGGAGATATGCACTTAAATCCGAAACCTGCCCAGGAGATAGGGTTTTAACAGCAATCGAGCCAAATGACACTCCCAGTAAAAAGAGTAATGCTACGCCTGTCAGGATCGGCAGGCGTTGCTTAAAATAATGCACCACAGCCTTGACCCCCTTCCTGCCTGTCTACCGAATCATATGACAAGAAGGGTTGACTTATGTCAGAGCGGCTTCAGCCGGGGATAACAGTTAATTCCATCAATGCGGAATTGGATTTTTGTACCTTGGCTCTGCCATCGGATGATTGAATAACCGGCATTGGACAGCGTGAGCCGATAGCATCTGGTGATATCCACTTCCAAGAGGGCGGCTATCAAAGTCCGGATAGTGCCCCCATGGCTGACTGCCAAGACGGTGCCAGAATGGGCAGCGGCTATTTCCTGCAGCCAATCTGTAACCCGCGCCTGCACTTGAACTCCAAGCTCGCCACCGGGTATTGGCGTGTTGATGTCTGTGCGCCTTCTGGCGTACATCCCCGCATACTTAACTTCAATTTCTGCTCTTGTCAATCCTTCCCATACCCCAAAAGCATATTCCCTTAGACGCGGATCCAAGGTTACGGGCATCGCGTGATGTTTTGCAATGATTACAGCGGTTTCCCGCGCCCGCGAGAGGTCACTGGCATAGAACGCCTCAAAACGCCACGAACGAAAAAACTGGGCGAGCATTTCTGCCTGACGGATTCCTTCATCCGACAGACCAATGTCCTGCTGCCCTTGATACCTTCCAACTCGGTTCCATAGGGATTCCCCATGCCGTACCATAACCAATGTCCCCACAACAAACCACCTGCCATGTGGTTAGATGCCCATAATCTGAACCAAATCAAGCATTAAAACAAGCAAGCTGCATACACTAGAACAAATCCTGCATTGGAGGCCTAACCAATGATTGTAATTATCGGCAAAAAAGCTTGGGTATTGGAGCAGATCCGTAAGGCAGCCTGCGAGTTTAACACTCTGGGACAGTGGTGCCAAGATCGCAATAAGCAGCGGCATACAAACCAGCCGCTAGTACTGATTCAAAGAAATAGGGATCTGCATTGAAATCCCTGCCCATGGTTTCCAATTTTACCGGGGCATTCTCCAAAAGATTCCTATATGGTGCAGTATCCACCCACTGAATGTGGTGGTACTGTAGGGCTTGAAGCTGGTCCTGCAGCAGATGCCAATCATACAAACCGCTCGGCAGCACCACGGTACACGGATGTTCGCAGATTTTGGTTAACGCTGTGAGAGTGTGATGACTGATTCCTTGATGACGGGTGCGTTTGTCCACCATACTCAGGCGAACAATGCCAATGGGATACCCTCCAAGGGTATGGACGGCATTTATGTACACTCCCTGCTCTAGAGCTGTTGTACCCCAGGTAGTACTAGTCCCGACTATGCCTGGGCCCATCAAGATAATCGCGGCATCAGCTTCACAGACATGCTTGGCTGTTAACAATGCGCTGTAGACATTCACCGCTTCATAATGTCCACCAAAGGCGTGGTTAAACGTGATCGTATCATCAAGCAGGCCGTGATCAAGGAGAATCTGTACTGTATCGCTCAAAGCTAGGGGCAAAGCGGCACCGTCGCTCATCAAGTATACTATTCTGCGTTTCGGGGCCAAATGTTTAAAAGCCAAACAAACAGGCGCCAGCATGCTGTGCAGAGAACCTACCAAAACGGGCATTCCCTTTATTGAGGACTGCCCCGCCAAGATCTCGTGGTAAGGGCTGTCTGGTTCTTCCACACTCAAGACTCGCCCTTGGCTCGGTGTGTAGCGCAATTTGATGATATGTCCCGGTTTGTTCTGTGGTGTTTGAGTTTTTCCGACGATTCCCATTACAAAATGAAAGCCGCCTGATCCCAGCCTTAAAGACTCCCCTGTTGTATTGAGGATAACATGATCGCCTATGGCGCATTTTCCAGTCAGGGCAGGGAAATTTATCGCTTGTTCATGTTTATTGCCGATCACCACTTCTAATTCCTGCTTAGTACCACTGCTCCTCAATATCCTGGCAACGCTGCCCTGATTAATCCAACAATCCATAACCGACCACCCTTGTCAGATTCTGGAAATAAAAAAAGCAGGCACATTACCTGCTCTAATTAGTGAATTATGCTTTTTCCACTTTTGGGAGAACTGCTTTGCGGGATAGGTTGATCCTGCCTTGTCGGTCAATCTCAGTGACTTTGACTAGTATCTCATCTCCAATATTAACCACATCTTCGACTTTGTTAACCCGTTCGTTGGACAACTGCGAGATATGGACCAGCCCTTCTTTACCGGGCAAGATTTCCACAAACGCACCAAACTTCATGATTCGTTTGACTACACCCAAATAAGAAGCGCCGACCTCAACATCCTTCGTGTAGCTTTCGATGAGACGGTATGCCTTTTCACCGTCCCCGTCGGCAGTTGATGCAATATAGACACGGCCATCATCATCGATATCAATCGCTACATTGGTTTCTTCGATAATCTTCCGGATGGTCTTGCCGCCTGGCCCAATTACATCGCGGATACGATCAACCGGTATCTCCATTGTGATAATCCGCGGCGCATATTTTGACAGTTCCTCCCGCGGCTCGGCAATCACAGCCACCATTTTGTCCAGGATAAACATCCGGCCTTCTCTTGCTTGAGCCAGTGCGTTCCTTAAGATATCTTCACTGACTCCGCCAATCTTGATGTCCATCTGCAGTGCTGTAATCCCGACTCGTGTGCCTGCCACTTTGAAATCCATATCACCCAGGGCATCCTCAAGCCCCTGAATGTCGGTTAAAATAGAGACTTGGCCCTCGGATTTCACCAATCCCATGGCAATTCCAGCAACTGGGCGCTTAATCGGTACTCCGGCATCCATTAGCGCCAAAGTGCTCCCGCAGACACTGGCCTGAGACGATGATCCATTGGATTCCAGCACTTCTGAAACCAGTCTGATCGTATATGGGAATTCTTCTTCACTGGGTATCACTGGCAGCAAAGCTCTCTCTGCCAATGCTCCATGACCGATCTCCCTTCTGCCGGGGCTGCGGATTGGCCTGACCTCGCCAACACAGAATGGTGGGAAATTGTAGTGATGAATATACCGTTTGCGATCTTCCTCAGTGAGGTTATCCAACAGCTGCTCGTCGGATTTTAGACCTAGGGTACAGGCAGTTAGCACCTGTGTTTGACCCCGAGTAAACAACCCTGAGCCATGAACCCTGGGCAAAACTCCCACTTTAACGCTGACCGGGCGGATCTCATCCATCTTGCGCCCATCAGGCCTAATCCCACCGATGATCATTTTCCGGACAATGTCCTTTGTCAAACTGTCGATCATATGGCTGATAGACTTTGCCGCTTCTTCGTATTGCTCTTCACCAAACTGATCCCGGTATGTTTGATGAATGAGATCGCTAACCGCATCCAAATCATGCTGCCGTTCAAGCTTGTCGTCGGTTTGCAGTGCGTATGTCAGCTTGTCGGTGGCAAAAGCGGTTACCCATTCTACAACAGCCGGATCCGGCTGGAACAACTCCACCTCAACTTTTGGCTTGCCGATTTTTGCACCAATATTCGCAATAACGGCGCAAATCTGCTTGATAGCCTCATGGCCAAACATGATGGCCTGCAGCATCACCTCTTCATCGACTTCCTTCGCACCTGCTTCAACCATCATGATAGCATCTGCGGTTCCTGCCACCACCAGATCAATGTCAGATTCGATTTCTTGTGCCTGTGTGGGGTTAATCACGTACTGGCCGCTGACACGGCCCACTTTCAAACCACCAATCGGCCCTTCAAACGGGATGTCCGAAATGGTAAGAGCAGCACTGGCTCCGATCAATGCACTAATCGCCGGCGAGTGGTCCTGGTCAACAGACAAAACCTGCGCCACAATCTGTACGTCGTTACGAAACCCTTCAGGAAAGAGCGGCCTTAAAGGCCTGTCGATCATTCGCGCGGCCAAAACAGCTTCCTCTCCGGGCCTGCCTTCTCTGCGTCCCCATCCTCCAGGTATTTTCCCCACCGAATACATCTTTTCTTCATAATCGACGATGAGGGGGAAGAAGTCGATATCGGCACGAGGTTGTTTGGACATGGTTGCAGTAACCAAAACCACTGTGTCTCCATAACGGACCAAAACAGCTCCGTTTGCTTGTTTGGCTAGTTCTCCCACTTCCAGAGAAATGCTCCGGTTTCCTAGTTCGAACGTAAAAACTTCAGGCATTGGCATACCCCCTTTTTTTAAGTATTCCCTTTTTTTGAGTCCGGCAACAGCTTCAAAAAAGAGCGGGACACCCCGCTCGTTCCTACCGCCGCAGACCCAATTCTTCGATAAGCTTACGATAGCGTTCGATATCCTTCTTCATCAGGTAGTTAAGCAACCCTCGCCGTTGACCGATCATCTTGTACAGCCCGCGCCGTGAATGGTGATCATTCTTGTGAACACGCAGGTGTTCGGTCAACTCGCTGATCCGGGTCGACAAGATTGCGATCTGCACTTCAGGAGAACCAGTGTCGTTTTCATGTCGTTGGAACTTCTGGATCAGCAGCTCTTTTTGCTCTTTTGAGATCATCATTCTCACCTCCATATTTCCAGCTTCCACCATAATCCAAGCAGAACGCCGGAGATACGCATCCGCCTAGAAAATGGTTATTCCTCAGCTATTTTAACACAATTTCATGTCCTTGTAAACGATATTTGCCCAACAGCGCACGAGCCTGTGCATAATCTTCGCTCAACTGCCGCTGCAGTTCACTTTCGTTGGCGAAAAACAGCCAATCGCGAAATTTCACCAAAAATTGGATTTCAATGGGCTGCTGATAAAGATTGCCGTCAAACCCGAACAGATGGGATTCAATGTTCCTGTTCGGGCTAACCGATGTCATTGCCGGGTAATTCGTGCCGTCACTTAGAAAACACCATGTCAGATATGCACCAGCTTTGGGCAGGACCAACTCATGATTGATTGCGAGATTTGCAGTTGGAAAACCAAGCTTCCGCCCAAGCCTTTTTCCAGGAATCACAGTGCCGGTATAAGCATGACGGCGCCCCAACAACTCTGCTGCCAAGTCCAAATCTCCAGCTTGGACAGCCCGCCGGATGCGGCTGCTGCTGATAGGTTCTCCGCCATGGAGGACAGGTGGAATGATCCTGACAATAAAGCCGTATTGTTCCCCAAGTGCCTGAAGATAGGCTGCTTCACCTTCCGCACCGTGCCCAAAACGGAAGTTGAATCCACAGACAACCAGTTTGGCCCGCAATTGTTCGAGCAGCACATCAACGACAAAGCTGCGTGCTGATATCCCGGCGAACTCTTTACTAAACCGGGTCGTAATGATCTTGTCTATTCCATGGCCGAGAATCAGCCTTTCTTTTGCAGCCAGGTCTGTCAACAACTGCAGCTGTTGGCTGAACCATTGCTCCGGCGGACAGTCAAAAGTATAGACAAGGCTTTGCAATCCGTGCGCAGCTGACAAATCCACAACTTCTGCTAGTAGTTGCTGATGACCACGGTGCACACCGTCAAAGGTCCCTAGTGCAACGACTGTATTGGTTTTCAGTCAATTCCCCTCCCTTAAAACACGGATCGGATGGCAAACAAGCTGGCCTTTGTATCTGATCTCGCCAATGGCAAGCAGATTTTCGTCCATAGAAAGTATGAGGACCCGATCACCAACAGTCAAGGTTTTGGGCACATCGACCAGACAATCTGGAGTTATGGCATTCCCATGGAGAATCCGCTTCTCAATAAAAGGGGCAACCCTGACTTGTGGATAATCGGGAAAAGCCGCCTGCATCGGCTGAATGAATCCAAAATTCGAATCGCCGGCCATTGCTTCAATTTCTTCAAGAGTATATCCGGATTCAGATGAGAACGGGCCGACTGCTGTGCGCACCAAGAAGGACAAATGGGCATGTGTACCCAGGGCGCGGCCGATATCGTGGCAGAGTGTCCGGATATAAGTGCCTTTTGAGCATCGCACATAGAACAAAATGCGGCTTCCAAAAGCCAATGAATGCCCGTTGTTCCATATCTTATTGATATGCATTTCCTTAATGCTTACGCTGCGTGCCTTCGGGGTAATGTCGATCCCTTGGCGCTGTAGTTTGTACAAGGGCGTACCGTTGACTTTCACAGCTGAAGCCATTGGAGGGATCTGTTCAATCCGCCCTAAAAACCTGGAGAATGCGCTACCTAACTGATTTGGCGAAACATCAACTGCCAGGTCCACGGCAGTGGTCTCACCGTCGGCATCCTGTGTTGACGTGCTGATTCCCAATGTCATCTCTGCAATATACGCCTTGTCAAATTCGGCCAAGAATTGAATCAGCTTACAAGCCTTACCCACACAGATAAGCAAAACGCCTGCTGCTCCAGGATCGAGCGTCCCAGCGTGCCCAATTCGGCGGATTCCCAACAAGCGCCGCAAGGATCTCACCACTTGAAAAGAGCTCATCCCCGGTGATTTTATGACATTGATCAGGCCATTCATCACCCATCCCCTTCCAAGAGCTTGACCGCAGCAGTGACTACTTGCTGCACTGCATCAATCAACGGAATATTGAGCTGGGCTCCTGCTGCCAAAAGATGGCCTCCACCGCCAAAGTTTTGAGCAAGCTGATGAATGTTGATACCCCGTGACCGAAACCCAACCCTGACTAGATCCGGTGCAGTCTCTCGAAACAGGATGACAATTTGGCTGCCTGCTACCATGCGGACATAATCAATGAACTGATCACAGTCACTGGGGTTGACACCGTAGGTGTTGAAATCTTCGTAGGATAACACCAGCCAGGCTAGGCGATCATTATGCCGTGTCTCAATTTTTGTCAGGGCATACCCTAGAAAATGAATCAGCTCCAGAGGTTTGGCAGCAAAGATCGCATCCGCAGTAGTATTCGGGACTGCCCCATGTTTGGTAAGCTCCGCTGCTGCCAAAAAGACGTCTGATGTAGTGTTGGCATGGCGGAATCCACCAGTGTCACCCACTATGCCGGCATATAATGGTTGGGCCAGTTCATAATCAAAATTGATGCCGACAGCTTTGAACAGCTGATACAGTATCATACAAGTGGCGGCTTGTCCTGTATCTATGTAATTATAGGTACAAATGCCTTGGTTATCTTTATGATGATCGATATTGAATGTAACCTTTGCTTTGTTTACCAAGGGTAATAAGCTGCCGGTGCGTTTTGGTTCACAATCCAAGACAATAACATGTTCATAATCTTGAACTGGTACTGGCTGGATCTGCTCAATGCCTGGCAGCGGCCAATCTGGAACCGGATCGGTAACAACCATTGTACAGTTCTTACCAAGCAGTTTAAGGTAATGATACACGGTCAGCATTGCTCCGATACTGTCGGCATCAGGATTCTCATGCGAACAGATGAGATAATTATCATAACGCGACAATGCGCCAAGAAAATGCGTTTTTCTATTCACTGCCGCTTCCTCCATCAAGATTAAGCTCTTTAAGGATAGCATTAATCCTGGAACCATATTCCAATGATGAGTCATAATGAAAACTCAGCTGCGGCACCGTACGAAAACGAATTTTCTTGGCCAATTCAGAACGGATAAAACCGGTGGCTTTGTCCAAGCCTTCCATAGTCTGCTGTTGTGCTGTCTCGTCCCCAAGGACACTTATGTAGATTCGACAGTAAGCCAGGTCTCGGGAAAGCTCCACTCCAGTTATGCTTACAAAACCTAATCTTGGGTCTTTTACTCTGTGATGAATAATGTAGCTTGCCTCTTTCTTGATTTCCTCTTGCAATCTCCTAATGCGTTGGCTCATCATGTCACCCCATCAATGACTACAATGTACGGGCAACCTCTTTCATGACAAACGCCTCGATAAAGTCACCCTCTTTGATATCGTTAAATCTCTCAATGCCAATCCCGCACTCGTAACCGTGCAGCACTTCTCGTACATCGTCCTTAAACCGCTTTAGTGAGCTGATTTTACCTTCGTGGACAATTACGTTGTCCCGCAGGACTCGCACCTGAGCGGTTCGAGTAATCTTGCCATCCTGCACGTAACAACCGGCAACAACCCCAACGCCGGGTACCTTAAAGGTTTGGCGCACTTCTGCCCGTCCCAGAGTTTCTTCTCTATATTCAGGCTCCAAAAGTCCGCTCATGGCAGCCTTGACCTCGTCGATAGCATTGTAAATCACTCGATAACTGCGAATATCTACGCGTTCTCGTTCTGCAGCACGCAAAGCGTTTGGATCAGGCCGTACATTGAATGCAATGATTACGGCGCTGGAAGCGGCAGCCAGCTGCACATCCGATTCTGATACTCCACCGACTCCCTGATGAATAATGTTTACTCTAACTTCATCAGTAGACAGCTTCTCCAGGGAACTTCTCAAGGCCTCGAGGGACCCTTGGACATCGGCTTTCAGAACCAGGTTAAGCTCGGCGGTCTTACCTTCCTGAATTTGAGTAAACAAATCTTCCAGATTGGCCCGAACCGGCCCTCTTAACTCCTGCTCTCTAAGTCTGAGCTGTTTCAAGTGAGCTACCTGGCGAGCTGTTTGTTCATCTTCCGTAACCACCAGGATGTCACCGGCTTCCGGTACATCGGAAATGCCCAAGATCTCAACCGGCTGCGAAGGGACAGCTTCTTTGATGTTCTCTCCGCGATCATTGATAATCGCCCGTACACGGCCGCTAAGATGGCCAACCGCAAAATTGTCGCCGATCCTTAACGTGCCTGAATTGATCAAAACTGTTGCCACCGGGCCGCGGCCTTTGTCGAGCTGCGCCTCGATCACGGTAGCCCGTGCCCGCCTGTGGGGATTGGCTTTAAGCTCCTCCATTTCACTGACAAGCAAGATCATTTCCAAGAGTTCGTCAACACCTTCATACTGAAGGGCCGACATCTTGACCACAATGGTATCTCCACCCCAGGATTCTGGTATCAAACCGTGTTCCGACAGTTCTTGCATAACTCGGTCCGGATTCGCATTTGGCAGATCGACCTTGTTTACCGCAACAATAATCGGCACCTTTGCTGCTCGTGCATGGTTGATTGCTTCAATGGTTTGGGGCATCACACCATCATCGGCCGCAACCACCAACACAGCAATGTCTGTCACTTGTGCACCTCTGGAACGGATTGCCGTGAACGCTTCATGGCCAGGTGTGTCAATAAACGTAATCTTCTTGCCCTGATATTGCACCTGGTAAGCACCAATATGCTGTGTGATGCCGCCTGCTTCACTGGCGGCCACCTTGGATTTGCGAATACTGTCCAAAAGCGTTGTTTTCCCGTGATCCACATGGCCCATGATTGTCACAATTGGCGGCCTTGGTTCCAACAGTGCCGGATCATCTTCTTCAATTTCCTCAAACACGGTTTCAGCCAAATCCTTTTCTTGATGTGCTTCGACATTGTATTCGCTGCACAATGCGGTGGCAGTCTTGAAGTCGATATACTGATTTACCGTAACCATAACTCCCATCTTCATCAGTTTCTTGATCAGTTCAGCAGGGGAAATGCTAAGTTTTTGCCCCAAATCCTTGACAGTAATCGTTTCTGGGAGCTCAAGGCTGTTGGCGGTAATTTTTTGTTCTCCGCTGCTTGATCGTTTGTCTTTGCCTTTGGCGTTCTTGACGATCCTCTCAATCTTCTTGTCTTCAAACTCTGGATCGTCGCCGTGTTTTGACTGTTTCTTCCGTTTTTTGGCCCAGTCTTTGGAATCAAACTCATCCTCGTCTTCAACATCTTCCACTTGGTCCACGTCTTCCCCATTCCCGGAGGCACCTAAGAAATGTTCTTGAACCATTTCAGCTATATCAGCCTCAACTGAACTCATGTGATTCTTAATGTCCGCCCCAAGTTCAAGCAAGAAATCTACCAAGGATTTACTCTCAATGTTCAGCTCCTTGGCCAGTTCATACACCCTTACTTTTTTCACGCGCATCACTCCTAATCTTTCTCCCAGATTAAACCCTACCCCGGTTCAACTCTGATGCTATTGCCTGAGCAAAACCATAATCCAATACGGCGACCAATGATCGTGGCGCCTTACCGATGGCCTGGCCTAATCTAAGTTTTGAACCATATCGATAGTAAGGAACGCTAAATCTTGCGGCCATCGCTGTGTATTTGCGCAGCGTGTTTTGGGAGCAGTCCGCCGCTATAATCAAACACTTCGCTTGCTCTTTCCGCAATACAGCACATACCCCTTGGGCACCGGAAGCGATTTTTCCTGAGCGCTGTGCAAAACCCAGCAGACTAAAGACTCGATCCATCAAAATCCTGCTCCAGCATAACTTTGATTTCCTCGCTGATGGTTGTCTGCAAAGCCCGTTCCAACTGCCTGCCCTGGAGGGCTTTGGACAAACACTCCTTTGATGGACAGAGGTATGCGCCGCGGCCGGATTTCTTGCCGGTATGATCTATTGCGATCTCCAACTGGGGTGTTCTGACTACCCGAATCAGCTCTTTTTTCGGCTTCGATTGTCGGCAGCCAACACAAGTACGGATGGGAACGTGTTTTCGTTTCATACCATCACCTTATTCTTGATCATCAAACTGAAAATCCTCCATTGCCAGCATCGAAAAGTCTTTGATCACCTTCGCGGCCTTTTTCTTCTTCTTAGTCTTTTTCGAAAGCTGTTCCGGTTCAGGTTCCTTTTGTTCCGGTGCAATTGTACCGTCTTCGGTTATACTGAGAGAACCAAAACGTTCTTCCCAACTTTTGCGTTTATTGGCACTCCCCAACTTGGCCAGCAATGCGGCCGCATCTTCAACCGGCATAGGCTCACTTTCTTTAACCGGTTTGTCGGCAACGGGTTTTGCCGGGGCTTCCGGTTCTTTCTCTGAATCAATCCCAGGTTGAACCTCTACTGCTTCGGCTCTCGTTTCTACAGCATCTGCAGCACTATCTTCATGTTGTGCTTCTACTTCAACAGCCTCCTGCTCAACAAACGGATCAGTCAACGCTCGTGATTCACTCTTGATATCAATTTTACATCCGGTCAACCGAGCTGCAAGCCTCGCATTCTGGCCTTCTTTACCGATTGCCAGTGACAATTGATCATCCGGTACGACCACGTATGCCGATTTCCCGTTATGGTCCAGATACACTTTTGTTACTACCGCAGGGCTTAATGCATTGGCTATAAACGCGGATTGATCAGGTTCCCATGCTATAATGTCGATTTTCTCTCCATTGAGCTGGAACACGACCGACTGCACCCTAAGCCCTCGGTTTCCGACACATGCCCCTACAGGATCTACATTTTGATCCCGGCTGAATACAGCAATTTTGGAACGGAACCCTGCTTCCCGGGCCACAGCTTTAATCTCGACCACTCCAGTTTGGATTTCGGGAACCTCTAGCTCAAACAAGTATTTCAGTAATCCTGGATGAGTGCGGGATAAAAAGATCTGGGGTCCTCTGCTGCTTTGTTTTACCTCATTTATATAGAACTTCATTCTCTGGCTCTGCTCATATCTTTCATTTGGAATCTGTTCGCCTATCGGTAGCACTGCTTCCACCTTACCCAGATCAACTATTACATTACGATGATCGGTGCGCTGAATGATCCCGTTGACAACGTCTCCTTCGCGATTAGCATATTCATTGTACACTATCGAACGTTCCGCTTCGCGAATTCTTTGAATGACCACTTGTTTAGCTGTCTGGGCAGCAATTCTGCCAAAATTGTGGGGAGTAACCTCTTCCTCCACAAAATCCCCGGCCTCATAGTTGGGATCAATAGCGCGAGCTTCCTCCAGCGAAATCTCCAGTTTGGAATCGCTGACCTGCTCCACTACTCTACGGCGGGCATAGACATGGATCTCACCTGTGTTCTGATCCAAATCTACTCTCACGCTCGCTGCTGAACCCAAACTGAAATTCCGTTTATAGGCGGAGACAATCGCAGTTTCAATTGCTTCAACAAGAATTTCTTTGGAAATGCCCCTCTCCTTTTCTAACTCATTCAGTGCCCCAATCAACTCGTAATTCATACTCAACCTGCCTCCTATATTAAAACTCCACCACTAGGCGAGCTTTCGCTATTTGTTCATAAGGCAGTTCAACCTGGCGTTCACCGACATCCAGTTTGACTACCCCGTCCTCAACCGCCACCAATTTCCCCTCAAATTGCTTCTGGCCGTTGAACGGCTGATACGTCTTGATGGTTACTCGTCTACCAATGTTGCGTCTGAAATCAGCCGTCTTTTTCAGCGGACGGTCCAATCCCGGAGAAGATACTTCCAGTGTGTATGCATGATCGATTGGGTCGGCCAAATCAAGCTGTTCACTCAAACTGACAGTGATCCGGTGGCAATCGTCGACAGTGACGCCGCCCGGCTTATCAATATAGACACGTAAGAAATACCGGCCTGATTCCTTGACATACTCCACGTCTACAAGCTCTGTATCAGTTCCGGCTGTGATTTGGTTCATTAGCGCGGTTACCAGCGCTGTAATCTCGCTTTTTTTCATTGCGCCACACCCCTAAGGTAATACCATCATGCTTAATCTGTACCTGCATTTTCTCAATTATACGAGCAGGTTTCGGCATTGCCCGAGTCAGAAATAGAAATATGTAAAAGAGTGGGCTCCGACCCACTCTCGGTGATGGCAATATTCTAACAGCATCTCTATTATAACACAAGGCGTCTAGCGAAGCAACAACAGATTTCCAAAACCGGCCTACCCAAACAAAGTCAGCTGATTGGTTTCAGGCATTCCATCCAGGCAGTTATGTCGGGCTAATGCGTCAATGACAGTTCTGCTGATTTTGGCCCGTTGGCGGAGGTCTTCGATGGATAAGAATTCGCCGTCTTGACGGGATTCCACAACAGCGTTGGCAGCATTAAGGCCAACCCCTTCCAAAGATATTAAGGGTAACCGCAAGCTGTTGCCCTGTGGGATGACCCTTGTGGCATCCGAACAATAAAGATCAACCGGCAAAAAATCGATTCCCCGCGCCATGGCCTCCAGCACAGTCCTCAGTACAGTGACAACATCGGCATCTTTGGCAGTGGCATCGGTACCCTTGGCTTCGATAGAAGCAATTTCCGCTTTGACCCGCTCAGCGCCGGAGATGATATTATCTGCGTTGACGTGATCAATTTCTACGCTGAGAAATGTTGCATAGAATACTGCCGGAAAATGGACTTTGAAATAGGCGGCCCTGTAGGCTGTCAAAGCATAGGCAACGGCATGGGCTTTGGGAAACATATACTTGATCTTGAAACAAGATTCAATGTACCAATCGGGAACCTGATACTGCTTCATCAGGGTAATGTCCGCTTCAGAAAGGCCCTGGCCTTTCCGAACCTGTTCCATGATCCGGAAAGCGTCACCTGCCGATAAACCCCGGTGCATCAGGTAAGTCATGATATCATCACGACAGGCAATCACATTCTTAAAATCCGTTACCTTTTCTCGAATGAGATTTTGGGCATTGTTCAACCAGACATCGGTGCCGTGGGTTAGGCCCATGATGGCAACCAAATCCGCAAATGTGGTAGGCCTGATATCCTCAAGCACCTGACGAGTAAACTCTGTACCGAATTCCGGGACTCCCAGTGTACCAATGGGCGTGCCAATCTGTTCTTCAGCAACGCCTAAGGAGTCCAGCCCGGAAAAAACGGCCATGGTATCAGGGTCGTCCATCGGAATGTCGTCGACTTTCACTTGCCCGAACTCTTCAAAAAGACGCATCATCGTTGGGCCCTTATGACCCAGATTATCCAGCTTTACCAGACTGTCGTGGATGTAGCTGAATTCAAAATGGGTAGTTACAATTCCGCTCTTCGGATCATTTGCCGGGTATTGGATTGGTGTGAACTCAAAAATCTCCATGTCCTCCGGTACAACAATCATTCCCCCGGGATGCTGGCCTGTGGTGCGCTTGACGCCCACCAGCTTCTTCAGCATCCGGTTGACCTCTGCCCGCCGCTTGACCTGATTGGTTTCTTCCAAGTAATTTTTGACAAACCCGTATGCCGATTTCTCAGCCAGAGTGCCGATAGTGCCTGCCCGAAAAACGTAATCGGCACCGAAGAGCTCTTCAGTGTATTTCTGAATGATGGCTTGATACTCACCGCTGAAATTGAGATCAATATCAGGCACCTTATCACCATCGAAACCTAGAAAGACTTCGAAGGGAATATCAAACCCATCCCGGTGCAGGCCGGCTCCGCAGCGGGGACAGGCTTGGCTCGGCAGGTCAATCCCTGCCCCCACTTCTTGATCTGTATAAAACTGATGATAGTGACACTGGAGACAGACATAGTGAGGCGGCAGTGGGTTGACCTCTGTAATGCCGCTCATGGTTGCTACAAACGATGAACCTACTGAACCGCGCGATCCAACCATGTATCCATCGGAATTGGATTTCATGACCAACTGCCGGGCTGTCCAGTATAATGCGGCGTAGCCGTTACCGATAATTGCTTTGAGCTCTTTCTCCAGCCGGTCTGCCACGAGGTCAGGCAGGGGATCGCCATAGATCTCCCGGGCTGTTTGATAGCACAGTTCCTGAAGCTGTTCAGCGGCGGCAGGGATTTTCGGCGCATGCAAACCTTGGGGTATCGGTGCCAGCTCTTCGATCTGGCCGGCGATGTAGTTCGGATCACTAATCACTACTTTCCGGGCAAGATCTTCACCCAAGTACTCGAACTCCTTGAGCATTTCCTCAGTGGTGCGGAAATACAGCGGAGCCGGCCGCTCCGCATCCTCAAACCCTTGGCCTTGGAGGAGAATCGTACGATAGATACCATCTTCAGGGCGTAAGAAATGAACGTCCCCGGTTGCAACCACCGGAATGTCCAGTTCCTGCCCTGTTCGGCAGATCGCCCTGTTGATCTCCTGCAAGTCTTCAAAGGAACCAACCCAGCTGGTACCTATAAGGAACTCGTTGTTCCCTAAAGGCTGGATTTCCAGATAATCGTAAAAACTGGCAAATTCCTTCATGCGGGGATCCTGCCGCAGGCAGGCCTGAAACACTTCGCCCTGTTCGCAGGCGGCGCCAAGGATCAACCCATCTCTGTGTTCAAGCAACAGCTGGCGGGGAATGCGCGGCCGCCGGTAAAAATGATGGAGGTGAGAATAAGAAACAAGTTTATATAGGTTTTTTAAGCCGATCTTGTCCTTGGCCAAAATGATAATATGATAAGGCCGGTCCGTATCATTGTCGATCAGGTAACCTTCCAAGCCGAAAATGATCTTGATGCCGTACCTCCTACCAGCCTCGTATGCAGCAGGAAAGGCCTGTACCACCCCATGATCCGTAATCGCAACCGCTTGATGCCCCCATAATGCTGCCTGCCTTACTGCTTCTTCCACATCAGTAACTCCGTCCAGCCCACTCATTTTGGTATGCAAATGCAGCTCTACCCTTTTCTCTTTCGCATTGTCCTGAATTGGCGCCGGTGGGTCAATCCGGTTAAACTGCTGGACAATGAGGGCCAGTTCTTGCTCAAAACTTTGGAACTGGACATTGCCTTTAACTTTTAACCATTCACCGACTTTGATTACAGGAATTTCTTCATCAAGATCCAAAAACAGCTTGCAGGTAATGGTATCAGTGTGATCCCACAGATCGAAGGTGATCAGGATCCGATTGGTGCGCAGAGTGCGCTGATCGCTGGCAACGACTTCACCGATGATTACCACATCATTCTGTTCCATATCAATGGACTCTATCTGGATCTGCTCTTGCTTTATTTCTTGTTGGCGCCGGTTTCTCTTCGTTCTCCGCTGTTTTGCTGTTTTTTGCTTGTCCTCCCTTGTGTTGACAGAAGGTGTGAAATATTTCACAACCCCATGCAAATAGCTTAGTACGTCATCTGGCTGGTTGTTTGTACCATTTTGAGCTTTATTACGGACTTTTTCCCAAACAAACGTTACTTTGTTAATACCACCAACAGCGGTACGCACCAATTCCGCCAAGTGATCCCAGAATTCTTCGTCTCCCTGTTTTTCTCCGTGCAGCAATACCCTCCAGCTTTTGTTGGCTGGATCTACTTCGATCTGAACAATTCTCACAGAATCTAGGATCGGATCTGAAGACAATTGTGACAAAAACTGATCGTGTTCTGGCTTAATAACATAAACTGAACCCAATCCTACTCCTCCTCAGCCCAAACTAGAGCTTGACAGCTCGCAAAATCTCATAGAACATCCTTAACCTTTGCCTCAACCCCTTCCAAAAACCGCGCTTTTCTTCTTTCATCATCTGACTCACATTGGGCAGGTGAACCATCTCCACTCTGCAATGATGCTTGCTTACATAGAGTGAGAGCGCCATCTCAACACCATAGCCGCTGTCCTGCAGATCTGGGATCTGTTCAAACAAGGCTCTGGTCATGGCCCGCTGCCCTGACAAGAATGGGGTCACCCGCATGGCAAAGTCTGTGGCAAAACGGCCTTTTCTAAACACACCAACGGTCATTTCCGCTTTTTTGGCGATGATTGGATCCAGCAGACTGGCTACATGATGCCGGTTCAACCCAACCAGGTCTGCATCGACAAACAGCAGTACATCCGCGTCTGTGTGGCAAATACCGGCATTCATGGCTCCGCCTTTACCGATGTTTTGCTCCAGTTCCACCACAATCACCCCTGCGCTGCGTGCAATTTCAGCAGTACGATCCCGTGATCCATCGCTTACTACGACTACTTCATCAACCAAAGGGCAAGCTTTCAACGCCGAGATGACCTCACCAATGGTACGTTCTTCATTGTAAGCCGGTACAATCGCAGCCACTTTCATCTTCATTCTCCTATCCGATCTAAAATCGACTCAACCTGATCTTTAACATCGTCGATGGAAACTAGCAATTGGGTATGCGAGCTGCGAAGTTTCAACTCTACATAACCTTCTTTTAAATGTTTCGGCCCGACAGTAATCCGCAGCGGATACCCAATCAGATCAGCGTCCTTAAACTTGACTCCGGGACGCTCATCCCGATCGTCAAGAATCACTTCTATGCCTGCGTCCTGCAGTATTTTGTATATTCCATCCGCTGCAGTGCGCTGTTCATCGTCTTTGTAACTCACCGGGACAATAATCACGGCAAACGGTGCTACACTCACCGGCCAACAAATTCCATCCTCATCGTGATGCTGCTCTATGATGGCAGCCATAGTGCGGCTGACACCAATTCCATAGCAACCCATCACGAAGGGCATTTCTTGGCCATCTTGATCAACGAAATGCGCTTTAATCGGCATTGAGTATTTCGTTCCAAGGTAAAAGACCTGCCCCACCTCTGTACCCCTTGCCTGATCCAGAACCTTCCCACAGCGGACACACTTTTCTCCGGCTCTTGCTTCCCTCAGATCAAGGATCGCGGCGGGAGTATAATCGCGGTAGATATTCACATTTCGCAGATGGTAACCCTCTTTATTTGCACCAGATACCCCATTGACAATTCTCTCCACTGAATAATCTGCATAAACCGGTATACCCAGGCCAATTGGGCCGGCAAAACCAACCGGCGCTTTCGTTACTTCCCTAATCGTCTGAGCGCCTGCCAGCTCAAGCTGATTACATTGAATAGCCCTTTTCAGCTTAATCTCATTGACATCATAGTCACCGCCGATCAATACGGCAACCGGCTTTTCATCTGCAAGATAGATCATGGTTTTGAGCACTCGGCCGGGCGCAATTTTCAGAATCCGGGTCAACTCCTCGACAGTGGTCACATCAGGTGTTGCTATTTCTTCGAGCTCAGCCAGGGTTTCTTGCTCACCTGCAGAATCAAAAGGAGCACACTCCGCCCGTTCCACATTCGCTGCATAACCGCAGTCTGGACAGAACACTATCAAGTCCTCTCCGGCATCGCCCAAGACCATAAACTCGTGGGACTGATCTCCACCAATTGCGCCGGTATCAGCTTCCACCGGGTGTGTTTTTAGGCCGCAGCGGGCAAAAATTCGGGTGTAAGCGTCGTACATGGCTCTGTAACTTTCCTGTGCCGAAACCTCATCACGATCAAAAGAGTAAAGATCCTTCATAATGAATTCCCGACTGCGGATCACACCGAACCGGGGCCGGATTTCATCCCGGTACTTGTTCTGGATCTGATACAAACGAAGTGGTAACTGCCTATAAGATCGTACATCAGCCCTGACGAGGGCAGTAATGATCTCCTCATGTGTGGGGCCAAGGCAGAAATGGCGCTGATGCCGGTCCTGGAGCCTGAACATCTCTGGGCCGTACTCATTCCACCTCCCAGATTCCTCCCATAATTCAGCCGGCTGCACGATCGGCAGCAGGATTTCTTGCGCATCTGCCTTATCAAGTTCTTCCCTAATGATTTCCATAATCTTGTGCAGAACACGGATACCAAGGGGCAGATATGAATAGATCCCTGAGGCGGACTTGCGCATCAGCCCGGCCCTGAGCATGTATTGATGGCTGATCAATTCCGCTTCGGCCGGCACCTCCCTCAATGTTGGAGCATACAGCTGGCTGGCTCTCATTGCGATTACGCCCTCCTATTATTGCTGTTCTATCTGCAGCGCTTCCATTACTAAAGCATCCACAAGCTCATCTTCTTTTACCTTACGGATAATCTTACCTTTGCGGAATACCAAGCCGACACCACTGCCGCCTGCAATCCCTAAATCCGCTTCTTCGGCTTCTCCCGGCCCGTTTACTTCACAGCCCATGATGGCAATCTTCAGTGGTGTCTTAAGATCACTCAAACGACGTTCAACCTCGGCAGCAATCCCCGCAACATCGATTCCGGCTCTGCCGCAAGTTGGGCATGAAATGAATACAGGGCCTCTCTGGCGAAGCTCCAGAGACTTGAGAATCGCCCATCCCACTCTCACTTCTTCTACTGGATCACCAGTAAGGGAAACCCGAATTGTATCACCAATTCCTGAGGCTAGTAAAGCGCCAATGCCTGCTGCTGACTTAATGCTGCCAAACCATGGGGTCCCGGCTTCTGTGATCCCTACGTGGAGAGGGTAATCAACCACTTTGGCAATCATCCTGTAAGCCTCCAGGGTGAAAGGGACACTGCTGGCTTTTAACGAAATCACAATGTCCTGAAATCCAAAGTCTTCCAGCATTCTAACCTGCACTAAGGCGCTTTCAACCAATGCTTTCGGGGTGTGCCCATGCTTATCTAAGGCCCAATCCGCCAATGAACCGGCATTGACACCTACCCGAATCGGTATCCCGCAGCTCTTTGCCTCATCAACTATGGCTTTCACTCGTTCGCGAGAGCCGATGTTGCCCGGATTAATCCTGAGCTTGTCAACCCCTTGTTCTATTGCCATCAGAGCTAACCGGTAATCATAGTGGATATCTGCAACGAGTGGTATATTGATTTGGGCCTTAATCTTGCTCAAAACCATGCCTGCTTCCCGATTGGCAACTGCGACACGGACCAACTCGCAACCTGTTTGTTCAAGCCGACGGATCTGGTTGACCGTGGCGGATACATCACGTGTGTCAGTGGTAGCCATGCTTTGGACAGCTATAGGGGCATCCCCGCCGATCGGGATGCTGCCTACTCTGACTGTTCTGGTTGTTCTGCGCATGAATCAACTTCCCTTATGAGAACAATTTGGAAAGATCGCTGTAAGTTGCAAATATCATCAGCACTATCAGCAGTGCCAGCCCCACAAACTGGGCAAAACCTCGGTGTTCATCTTTCAACGGACGGCCTCGCACCGCTTCCACAAGAAAGATTGCCAACCAACCACCATCAAGCACCGGAATTGGCAGCAAATTGATCAGGCCCAGATTCACACTGAGCACTGCGGCCAAAAACATCAAGCTCGCCACCCCATGGGCAGCCCAAACGCCAACCATCCGGTAAATCCCGATGGGGCCGGCAATCTCTGGCTCTACAGCACCTGTAAACATCCCGAGTATGGCTGCAATTGTCTCCTTGGTAAGAAGCAGCACCTGAGTGAAACCATCACCAACAGCATGCAGCAATGGTGACCGTTCCTTGGCATGCAATCCCACACCGATAATCCCTTTGTCGCCTTCGCTCATGGGAACCACACTCAGATCAATGATCTCGCCTCCGCGCTTGATGGTCAATGCAAGACTGCGGCCTGGCGATGACTCAATCTCCTCAATCAGGTGATCCAGATCCCTGACTTTGACATCATTGACTTTGATAACCTGATCTTCAAGCCTAAGCCCTGCCTGTTCCGCTGGATACCCTGGCTGCAGGGATACGATTGTCGGCGGTATAACGATTAATGCAGCATACAGAGCTAGAATAAGAGCTGCAAGCACAAAATTCATCAAAGGGCCCGATGCGATGATGGCCATTCGCACCAGCAAAGGCTTGTTGTTAAAATTGCCGGGATGTTGTTCATCAATGGTATCTCCTTCATCATCTGACTCATCCATCCCTGCAAGCTTCACAAACCCACCTAAAGGCAGCAGCCTTAAGGAGTATACTGAAGGCCCAAATTTCCTATGGATCAGCCGTGGCCCAAATCCCAAAGCAAATTCATAGACGAGCACACCGGATAATTTCGCAACAAGAAAGTGGCCTAGTTCATGGAAGAAAACTATGTTTCCAAAAACAAGGATAAACGCAACTATGGTTGGCAACTCTACCCCTTCCTTCCTAGTTGTTCCACCAGGGACAACGCAGTTGCTCTTGCATGTTCATCGGCTGCAGCCAACTGCGCCAAATCAGGATCCAAGACCAACTGATGTTTATCAATCACTTCCTTGACAATCTCCGCTATATCGGTAAAAGCAACCCTGCCTTCCAAAAATGAATTCACAGCAACTTCATTGGCTGCGTTTAGAGCGGCGGGCATGCTCCCTCCAGTTTTTCCAGCCGTTACCGCAAGTTCCAGACAGGGAAACCGCTCAGGGTTGTATCTCATAAACGTAAGTTCCGGTAAAGAGGCGAGATCAAGTCTGGAAACCAGTGATTTCCCAATCTTAGGATAAGTCAGCGCACGCTGAATCGGCAAACGCATATCGGCTACAGCCATCTGCGCCAAAACTGAGCCATCGACAAACCGCACCATTGAGTGGACTATACTCTGGGGGTGTATTACCACATCAATCTGATCATAACCGAGAGAGAACAGCCAATGGGCTTCAATAATCTCAAGGCCCTTGTTCATGAGCGTGGCTGAATCTACAGTAATCTTCCCTCCCATTTGCCACGTAGGATGTTTGAGTGCCTGTTCAACCGTGACTCTGCTCAAATCCTTCGGCTCGTACAAAAACGGCCCGCCAGAAGCAGTTAGAATTGCTGACTCGACGGTTTCAGAGTTTTTCCCGTCGAGAATCTGCCAGAGTGCACTGTGTTCTGAGTCAATTGGCATAATCTGAGAACGGTAAGGTGCCAGCAGATGGCCTCCCGCAACCAACGCTTCTTTACTGGCAAGAGCCACCTTTTTACCTGCTTGCAGTGCTCTCAATGTAGGAGCCAAAGCGGCAAACCCCACTACAGCCACAACCACTATATCCACATTCGGGTCAGCGGCCAATTCCAGCAAACCTGCTTCTCCATGGGCTGTTTTGATGTTAAACCTGTTTCCTAATTGCCTGGCGCTGTCCCGATCACTGACTACCACGATCTGAGGTTGACAGTTTTTGATCTGCCGGGCCAAGCCTGCAATATCCCTATACGCGCTTAAGCCATAGACTCGATAGCCTGTTAAGTGCTGTATGACCTGAAGCGTTTGAGTGCCAATGGAACCTGTTGAACCTAGTATAGCAACATTAATCATTAATCTATTCCTTCCTGCGGCATATTTTAAGCCTATGCAGCGTCACTGACAATGAGATAGACCGCCTTGCAGAAAATCATTGCCATTGGGCCCAATAAAACCCCGCTGAACCCCATCAGCTTTACACCGATATATACTGCGGCCATTGTCGATAAAGGGTGAAGCCCGATCTCACCGCCTATCAGCTGTGGTTCACTCAGCTGCCGCACCAACAGCAGAAGCAACCATACAAATCCGATGAAAACTGCCCGTTGAACCAACCCCCGGGCTAGGTTGTAAAGTATAACTGGAATAAATACGCCGCTCGGCCCGATCATTGGGAACAGATCCAAAAAACCCGCAATAAAGCCCAACACCCAGGCATATTGGTGATCTACAATCAGAAATCCACTGACAGCAATACATATTGATGTCCACATCAGAAACAGCTGTGCCTTGATATACGCAAAAACCCCCTGCAGCAGCGTATGTTTCAATCCAAAAACACTTTTTTGCCATCTGCGGGGAAGCTGCGAGGCAACAAAGTTAACGATGGCTCTCTTGTCCCTGCTGACAAAGAAGGCAGTCATCGCAGCGATCATCCAGGAAAACAGCAGGGCTGGAACCCTTTTGACCAGGCTGAACAACTCGCCGATAATCGCAAGGCAGAACTGGCTGATACTGTTGATTGCAGCCGGAATGAGGTTCTGAACAGCACCCGGCAGCCTGCTGATCAACTGATTGATCCTGGCAAAGTCTTGAAAAGGATCTGCACGAAGCAGCTGAAATGAGTCAAGCAGTTGGCCCAGTTCATACCAAAAACCAACTACGGCAATTGCGACAAAAAGCAAAAGACCGCCAAATATACAAACCACTAATAACAAGGATGCAATTTGACGTGGACAACCTTTGTGTTCGCATGAATCAACCGCCGGATCGATCATGGTGGCAATCAAGATGCCCAGTAAAAACGGAGCAATATAGCCAAACAACAGCTTTACAGCACAAAACCCCACCAGCGTCACAATAATGAGCAAAACCTTAGGGTTGAGGTTCATATTGACCTCCCGGCTAATGGGGCCATTTTTCAGGACAAGAAAGGCATATATTTCAAGGTCAAATACAGCAGTGGTAAGACAAACAACATTGAATCGAACCGGTCAAGAATGCCGCCATGGCCCGGTAAGATATTCCCAGAATCTTTGACAGCTCGTTCCCGCTTCATTGCTGATTCTACCAAATCTCCCGTTTGGCCGGCTATGGAAAGGCAAACGCCAAGCAGCAAGAGGACAACAGGCTGACGCCCCAGGTATACAGCAAAAGCAAGAGCTGTCAATCCTGCTGCCGCTACCCCGCCCAACGCCCCTTCCCATGTTTTGTGCGGGCTGATGGCCGGTGCCAGTTTTGTCTTTCCCAACGCCAGGCCGACAAAATACGCACCGGTGTCTGTGGCCCAGGTAACCCCGATGCCAAACAGTGCCCACCCAAACCCATAATCTGCGTGGACGATCCACAAAAAACTGAACAAACCAACAATATAAAAAACTGCAGCCATGTGCCACATTTGACTTAACGGCCTATATGTCGTAAAGGTTGCCCTTGTCAGTAAATAGATCAATTGGAGCACAAACCAAACCCACAGGAAAGAGCCGTACAATCCATTATATGCCAGATACAACAAGGATAGCCCTGCCGGAATCAGGTAGTCCCAAAAGACTGGATTTTCATAAAGCCTGCTGAATTCATACAAGCCTACAACGGCTAAAACCGCCAGTGCGACCTTGAGATAGATGCCTCCGAAGTAAATTACCGCCAAAAACACGGGAATAGTCACCACAGCTGTCCAAATCCTAGCAGTCAACCCCGTCACCTACCAGCTACTTATCTTTGATGCTGCCGTATCGGCGTTCCCGCTGCCTAAAACTGGCAATGGCTTTTTCAAATTCCTCGATGTCAAAATCCGGCCAAAGTGTATCGGTAAAATACCACTCAGCATAAGCGCCTTGCCACAGCAAAAAGTTGCTGGCCCGCAATTCCCCACCGGTGCGAATAATCAGATCCGGATCGGCGAAACCTTTGGTAAACAAGTACTGGGCAAAAACATCCTCTGTTATTTCGTCCACTGTAAACTGCCCTTGTCGAACCGCAGACGCTAAAGCACGAGCAGCATGGACTATTTCCATGCGCCCCCCGTAGTTGAAGGCCACATTTAGGAACAACCGGTCGTTGTGCCTGGTGCGTTCTTCCGCCGTTTGACAAATCCGCTGCTGCCTTGGGGACACAGAGGTGACATCACCTAGAATCTTTATCCGCACACCATTGGCAATCAATTCATCCAGATCATCTGAAAAAGTCTGCTCCATCAGCTGCATCAAAGATTTCACTTCTCTTACAGGCCGTTTCCAGTTTTCTGTGCTGAAGGCGTAAACCGTCAAGACCTTAATACCTATGTCCCCGCAACACTTTACAATCCGTTTCAGCGATTTTACACCTTCCTGGTGCCCGTAATAACGGGGCATCCGCCTTTCCTTGGCCCATCTCCCGTTTCCGTCCATGATGATTGCTATGTGATTGGGAATAGTCATCGCGATCCTCCCACAGCCCCGTGGTGTTAATCTACTGACCAGTCGCAGGTGGCACAGATTAGCTCAAGGCAATCAGAAGCGGAGCGAATTCCAATAATCCGCAATTCGGAGTGATCATCAGCTGTGACTTCTCTTTTTCCGGGCGGTGCAGTGAGCACAACCTTGTATGGCTGCTCTTCTTCGTATAAGTATTCGGCTGCCTCATCGAGCGGAAATCCGATAATCAACGTCCAATCGACAGTGCTCAAATCTCCATGATCTCCTTTTCTTTCGCTTCAGCCAAACGATCTACCTCGGCAATATACTTGTCTGTAAGCTTCTGAACCTCATCCAGATAGCGGCGACTTTCATCCTCGGTAATCTCACCATTCTTCTCTAATGATCTAATCGCGTCGTTCATGTCACGGCGGATATTGCGAATGGCGATCCGATGGTCTTCAGACTCCTTTTTGACAACCTTGACCAGTTGTTTACGGCGTTCTTCAGTCAGCTGGGGAATCCCAATCCGAATTACATTGCCATCGCTGTTCGGCGTCAAACCTAGGTCTGATGCCATGATCGCTTTCTCAATATCTTTGATAACAGTCTTGTCCCAAGGTTGGATCAACAGCATCCGCGGTTCAGGAGCGGAAATGCTGGCCAGCTGGTTTAAAGGTGTAGGAGTGTCGTAGTAATTGACAACAATTCTGTCCAAAAGGCTTGGATTGGCTCTGCCGGTACGAATGGTGGCAAAGGTATTGGTTGTCGAGGTGATCGCTTGTCTCATTCTGGCTTCTCCATCTTTGAAGATCTGATCAACCATGCTTTTTCCCCCCTATGTATGTTCCAATTGATTCACCGCGTACTATTCGGACGATACTATTGGGTTCGTTGAAATCGAAGACAATAATCGGGATTCCGTTGTCCATGCACAGCGATGTTGCCGTGGAATCCATGACGCCTAAATTGTGATTAAGCACATCAATATAATCCAAGGTGTCAAACTTGACAGCATCCGAATTAATACGTGGATCAGAATCGTAAACTCCATCCACTCCCTTTTTCGCCATCAAGATCACTTCGGCTTCGATTTCCGCTGCTCTCAGCGCAGCTGTAGTGTCGGTTGAAAAGAACGGGTTTCCAGTGCCTGACGCAAAAATCACGACTCGCTCTTTTTCCAAGTGGCGAATGGCACGGCGCCTGATATAAGGCTCCGCAATTTCCCGCATCTCAATTGCAGTCTGTACCCGGGTGGGAATCCCGATTTTTTCCAACGCATCCTGAAGCGCCAATGCATTGATGCAGGTAGCCAGCATTCCCATATAATCGGCAGTGCTGCGGTCCATCCCCTTAGCACTGCCAACAGCCCCTCTCCAGAAGTTGCCCCCGCCGACGACGATGGCAATTTCCACTTTCAAAGCAACTGCAGCTCTTATATGGGCGGCGATCTGGCCAACCACATCCGGATCAATGCCGAAACCGCCAGGCCCGCCCAAGGCTTCTCCACTCAGTTTAAGAACAATCCGCCTGTACCTCAACTGATCCATGTTTTCGCTCTCTCCCCTAAAATATTCTGCGTAGGCTCTGAATTCCCTTTTATTTCCTAAACCAGTGATTTAAAAAAGGAACACCAAAAAGGTGCTCCTTACTGCTTCATCTGCGCCATTACCTCAGCAGCGAAGTCTTCCTGACGTTTCTCGATCCCCTCGCCGCGTTCAAACCTGACAAAGCGGCGAATACTGATGTTTTCGCCGATTTTCGATATTTTTTCATGAAGCAGTTGTTGTACTGTAATGTCCGGGTCCTTCACAAACTGCTGCTCTAAGAGACAGGTATCGGCGAAGAATTTCTCGATTCTACCATCTACAATCTTATCCACAATATGTTCCGGTTTACCTTCATTGAGAGCAGCCGCGGCAAGGATCTCCCTTTCTTTTTTCACTACAGCCTCAGGGACATCCTCTCGCGATACATACTCAGGGCTAGAAGCCGCAATGTGCATGGCAATATCCTTCACCAATTGTTTAAACTCTTCCGTTTTGGCAACAAAATCAGTTTCACAATTGACTTCAACCAAGACGCCAATCCGTCCGCCCATATGCACATAGGCGTCAACCAGGCCTTCAGCTGCGATTCGCCCTGCTTTTTTGGCAGCTTTGGACAAACCTTGTTCCTTCAAGTAATCAAAGGCAGACTCAAGATCACCATTAGTCTTGACCAGGGCGTTTTTGCAATCCATCATTCCAGCGCCCGATCTTTGACGCAGTTCTTTGACCATTTCTGCAGTTATCTTTGCCATCAGAATCCCTCCTTTTGTCTTGCTTTCATAAAAAAAGGGAGCATCACGAGAGTGAAACCCCTCAAGCTGCTCCCCTCGTGCTAGACTTATTCTTCATCATCGCCTATGTCAGGTTCGTCAAGAACATCATCTGCCATGGGAAGATCATCATCCAGAACCTTGGCTTTAGAATCCTCATCAACCGGATCAGCTTCCACCTTGCCTTCCTTTGCCTCAATAACAGCGTTTGCTATGGTCGCGGTCAGCAGTTTCACGGCTCGGATTGCATCATCATTGCCGGGGATCACATAGTCGATTTCATCAGGATCACAGTTAGTATCCACAATCGCCACGATTGGAATACCCAATTTGCGGGCCTCAGCCACTGCAATCCGTTCTTTGCGCGGATCAACCACAAACAGCGCTCCAGGCAGTTTTCGCATTTCCCGGATCCCACCAAGGAAGCGGTTTAGTTGAAACAGTTCTTTCTCCAGCTTCAGAACTTCCTTCTTGGGCAGTACATCAAAAGAACCGTCTCCTTTCATTCTTTCCAGTTCCTGCAACCGTGAAATGCTGCGGTTGATGGTTTTGAAGTTGGTCAACATCCCACCAAGCCACCGCTGGTTCACATAGAACATGCCGCAGCGTTCCGCTTCATCCTGGATAGTCTCCTGCGCCTGTTTCTTTGTGCCTACAAACAGCACAGCCTTCCCATCGGTAACCAAATCACGGATGAAATTGTAGGCTTCCTCTACTTTTTTTACAGTTTTTTGCAGATCGATGATATAGATCCCGTTGCGTTCTGTGAAAATGTATGGAGCCATTTTTGGGTTCCAACGCCTGGTTTGATGACCAAAGTGAACGCCAGCCTCCAACAGACTTTTCATGGTGATAACGGCCAAGTCGCCCACCTCCTCCCTTTTGTTTAGTCCTCCGCAGTTTGCATCTATGGCCGAGACCTGTAAGGCACACCTCGAACGATATTCAACTGCGTGTGTTTTGACACCGTTTTAAAGTATAGCACAGATGCCAAGCTTTATCAATGTGTAATTTCGCTATTTTTCAGTTGTCTAATCAATTCAACTTCGCCGATACCTAATCCTAGCTTTTGGGCGACCTCAGCTGTATTATATCCTTGATTAAGCAATTCCAGAACCTGCCCGGCTTTGGCCTGGTTGATTCGGAAATCGTTTCGCGATGGGCGTAAAACTTGGCGGGCATTCCTCTTCCATTTTTCAATCTCCTGCTGGATTTCTTGCTGTTTCATGATCAACTGGTCCATGTATTCCTCAAAAAGGGCATCGTAGGCTTTGAATTCAGTTTGAAAATCTGGTTTCACGTCCCGTTCGCCGGTACGATTGTTACTGATCAAAGATATCAGCAAGCCACTTGCCAGACCAAGCAAAAAAATCCCTAAGCGGTTCACTGCTGATCCTCCGTCCTAGATCTTGATATCCAGCCGGTTACCCGAAGACCTGTGCCGCTTTTGGCGGGTTTTCTCTTCAGAACTCTTCCTTCGCTGATTGCGCAGGCGATGAGCTCTGGGACTGCGGTTCACCTTTTTTGGCATTGCGGCATGCTGCTGTGCCACGACGCTAGCCAGCTTTCCAGCTCCAGTCGGGTCGCCTTCCCGCAGAACTTTCGGGATTTGATCCGTTCTGCCAATCAACACTTGCATGTCCGGAAATTTGATTGACATCGGCCGTTCCCTCCTTATCAGTGTTTAAACAAACTTAAGTTTTGACCGGAGGGCTCTGATAGCTTGACTGTGAATCTGGCTGATGCGTGATTCGGATACGGCAAGTATATGGCCAATCTCTTTCAGGGTGAGCCCTTCATGGTAATACAGGGACACTACCAAACGCTGCTTCTCCTCAAGTTCGTCGACTGCCGCAGCCAGTTCCTGCAGCGTTTCTTGATCAATAAGTTCCTGATCAATAACTGCCTCAGGATCATTGATCGTATCGAGAAGGGTAATAGAATCTGCGTCAGAATCGCCCGTCAGATGATCATCCAGGGACAGCAAGGAAATGTTTCTTACTTGATCGAGTGTTTCATAGTATTTCTCCAGGGGCATCTGGAGCGCAGATGCCACTTCCCGTTCAGTCGGTGTTCGGCCCAGTTCATGTTCCAATTTCATAATTGCCTGATCGATCCTTTTTGCCTTATTCCGGACGCTTCTCGGTATCCAATCGGTAGAACGCAGCCCGTCGATAATTCCACCGCGAATCCGTACACTGGCATAGGTTTCAAACTTGATATCTCTGTTCAGGTCATATTTTTCAATAGCATCAATCAGGCCAAATACGCCATAGCTGATTAAATCGTGAAACTCTACATTATCGGGAAGATGAATAGCAATCCTGCCGGCTATGTACTGTACCAGGGGCAGATACTCTTCAATGATCTGCTCTCTTGCGGAAAGATCATTATTAAATTTATACTGCTGCCACAGGTCAGTAAGCTCAACGCTTTCTCTATCCATGCCCACCAACTTCCTAAGCCTTTTCGTCAATCTTCTTACGATAGATTTCGATCTGGCGTTTATAAACGTATTGAATGATCTCCAGACGAGTGCGTTCATCAATATTTTCAAATATACAGCCGTACTCAAAACCATATTCGGTCCGGGCCCCACGCAAAATCCTGCAGTATAACCGGATTATCGTCCCTCCAATTGGAAGATCTACATAGATCTGTGAACCCAACTCCAGTTCTTCCTGTGTGACACAGAGCAGCCCGCCGCCGCTGATGTCTTTAACGCGGCAGGGAATATCTCCGTTGTAGGTTGCATCAATATAAACACTGACTCTGACATAATCTCTCAGCTGGATCTTCTGCCATTCAGTCGTTAGGTTTACCAACAAGACAGGGACATTATTGTCCCTGAAGCGCCGTTCAACCACGCCGGCAGCTTCATACCGCCCCTGATGAACCACATCATAATTGTAAAACGATATGGTCACCATCGTTTCGCGCCTGATGGGCACGATATCTCCGTCCACAATCGGAGCCGCTAACAACAAGTAGCCTCGCTCTTCATCCAGGTCTTCAACGCGTGTATGATAGACTCTCCGATCTTCACCATCGCCGACGGCTAGTTCAACTCTTTGGTTAGGGCTAATTAGCAAAAGTATTCCTCCCAAAAGGCATTCTTACATTGGCCGTTACCTGGTTGGCGCTTAGAAAAGCTTTGGTCAGCAGATTCTCAGCAACACTATACACAGAGCGGCTTGCACTTGATCCCGGATACGCCAAAAGGAAAGCCTGCTGCGCTCTCACCGCAGATACAACTTTCGGATCAAAAAACACACAGCCCACGTATTTGACTTCGCGCTGCAGGAATCGGCTTGTCATCATGTTGATCTTCTGCCACACCAATAATCCTTCATTGGGTGAGCGGACCATATTGGCTAAAATGGTGATCTCTTTTTCCGGCTCCCGCTGCAAAATCGTTTTAATCAGCCCATAAGCGTCAGCGATACTGCTGGGCTCAGAAGTCGCCACAACCAGCACTTCGCTGACAGCCATGATTACACGGATCACTTTCCGCGCTAAACCGGCACTTGTGTCGACGATTAAGAAGTCAAGTTCCCCGTTCAAATGGATTGCAGCGGAAATCAGGCGGTCCAAGCCCATTTGACTAATATTCGCCAGCTCATAGACACCAGAACCTCCGGCAATTACCTTAAGCCCCAGCGGCCCCTCAATTACGATATCACTTAGTTCTCTTTTTCCATTGACAATATCAAGCAAAGTGTATTTTGGGTAAACACCCAAGAGCAAATCGGCGTTGGCCAGGCCTAGATCTCCATCGAGCAATGCTACTTTCTGATTCATGTTTATTAGAGCCAAAGCCAAATTAATCGCAATGTTTGTCTTTCCCACACCGCCTTTACCGCTCGTTACGGCAACAGTGCGGGCAACAGTGCATGGATCTCGATTAACAAGGTCGCGCAGCCGCTGTGCTTGGTCGTTCATTGCTAGCCCCCCAAAACCATACTCGTCAGCTGATCATTTTCTGCAATTTCTATATCATCTGGCACACTTTGCCCATTTGTAATAAAAGCGATCGGCACTCGGGCATAATCCGGCGCTTCAACCAAGATACCAAAACTTTGTGTTTCATCAAGTTTGGTGATGATTAGATTATCAATTTCCAGTTCCTTAAACGCATCAATAATTGCCATCAAATCGTTGCTTTTTGTTGTTGCACTAATCACTAGATACTTCTCCACACTTAGGTCATTAAAAGCCATATTCAACTCTGACATCCGTTCACGGTTATGATGGCTGCATCCATAAGTATCAATTAGGATTAAGTCCATATCTGCATAAGCATTCAATGCTGAGGCCAATCCACTGCTGGAATAAACGGCGGTTAGGGGTACATTCATAATATCAGCGTATTTTTTCAGGTGTACCACTGCTGCAATCCGGTAGGTATCCAAAGTGATCAGCCCAACTTTCTTGCGGGCAATAAGATGGTAATTCGCCGCAAGTTTCGCAATGGTGGTAGTTTTGCCGACACCGGTGGGGCCTATAAATGCCACCACTTTCTGTACTCCAGTAAACTCCCAGGGTGTATCCACCTGTATTAAACTGCTGATCTCAGTTCTCAGCTTTTTTTCAACAACTCGGTCTCGTTCCAGTCTTGTTTGGGTACCTGTTGTAAAACCGTTTTCACAATTCTAACGGCCAGAGCATGGGACAGATCCTGGCTGGATAACAGTTGATATAGTAACTGGATGGCACTGCTGCTGTCTGCAACGCCCAAATCCTGATCCTGAACGGCTGCCGGCTTCTGGTTATGACTAGAAGTAGTGAGAACTTGTTTTCTGCCGGGCTGGGCATTTGGATCAACTGCCCCCAATACCTCGTACTGCTTCTTGCCGAACAGCCCAAGAAAGCGGCCTTTCTTCACAATTTTGGTCTGCAGGATTATGGCATCGTCCCCAAATTCAGCCTTCATCTTCGTCACTGCATCTGGCAATGTCTCCCCGCGGAATTTTTTAATCCTCATGCGGCCACTTCACCACCCCTACAGTCTGCACCTGGATTTCCGGGACAATTTCGTTATATGACAGCACTATCAAACTGGGAAAATTCCTTTCCGTCAAGCGTCTCAGGGCCAGCCTGACCCGTGGAGAGACCAGGATAACAGGCTGGACCAGATTGTTTGCATCCAGTGCAGACTTGAGTGCGCCAAAAAGACGCTGCAGTATGCGCGGATCTATTGATATGACGTTGCCCCGTTCTGTCTGCTCAATCCCTTCTGCAATCACCGTCTCCCACTGCGGCTCAAGCGTCAGCACCAATAGAACATCATTTTCCGCATATTGACGGCAAAGCTGTCGTGCCAATGCTTCCCGCACGTATTCTGTAAGATAATCCAAATCTTTGCTGACGGGAGCTGCATCAGCCAGTGATTCAAGAATCGTTACCAGGTTGCGGATAGGAACCTGCTCTCGCAGAAGAGTCTGAAGCACTTTTTGAATCTCGCCGATAGTCATCAGGTTCGGGACCAGTTCATTGATTACAGCTGAATAATCACTCCGCAAGCTGTCAAGCAAGGTTTGCACCTCTTGCCGGCCCAGCAACTCGTGAGCGTGATTTCGGATAGTCTCCGTCAAATGAGTTGCCAGAACACTTGGTGAATCCACGACAGTGTAGCCGTTCATTTCCGCCCGTTCTCGGTGTTCTTCAGAGATCCAGAGGGCATCAAGGCCAAATGCAGGTTCTTTTGTAGGTTCACCAGGTACTGGTTCAGTTACATTTCCCGCGTCCATGGCCAGATAATGGTTGAGCATCAGCTGCCCCCTGCCTACTTCTATTCCTTTGATTTTTATCACATATGAGTTTGGCGGCAGCTGAAGGTTATCCCGGATTCTGATCACGGGAACAATGATCCCAAGCTCCAAAGCACATTGACGTCTGATCATTGTGATGCGATCGAGCATATCTCCCCCTTGTTCGCTGTCCACCAAGGGAATCAGGCTGTAACCGATTTCCAATTCGATCATGTCAACCTGCAAGAGCGAAAGGACGCTGTCTGGTTGGCGCCTTTCTTCAAGCTCACGCCTGGCTTCATCGGCAATAGCACTTGTCTCGACACTGGCTTGCTCCCGAAAGAGCGCATACCCCAAAAGGCCAAACAAGCCGCTGAGAATAAAAAACGGAACGAAAGGCAAGCCGGGAACCACCGCAAACACCATCAGGACCCCGCTGGTGATCATTAACGTTTTTGGACTGCTTAACAGCTGAATGTTGAGATCATGGCCAAGATTGTTTTCGCTGGCAGCCCTGGTGACAATAATTCCGGTGGCGGTACTCACCAGGAGCGCGGGGATTTGTGATACCAATCCGTCACCCACGGTCAAAAGGGTGTATGTGTTGAGTGCACGCTGGAAATCATAACCGCGGGAGAGGATGCCGATCAACAGCCCGCCTACAAAGTCTATCAAAACGATGATAATCCCGGCAATGGCGTCGCCTTTGATAAATTTCGACGCACCGTCCATGGCACCGTAAAAGTCTGCTTCCCGTTGGATCTGCACTCGCCTCTGCCTAGCTTCCGCTTCTGATATCAAGCCGGCATTGAGATCCGCATCAATGCTCATTTGTTTGCCAGGCATTGCGTCAAGAGTGAACCTAGCCGCTACTTCCGCAACCCGTTCCGAGCCTTTGGTAATAACGATAAACTGAACTATAACCAGAATCAAGAAAATAACAAATCCAACGATATAATTGCCGCCGACTACAAAATCGCCAAACGCACTAATGATATTTCCGGCATATGCACGAAGCAGAATTAGGCGGGTGGATGAAACACTCAGTGCAAGCCGAAACAGAGTCAGCAGCAACAAAAGCGTTGGGAAAATCGAGATTTCGAGTGGCTCCCGGATGTTAATGGACAATAAGAGCACCAGTAATGACAAGCTGATGTTGCATGCAAATAGAATATCCAAAAGGAATGGCGGTAATGGCAGTACCATCATGATTACAACCATAATCACTGCAATTACCACATAGAGATCCCTGTATTGCCCTAATTTGTGCAAGGGAGCGGTACCATTAATCATGTCATACCCTCCAACCCATTAGCTACAGTGCTTTCCTCCTGAGCCGGTAGACAAATGCCAACACTTCAGCAACTGCCGCATAGAGCTCTGCAGGAATCTGCTGTCCAACCTCGACCGAACGGTATAAAGCACGGGCCAATGGCTGATTCTCCACTAAAGGGACACCATGCTGATTTGCCAGCTCACGAATTTTCTCAGCGACAATTCCCGCACCTTTGGCTACCACTTCAGGTGCTGACATCCTGTCGGCTTCATACAGTAAAGCAACTGCGATATGAGTAGGGTTTGTGATTATCACATCTGCTGTTGGAACTGCCTGCATCATCCGCCTTGATGCGAGTTCCCGCTGTTTCTGGCGGATTCGGGAACGAACCAGGGGATCCCCTTCCAGCTGCTTGAATTCCTCTTTAACCTCATGCCTGGTCATGCGGATATTTTTCTCGAACTCCCACTTCTGGTAGAAATAGTCTAATACGGCCAAAATCAGCAGAGTAAGCCCAAGCGCCTGAACAAGGGCAAAAATTGAATTGCCAACAAGCAAGAAGCTGTTGGAGATATCCAGCGCTGCCAGATTGGTTAGCCACGGTAAGCGGTTGCGAACTTGTGTAAATACAATCCAACCCACTATCACAACCTTGAGAACCGATTTGAGACATTCCACAATGGCCCGTTTGGAAAACAGGCGTTTCATCCCTTCAAAAGGATTGATCCGGTTTAACTGAGGCTGGATCACGGATGGGTTGAACATCAGCCCTACTTGGAAGTACTGGGCAGCAAAACTGACCAAAAGCAAAACCCCAAATATTGGCAAAAGCACAAAGGCAATTTCCCTTAGCGCAACCAAGCAAAAACCATAAGCCATGTCTGCATTGCCATTCCAACTGGCGGCATTTGCCAGAAAGTGCCGCACAAGGGCATCGAGCCGCTCCACCCCCCCGCTGATGGCAAATTTTATGACGTAGAATCCCACCAGGATTACAAGTGCTGGCCCAATCTCTCCACTCTTGGCAACTTGGCCTTTCTTGCGTACTTCTTCTCGCTTATGAGGAGTGGCGCTCTCTGTTTTCTCTGCAAAGAGCTGCAAGTCAAATTTGAACCTGATCGAATCGAAACAATTTTTCATGTTGGTCTCCTAAGTACCAGACTGGATCAGTCCGTAGATGATCTCCATCAACAATCCGTCATAGGCAAACAATTTGGCGACTAGAGCTACAAAAGCTGGAATTGCCAATATGATTACAAACAACCCCAAAAGGTTCTTGATTGGAAATCCAAGCACGAACACATTCATCTGGGGGACAATCCTCGTAATCACACCTAAACTTACGTCAACAAGGATAATGGTCCCCATGACTGGTGCCGCAATCTGAAGCCCGATCAGGAATAGATTCTTGCCTAGTTGAGACATGGCCTCAAGAGTAAATTCCAAAGTGAAAAAACTATTAATCGGCAAATACTGGTAACTCTGGCACAGGGCTCTTATAATCCACAGATGAGCATCGACGGCAAAAAAGATAACCATTGTCAATAAGGAGTAAAACTGCGTGAATACAGGCAGCTGCACCCCTAACTGGGGATCAAAAACGGTTGCCAATCCAAACCCAATGGGAAAATCCACCAACTGCCCGGAAAACTGGATGCTGGCAAAGACCAGGGTAACAACAAACGCCAACAACAAGCCCACACCAATCTCCTGGATAACTAACACTACCCAATCAAGACTAAAATCACCCACGTATGTCAGTGGTTGGGCCACCAGTATTGCCATCAAAACTGCAAGCCCGGTTTTGGCCTGTGCCGGGATCCCTCTTTGCCTAAGTGGGGGTACAGCAAAAATAAACGTTGAAAAACGGATGAATGCCAACAGGTATCCCTCTAAACCCAGCATGGCTCCAACCTCGTTCAAGCTACAAAATTATGCAGGTTTTCCAGAACCTGGCTGCCGAAATTGACCAGCACACGCAGCATCCATGGCCCGAACAACAGTATAGAAGCCAAAACAGCAATGATTTTTGGTATGAAAGTCAGAGTCTGTTCTTGAATCTGAGTGGTGGCCTGAAAAATACTTACTGTCAAACCCACAATCAACCCCATGCCCAAAGCAGGCCCGGCAACCAGCAGGACAGTCGTCAGTGCTTGCTTGGCTAAAGCGACGATCTCAACTTCGCTCATCAAGCTCATCTCCTAATTAAAACTTACCAGCAAAGAACGAACCACCAAATTCCAACCATCCACCAAAACAAATAACAAAATTTTGAACGGAAGCGAAATCATCACCGGCGGCAGCATCATCATTCCCATGGCCATGAGGATACTGGCCACAATCATATCAATTACCAAAAACGGAATAAAGATCATAAAGCCGATTTGAAATGCTGTTTTCAATTCGGAAATAACGAATGCCGGAACCAAGGCAAAGATGCTGACGTCTTCCTTAGTTTCAGGATGGGGTTCACCTCTGGCTTCCAGAAAGATCGCCAGGTCTTTCTCTCGAGTATGCTTAAACATGAATTCACGAATCGGCTCCAGGGTTAAGTTGAGTGCCACCTCCAGATCAAGTTCGCCTGCCAAATACGGTGCAATCCCCTGTGTGTAGGCATCGGCAAATACCGGGGCCATAATAAAAAAAGTCAGAAAAAGCGACAACCCGACAATTACCTGGTTCGGGGGCATCTGATTCGTCGCGATCGCATTGCGGATGAACGACATCGAAACCACAACACGGGTAAAAGAGGTCATTAAAATGAGAATCGACGGGGCTAGTGTCAATACTGTCAAAGCGATCAGGATTTGTAGTGCGACTGTTAGATCCTCTGGATTCTCCAAGATACTTAAGCCAAGATCTGATATGATGGTTACTCACCACCTTCCCCTTGAACCGAAGACAATCCTTGATCACCTGTTTGGAACACAGCTACGCCTTGCTTGTCGATGATCGTAATCTGTTGGCCGCCGAGCGCAAGCAGGTACCGGTTTTCAGCCCACTCCACGACATATAAGAACCGGTTCCCCCCCAGCGGAACCCGTTCCCTTATATGCACTGTACTATGCGCCTTGTGGGCTTTGGCGTACCATCGGGTAACAAAGTACATGATTGGGATCAGGCAGGCCAGAATAACAACTACTTTAACAAAACCAATCACCATTTCTGAATCAAACAAATCCACCACTGCCACCCCCACCTGTTCCCAGTTTGCATCCTATTGTATGGTGATAAATTCGATTTTTGTCAAGTTTCTCCTGCACAATTTAGGATTTTATCCGATTGAGGTTGCTGTCAATTTCGAGGATTCTTAAACCAAGATGATCATCAACGACCATGATCTCGGCACTGGCTATATTCTGATCAAAGACATAGACATCAGCAGGATCTCCGGCGGCTTTTTGGAGAGTGATCACATCACCACTCTTAAGTTTCATGATCTCATCAAGGTTCATTGTGGTGGTTCCCAATTCGGCAATCACGGGAATAGTGACATCAGAGACAATTTCCATCGAGTGTCTCGCGCTTTCGGGCTGATCAACCGTAAGACTGTCAAACTCGAAAGACTCTATTTGGACTACCTTTGGTTTTTTGATATTCACAGCCCGGCGGTTCCTAACTTGTCTTCCCACTATTGGGCTTTCAGTTTTCTTGTCCATACCCTCAAGAAGTTTGTCCCCCTGCAGCAGCCAAAACAGTTCAACGCTGGATGAATTAAAGCAGATATTATAGTGGACGATATGACTTGGGACCGATGACATGGACCCAAGCTGGGCTGGAGGTATTTTGTTCACAGGCAGGATATTGCCGTAGTGCCAATAGCCGGTCAGCTCAGTCAGGAACTCCGAAACCGTATTCACGAACTCCTCGACCAGCAAATCCACAGCCCTTACCAAATCAACATTGAGGAAACCGGCCATCTCTTCTGCATCCCTTGTGTGGATCAATACAAACGAAGTGCTAAATTGGAAATTGACAGGGTATGCATAGATGGCCTCGTCTTCGGCATAAAGCTTCGTCAAGTGGCCTTGTGTGCGTTCAGCATAAAACCCGTCGATGGAAATGGGCGTGCCAAAAAACTTGATCATGTGCTTTTCCAACAGAAAATTCGCCCCTTGCAGCAGTTCGGTCAGTTTCTGATCGAACAAAGAATCCATCTGCCGGTTTTGGGCTGATAATGCATTCATTTCCGCCTGCGTAAATTGAAACTCACTCATATGATTAACCCCTTATTGGAATACCAAGTCTATAAAGAAAATATCAGAAACCTTTTCCGTTCCAAACAATTCGTTGATCGCGCCAATCAGTTTGGCTTTTAACTGTACCAAGCCGTCGGGAGCACTTAAATCTGCCAAGGTACACGTGCGGAGTATTGTAATTATCCGATCCCGGATTTGCGGTTCGCGCCTTTCTGCCTCTCGCACGTCGCTGTCTTTGGTGAATTCCAATACGATTCCGGTGCGAATAAACCTGATCGAATTCGTTCCGGCCAAATTTACGGTAAATTCACCGATTTCATATGTAGGGCCAATATCCCGGGCGCCACCGTCAGCCTTCTCCGCGCCCGTGTTGGGAGTATTGCGGGCTAGCATCATATACGCAGTGAATGCACTCCCGACTGAAGCTATGATTACCAATGCCAGCGCAACAATTACAAATCTGAAATCAACCTCGACCTTTTTACTCAAAGCCCATCACTCCATCTCAGATTTTGGCTCTTCAGCCCAAAGATCCATCCTCATGATTACAATGTCCACCCTGCGGTTTAAAGCACGGTTTTCCGCAGTATCGTTGGGGGCAACCGGACGATACTCCCCGTAACCTGCTGCAGACAGCTTGTTAGGATCGAAGCCAAGCTCTTCAACCATATATCGAATTACCCGGGTTGCCCGGTGTGTCGACAGTTCCCAATTGGAGGGAAACTGCGCAGTCTTGATCGGCCAGTTGTCGGTATGGCCTTCCACTCGGATAGGGTTGGGAATGTCCTTGAGAATTGGGCCAAGTTTGTCAAGAATGGCTACAGCTTCTTGCTTAAGGTCTGCCTTTCCCAGATCGAAAAACACCTGGTCTGCAAACCGGACAACCAAACCCCGTTCTTCATGTTCCACCATCACGGAGGCGTGCAGCCCTTCCAGATCAATAAACTCTCCTAGAGCCTCCTTAAGCTGCAGTAACTGCTCCAGACTAAGCTCGGAACTTGACGATAACAATCCAGGGTCGGTTTCTGCAACCAAACCTCCCTGCAACACTCCAAACCCGCCGCGGATGGATTGCATTAATCCATGGAACTTGCCTTCATCCACGTTTGAAATGCCAAACAACAGCACAAACAATGACAAAAGCAGGGTTACCATGTCTGCATAGGTTGTCATCCACAAGGGTGAACCCGATTGTACAGGTTGGCTTGGCTGCTTTCTACGCTTGCGCACCGGTCCTCACTTCCTCAGTCACTTGTTCAATGGCTTCTCCCCGGCTTACCTTACGATAACGAGGCAAGAACGCATTCAGTTTTTCCTCGATAATCCGCGGGTTTTCCCCAGCGCGAATAGAAAGGATTCCTTCGATCATGATTTCCTTAACCAAGACCTCCTTGTCGTTCTGTAAGCGCAGTCTGTCGGCAATCGGCAAAAAGACCAGGTTAGCCAAAACTACGCCATACAATGTGGTGATCAGGGCAACTGCCATTCCTACACCAAGATTACGGGCGTCTTCCATCTTCTGCAGCATCATGATCAAACCAATCAGTGTTCCAATCATCCCGAACGCAGGGCAATACCCGCCAAGCCGTTCAAAGATCCGCTGGCCAACTGAATGGCGTTCCTCCATGTAGCTGAGCTCAATTTCAAGGATGCCCCGGACCAAATCAGGATCGGTACCATCCACCACCAATTGAATGCCTTTCTGCAAAAATGGTTCATCCAGCTCTTGGGCTCTCTCCTCCAGCGCCAGTAATCCCTCGCGCCGCGAGATTTCGGCAAATCGCACAATGGTGGCAATAATCTCCAGCGGATTCGGCTCCTTATGGGTCAAGGCCACTTTCAGAACATGCCCAAGACTGGCCAATTCCTTGATGGAGAAGTTAACCATTGTCGCGGCAAAGGAGCCGCCCAGAGTAATCATAATACTCTGTACATTCCAATAAGCTCCAATGTGGCCGCTTAATGCTATGGAACCAATAATCAAACCGAAACCCAGCACTAGACCTAACAGCAGCGAAAGATCCATTTTCAGACCCCATTTCGTTCATGGTAAGGGGCTCTCCAGCCCCTTACCACTTGTTACAATAGTTTATCGTTTCAGGTTTACCAGCTCCTGCAGCATCTCATCAGCAGAAGTGATGATCCTTGAGTTGGCCTGAAAGCCTCTCTGGGTAATAATCATCTCTGTGAATTCGTTACTTAAATCCACGTTGGACATCTCCAGTGAGTTGGACATGATCGCCCCGAACCCTTTGGAATTGGCCGGCCCTCTAACCGCATCGCCTGAAGCAACGGTCGCCTCGAACATTGTGTCTCCCACCTTGAGGAGACCCGGCGGGTTCTTGAATTGGGCAAGGGCTATTTGCCCCAATTGCCTGATCAAACCATTCGAGTAGCTCCCGATCAGTATTCCGGAGCGGTCAATGGATACTCCATCCAATTCACCGGGAGGCAATCCATTCTGCCGCAGGACTACAACGGAAGTCTCATCGGCATATTGCCTGACACCGCTGAAGTCAAGGGTGAACTCGAGATTGGTGTTTTCCACCAAAGGCAGTGCAGCTGCGGGGATCTCCACTTCTACATCTGTTACGGACTGAACTGTGCCATCATCGTTAAAGGTGATTGTACCACTGCCCCACTCAGTTGACGGATCATCTTCCTCCAACCGGGCGGTCCACTGCCACTCGTTCCCATCATTCTTGGTGAATGTGATCAACACCCGATGAGTATCACCATTGGCGTCATACACAGTGGCAATCCGTACAACTTGTCCACCCTCTTCCGTGGCCGATGAGATATTACCGCTGAGAACAACTTCGCTCGTAGCCGTTGCATTGATTGAACTCACGCTTTCAGTGATTTCGATTGCCTTCAGTTCAACATCTGTGGAAATGTTCCCGTTTACATCAGCCAGGTAACCCATTACCGGCAATCCGTTCAGCCTGGATACCAAGGCATTGTTCTCGTCAAACCCAAACATCCCTGCCCTCGTGTAGTACTGCTTCGTGCCATCGCTGAGTATGAAGAAACCATTTCCTTCAATGGCCAAATCGGTATCGCTGCTGGATGATTGGGTTCCTCCTTGGGTATGAATTACATCAATTGAACCTAATCTAGAGCCTAAGCCAACCTGCTGCGCATTGACAGACCCCCGCCCTCCTTGGGCCGCGGTGGCAGCAGCCAGTGTTTGGTAAAGGGCTTCCTTGAAGGTTGCCCGTGAATACTTGAAGCCAACAGTATTTACGTTTGCAATATTGTTTCCAATTACATCCATCCGGACTTGATGATTCTGCAATCCGGAAACACCTGCAAACAACGAACGCATCATTTGTGCTTCTACCTCCCTTTAATCCTTACTGCAGTCGGTTAGTAAGGTAAGGGCTCCCTTTGCAGGTCCAGCCCTATGATATCACCGCACTGTCAATATTGGTAAAGACATTGTCTCTCAGCCTCTCGTGGTTTATGGCTGTAATCACTGTCCTGTTTTTGACACTGACTACGAAAGCCATATCACGCATGAGGATCAATGATTCCCTACCACCCTTGGCTTCCACCTTGTCAACTGCTTCTGTAAGCTTTGCCATTTCCGATTCGCTGAGATTGATCCCATTGGCCGCCATCCTTTTTTGGGCATGAGCGGAAAACTTCAGCCAAGATTGATCCAGCTTCTTTTGTAAAACTTCCTGGAAACTGGCAGCAGCTGCACCGGCTTTTGGCTTTGCTTGGGGTGGAGCCGGTTTACTTAACGGTATGACAGGGTTTGTATTGGGAATCTGAAATTTAGTTTCCAACACTAGTCCCCTCCTCCATGATGGAGACAATTTCGGAAAAACTGTACAGCTTGCCGTCAACAACGATTTCCGGCCATTCATTCTTAAATTGAATACCGGTAACCTTGCCATACAGGCTTTCACCTTCAACGGTATAGATTTCAACAACTTTGCCGATCATGGCCGTAGCCTGCCCCAAAGCTGTCAGTTTCTGCTGTGATTCCATCATCATCTTAATCGTCTCGTTCAAATTCTGCATCTGTTCCAAGCTGCTGAACTGGGCCAGCTGAGCAATGAACTCCTTATCATCTACTGGGCTTGTGGGATCCTGGTAACGCAGTTGAGTGATGAGCAATTTCAGAAAATCATCTTTACCCAGCGCAACAGCATTAAGTGTCTTGTTGCTGTTACTTACCCCATCCTTGTTCTGGGTGTCATTGGCCTGATAGGCGTAATTGGTATTTACCTGCACTCGTCCACCTCCTTCTAAGCACGCAAGTCCACCCTGAGGAAGCTGTCGTAATCTGCCCCCAGTTGAAAACCAGCTGTCACTTTTGGCTCAAATCGGCTCCTTTGGGAGTGATGCCGCCTTTCACCGTTAAAGCTGGATTGCTTGTCCTGAAAACTACAGCCAACATTCACTTCGCCCAGGTTAACTCCCAGATGCTGCATACTAAGGCGTAGTTCCGGAATAGCCGCCTGGATGATTTCTCCCGTAAGAGGATTTTCGGTAGTGAACTCGGCATTGACCAGCCCGTCTTTGATTGTGAGCATAATCCGGACATCGCCAAGATGCTCCGGCTTCAGCCTAATCTGTACTTGCTGCTGATGGGCGTCAATTTGAATTCTGACATGTTCTACGATCTGAGTCAAAACCGTTTCCCGCAATAGGCCTATGTTAGAATTGCTCTCAACTGTGCCAGCCTGCCGCGGCTCATTGATCTCCTGGCTGGTCAAGATACCCGGACTCTGGTTCAAACCTGTCCCTTCATCAACTCGCCTTTGTTGGAAATTGCTCTGGCGTTGGTTTGGATCATGACTGTGATTAGTTTCCTGTGTTTCCATCTGCGCAAATTCGATTCCGGAATCGCCTGCCGGCAGCTTCTCGGCCTCCGGCGACAAATCCTCGAGCTGAGACTGCCCATCGGCCAGATCCAGGCCGGCCTTATTATCACCCTGGCGCTCGGCCTCACTTTTGCCTGTTGTTTGAACCAGCTGAAACCCAATTTCTCGTTCTTGAACCATATGCTCAGGTTCAATTCGCGGTGACTCTCGGCCAGCAAAGGTCAATCCGCCTGTTGGCAGTTGATCTGTTTCGAGATCTGGAATACCTGGGTCCAACTCATTGTCAGCAATGTCCTCCTGTAACTGACCAGCTTGCTCAATCACTGGTTCAAAACTGCCGATGAAAATTGAGCTATTTTCTCTGCTCAGCGGGATATCCTCAAGAAGCTGCTGTTCCTGGCCGTAACGCACCTCAGCGACTTGTGCAGCGATATGGGCAGTTGGTTGCTCAATCTCCAGTGCAGGCCTGTCGAAAGACGATACTTCTGGATCCGGCCTGTCCGGTTCCTGGTATTCTGGACTGTTTGTCCGGATGCCAAACAATGGATCCAGTTCGTTCCTTTCCGGCATTAATGCGAGATCTCCAGTGGGATAGCTGCTGCTGCCGTCATCCAGTGCACCAGCCTGTACCGGTGGCCCCGGCCCGGCCGGATTTGACCCTTGCTCCATCCCGGATTGGCCAGTTCCTTCCTGCCGATCGGCACTTGCTGCTTGTTGAGCCTGCCATGCCTTAAAACCCTCAAACAGATTGATGAGTTGTGGTCTCGTTGTGCTCTCATGCTGCTCTTGAGCAGCTTTAGTAAAAGTCTCCAGCACACTTGCGGTTTCTTGTGCATCCTCACCAATACTGGGACCAGTCTGGGCGGTGCCGCTATAATCGACATTCAATGCCAACAGCATCACCAGCTGCTGCAGCAGGGTATCTTCAGCTTTTGGTTCATCCTGGCCAGCCGGCTCAGATTCCTGATCCGTGATCTTAGCAAGGAAATCCATAACGGTCACTTCTGGTTTCATTGCGTTTGGCAAATTGTTTACCGCCTCAGAAGCTGTCGCTAGTATCTGAGTCAACAGATCCTGAAAACCTCCGCCTGCTGCCTTGGGATCGGACTGCTCACCGCTACCGGACTGAATCGGATATAGATATCCAATTCCAATTCTTATCCCCCTCACCTCCCTTCCTGAAATCTTGTACTCAATTCTGCTGCCAAACTCCGGGGCAGGGCAGCTAAAACCAAAGCTGCGGTTTCTTCATCCATTGCCAACAAGACCTCGAGAATCAGCTCTTGATCCATTAATTGCAGTATTTCCACAGCTTCTTCAGGCCGCATTTGAGAGTATAATCTGGCCAGATTGGCAGCTGATTGGCTTTTGGCCCGCTGTTCGTTCAGGGTTTGCTCTTGACGGGCCAGGCTCTGGCTTAACACATGCAGCTGCTGTTCTTTGGCATTCAGGCTCTGGTGCTGCGCTTCAATCTCCTGATGAATTGCATCAAATTCTGCCTGCTTCTCGGCATGCCAGTCCTGCCATTGCGCACCTACATAATAGGTTTCAACATACGGAGCAAACGCCTGAATAGATTGCGCATACTCAATAAGCTTGTCCTGCGGTTGGATCAAACCGGTAATGGTAAGAAGCACAAATGCTATAATTACAGAAATAATCAACGTATAAACTGCAGCTAACCATCTAACCACGGAGATCCCCCTTAAACCTGCCCCACATGATTTTTCATATCATCCAGGATGTGCTGTTCCTTACGGAGTTCCTCGTACATAAACGCTTCATAATGCCTTGCTTCCAAACGCTCGAGTTTTTCCTTTTCGGTTCTCGCCCGATTCCAGTCCTGACGGGCGGCTGCTTCAACCAAGGCGGCTTCATGCACAGCTTCTGCCTGGCGGGTGATCATGCGGTCCAGTTTCGCAAGATACCGATAAGCCCAAGGCCGAATCCGGATATCGGTCAGTTTATGACAATACGCTGCTACATCCGCCTCTTCTTCCTTTAGCTGTGCAAGTTTCTGCTGAGCCAGGAGCAAAGCTCTTTGAGCCTGAGCCCACTTTTGTTTCTGGACAGCTTCCTGGATGATACGAACCTGCTTTACTCTTTGCAGCCGAAACACAAACCTGGCCATATCACTCTTCGCCTTTCTGACTTCCCATTGCCCGCTCCAACAACTCCAGCGCCTCTGACCAGCTTGACCCTTGGTCTGCCGGCTGCCTTAGGTAATCGTTGATAGCGTCAATATATTGGATGGCATCGTCAATTTGTGGGTTGGCTCCACTGACATAGGCACCGATATTAATCAGATCTTCGGCTTCCCGATAGGTTGCCAGCCGAGTCTTAAACCTGACTGCCAACTGGTTATGATCTTCATCGACTACATCAGGCATTACCCTGCTGACGCTTGCCAGGACATCTATGGCGGGATAATGCTGGGCATTGGACAATCTACGAGACAAGACAATGTGCCCGTCCAAAATGCTGCGGACTGTATCGGCAATCGGCTCATTGAAGTCATCCCCATCCACCAGGACAGTATAAAACGCTGTAATCGTTCCATTCTGCCCCGGGCCTGTCCTTTCCATCAGCTTAGGCAAAAGAGCAAAAACCGATGGGGGATAACCACGGGTGGCCGGTGGTTCACCTGATGCCAAACCTACTTCACGTTGAGCAAATGCAAACCTGGTCACAGAATCCATCAAAAACAACACATCTTTGCCACAATCCCGGAAATACTCCGCAATAGTAGTAGCAGTTAACGCACCTTTCAACCGGATCATGGCCAACTGATCTGAAGTGGCAACGACAACAACCGAGCGTTTCAGGCCTTCCGGCCCAAGATCTGATTCAATAAACTCCCGGACTTCACGGCCCCGTTCACCAATGAGGCCAATCACGTTTACCTCTGCCGAGGTGTTGCGGGCCATCATTCCCAGCAATGTACTTTTTCCAACACCACTACCGGAAAAAATCCCAACCCTTTGACCCTTTCCGCAAGTCAGCAGCCCATCAATAGCCCTCACTCCCACTGAGATAGGCTTGCGGATCATCTGGCGGTGCAAAGGCTGCACACTGCTGTTGTGCAGTGGGCGGTACTGCTCAACTTCGATAGGGCCTTTTCCATCGATGGGGTTTCCAAATGCATCGAGAACCCTGCCCAAAAGCTTAGGCCCTACACCCACTCGCAGCGGATGCCCCAAACTGCTTACATAACAACCCGGCCCCACTCCTGTCATGTCCGAAAGCGGCATAAGCACTATTGAACGGTCATGAAACCCTACTGCTTCGGCATAGACGCGGCTGCCATCTTGCGCGGTGATCACACACAAATCTCCAATATTGGCTGCCGGCCCGTTTGATTCAATCGTCAGCCCGACGACTTTGGCAACTTTGCCCGTAGGCTCAAGATCGTTGAAATCATCAATCATACTGAAGTAATGATCAAGGCGTTCCTTACTTAGCATAGATCTGCTCCTGCAATTCAGTGCTTAGTTTAGCAAAGCGCTGCTCAAAGCCGGCATCAATAGCGCCATACTCGGTCTCAAGCAGACAATCACCGTCCCGCAAGGCGGGATCACTCTCCCAACGGATTTTTCCATTGAATACGTCCGCTAGTGATGCCGCATCCTTAAGCACTTGACAAGTTTGAGGGCTAACGCGGATGATAACCTGCTCACAGCCTGACAAACGTTCCAATCCAGCTTTGATGCTGGGCAGCAGCAAAGTTGGATCCGATGCAATTTCTTTCTTAATTATCTTTTCGGCTATGTAGAGGCTAAGCTTTAGATAGTCTTCCTCCAGCTTTGCAAGGGCAGCGCTGCGTTGCTCTGCAGCACTCTCGGCAATTGCAGCCATACTGTCAAGAAACTGAGCAGCCTTTTGTTGAATCTCCTGATATCCGGTTTCCCGTCCCTTGTGATATCCCTCGGCAAAACCATCCTGCTGCGCTTTACTGATTACTGCGTCCAGTTCACTTTCGATTCGGGCTTTCTCTGCCTCAGCCTTGCTGACTATTTCATTGGCTTTGGCCTGGGCTGCTTCAATAATTGCAGCAGCCTTTGCGTTAGCGTCGTCAATCAACTGAGTTGCTTGAAAAATGGTGCAATCCGCCTTTTGCGACTCTTTGACCTTAACGTTATCGATTTCAGCTTCCGGCCGAAAGATCTGATCCTGACTGCTGGGAACCAAAATCTGCAGTTGAGCAGCTTTGATGATCTTAGACAATCAGTTCATCCTCCCCACCGCGTGAAATCACCAAATCACCGGCTTCCTCAAGCCGTCTTACAACAGCGACTATGCGTGTCTGAGCCTCATCGATATCGCGAAGCCTTACCGGCCCCATAAAATCTATGTCTTCTTTGAGAAGAGTGGCTGCTCTCTTGGACATATTGCGATAGATCCGATCCGAAACTTCTTCAGAAGCGGTCTTCAATGCCAGAGCCAAATCCTTTGATTCCACTTCTCTAATAATAAGCTGAATGGCACGGTCGTCGAGATTGATGATATCTTCAAAGACAAACATCCTTTTGCGGATTTCTTCAGCCAATTCAGGATCGTCCTCTTCCAGCGCTTCCATGATTGTCTTTTCCGTGCTCCGATCAACATGATTGAGAATCTCTACAGCGGCATCAATTCCGCCTGCGACTGTGTAATCATGTACTTCATACGCTGATAATCTCTGTTCGAGGGTGCTTTCAATATCTTCCAACACCTCCGGCGTGGTTCTATCCAGCGTTGCCAAACGCTTGGCCACATCGACCTGCCGCTCCGGAGGGAGTGCCGACAGTACCAAGCTTGCTTGCTCGGGCTTCAAGTATGCCAAAACCAAGGCAATGGTCTGAGGGTGCTCATTCTGAATGAAATTCAGAATCTGGGTAGGTTCTGTTTTACGGGCAAAATCAAACGGCCTTACCTGAAGCGTAGCCGTAAGCCTTTCTATGATTACACGAGCTCTTTCTTTACCCAGAGCCGCTTCCAGAACTTCTCTGGCATAGGCAATTCCACCTTGTTCTATGTACTCTTGCGCCTGCATCATTCCGTCAAATTCGTTTAACACACGCTCACGGGCCTCCGGTTCGATCCTGCGCATACTAGCTATTTGCAGAGTGAGATCCTCAATCTCCTCATCCGACAAATGCTTGAACACTTGAGCAGAAGCCTCAGGGCCTAGTGCAATCAATAGAATGGCAGCTTTTTCTTTACCAGTCAATCTTCCCTTCAATTCAGCCCATCTCCTCATTCTTCTAATAGCCAGCTTTTGAGCATTTGAGCAAACTCTTTTGGTCTTTCAGCAGAATAGCGTTTCAAGCGCTGGATAACATCAAGCCTGGCGGCATCTTCAGGAGACATTTCTTCTTCGGCACCGACAGCTATCTCAATACCCGGCTCAATTTCAAGAGTGGTTTTCTGTCTGGTTTTGCGCACCAGCACACTAACAATCAAAACCAGTATCAAACCGGTGATAATCATAAACAGCCATATCGGCGAAAACCCTGAAGGAATTGACTCATCGCTTGCCACAAAGGTAAAGTCTGATTGAAATGGCATTGCTGAAATTGAGATGTGATCACCGCGATCAAAATTGAGGCCCAAGGCACCAACAACAGATGCCTCAACCGCATCCAATTCTGATTGGCCAACGTCCCCGTCAATCCAGATGGAGACACTGATCTGTTCGACACCTCCCGGAGGAGTCATCTGGTGAATCTCCGTACGATTCAATTCATAGTTGACGGTTGACTCTTGACGGTAAGCACCCATCTCTTCCGGATCAAGTTCTACATAACCGGGAATATTTGCACTAACACCGGGAACGCCAAAAGCTGCCACATTATCGGTATAGAATTCACTGAAGGATTGCTGGCTGCGGACTAACCCTCCATCACGGCTGGGCGCAGAATAGATCTCCTGATACTGTTCCACAGTGTCAAAGTCAAGCTGGACACTGACCAAACAGACAACTTTGCCATATCCATATACCCTTTCCAGCATCGCCCGCAGGTTTGCCGCCAGACGCTGCTCATACATGACAGTCAATTCCAGGCGCTGGCTGACTGCACTGCCGTCAAAACCGTCAACACTGGCGTGATCGTTTAAGATCGTGCCGCTGGTGTCCATGATGGTAATATTCTCAGGTGCCAGGCGCTCCACACTGGTGGCCAAAAGGTGTGTGATCCCACGGACTTGCTGCTGGGACAAAACGGCACCAGGTTTTAGGCGGAGCAATACCGATGCCGTCGAGGGCTGTGTATCCCTAATAAAAAGGCTGTTCGGGGGAATTACCAAATGTACCCGGGCATCTTCAACTTCATCCAGTGAACGAATCGTCCGCGTCAGTTCCCCCTCAAGGGCAATGCGGTAGCGAAGCTGGCGGTCTGCTTCGGTTTCACCGAGCCTGGTGGTATTGAAGGTTTCAAAGCCAACCACACCGCCCGCGGGCAATCCCTGTGCCGCTAAAGTAAGCCGGGTTTGATAGACTCTGTCAGCCGGAACCAAAATCGAACTGCCGTTGTCAGCCAAGCGGTAAGGAATGTTGTTTTCACTCAAGGCTGTGGTTATGCTTGCCGCATCACTAAGATCAAGATTGGTGTACAGCGGTTGATAGTCGTCGCCGGAAAAAATGGCAATCAGCGATAACGCGAGAAAAACGATACCGGCAGCGACACCGCCTGCAATACGTGTTCGTACTGATAATTTGTTCCAGGTTTCTTTTAATGAGGTGAATAAAGTCTCCATACGAATCTCCCTATGCTCTAAAGTACATAAGTTTTCTTAGACTTGCATCCTCATAATTTCCTGATAAGCCTCAATGATCTTTTTCCTGATTGCTATGGTAAGCTGCAGTGCCAGATTGGCCTTCTCGGCAATAATGACTGCATTATGAATGTCAATTTCTCCCTTTGCCAACAACAAGCCAGCTTGTTCTGCCTGATTAAGCTGATCGTTTACCGACACCAACGCAGACTTGATCAGTTCGCCAAAACCCGGTTGGTCAAGCTTCCTCGCAGATGACTTGGGCATTTGACTGATGCGGCCGACCTCACTCTCAATCCTCACTTGTCATACCCCCTCCCCTACCCGCGCCCGATGTCAAGGGCTTTCATAGCCATCGATTTTGCGGCATTGATGGCTGTGATATTGGCTTCGTACGCTCTGGTGGCACTGATCAGGTCCACCATTTCTGAAATCACATTCACATTGGGCATTTGCACGTAACCGTCACTGTCTGCATCCGGATGCTGTGGATCGTATACCAACCTTGGCGCAGATGGGTCTTCGACAATTCCCGCAACCCTAACGCCGCCGCCAATCTTGAATCGCTGCCGGCGATCGGGTTCCACAGAAGAAAAGACTACCATCTGCCTGCGATACGGACCGCCTTGCTCTGTACGGACTGTGTTGGCATTTGCCAAATTATTGGCTATGGTATCCATACGAACTCGCTCTGCAGTCAAACCAGAACCACTGATTCTAAATGAATCAAACAGACCCATACCTGTCATCTCCCTTCTCCGATTACGAGTCTCAAGTAACCCAAGTTTCTGCTGATGACATCGGCCATCGCCTGGTAATGCAGCTGATTTTCCAAAAGCATGACCATTTCCCGGTCAACATCGACATTGCTGCCATCATTACGAATAGAAGTGGAATTGTCCTGAACAATCCGGAGCCCTCCACTGCGCCTCCGGGTTACGGCAATGTGTCTCGGATGGGTTGCAGCAATGGGCATGGATGAGGATTGCTGAAAGAGGTTCGAAAAATCTACATCACTGCGTTGAAAATGTGGTGTGTTGGCATTCGCAAGGTTATTGCTTAAGACCTTGTGACGTAAATTGGCTGCGTCCAGGCCATTGGTGACCAGATCAACAAACTTGAACATAACCTTCATCCTCCAACAAAATGGATATTTATGGCATATAGTTCTACAATTGCATCAAGAATCCTTTAAAAACGCGAACAATTATTATTACAAGATCAAAAAAAAGAGCCGCACAAAATTGGGCTGCTCCACTCAAACAGGTGCTCTGTCGTATCCAAAAAGGTACTAACGGGCCCGATGTTTGGCTAGCTCTTCCAGGAAATACTCATTGAGTACCCGAATATATGTCCCTTTCATGCCGAGCGATCTGGACTCGATCGCTCCCGCACTTTCCAGTTTGCGCAATGCATTAACGATCACTGAACGGGTTATCCCTACACTGTCCGCAATTTTGCTCGCTACCAAAAGACCCTCTTCACCGTCAAGTTCGTCAAAAATGTGTTCAACTGCTTCTTGCTCTGAAAACGACAAGGTGCCAATTGCAATCTGGCAAGCTGCTTTCTTGCGAACTTCGTCCTCAATCTGATCTGATCTTGCCCTGACGATTTCCATTCCTACAACAGTTGCGCCGTATTCCGCAAGGATCAAATCATCATCGGAAAATTCGCTGTCCAGTTTAGCCAGGATCAGAGTCCCCAGCCGCTCGCTGCCGCCGGCAAGCGGTACGATGGTGATGGTTTTATCAGCAAAAGGGCTGATTGCTTCCGAGGTATGGACAACTTGCTGCCCTTTTTGATTGGCGCTGGTTACATCAACTTTAAGCAATTCCTGATTGTAATCAGAAGCCAAAGTGCCAATAGCGAGCATTTCATCTTCCATGACACTGGTTCCATGCGGCTCATAGACGGCGGAACCTAACAGCTTGCCTTTTCTGTCAAAAACATAAACATTCGTTTCAACGGCATCAGACAGCACTTCAGCTATATGATTGAGATCCACCTCATAACCTACAGATTGTTGAATAGATCTACTGATCATTCTGGTTTTCTCCAATAAATTAGTCATGTCAAAACAACCTCCAATTTTGATTTCGAATTTTGCTACAGAATATACCTACTTAAATCCCTGTCAGCTACAATTGGGCCAAGCTCTCTGTGGATATATTCCTGGTCAATCACAACGCTTCTGGGAGTTTGATCCGCTTCAAACATCAAGCTTTCCAGCAAGCGTTCCATGATCGTATGTAATCTGCGCGCACCAATATCTTCCGTATTCCCATTGACTTCCTCTGCAAACTGGGCTATTGCATCAATGCCATCGCTGGTGAATTCCAGCTCGACACTTTCGGTTTTCAGTAATGCAGAATACTGTTTAATTAGTGCATTCTCCGGCTCAGTCAGAATCCGTTTGAAATCCTCCCGTTTCAAACTGGACAGTTCAACCCTGATTGGGAACCTCCCCTGCAGTTCCGGAATCAAATCTGACGGCTTGGCGATATGAAATGCCCCCGCTGCAATAAAGAGAATGTGATCGGTTCTAACGGGCCCGTATTTTGTCATTACCGTTCCACCTTCAACAATGGGTAGAATATCCCGCTGCACACCCTCTCGGGAAACATCAGGGCCCATTTGACTGGATTTCCCTGCAATTTTGTCAATTTCATCAATAAATACGATGCCCATCTGTTCACACCTGGTAACGGCTTCAGCAGCAATTGAGTCAATATCGATCAGCTTATCCGCTTCCTCTTGAGTGAGAATCCTCAATGCTTCTTTTACAGTTGTACGCCGTCTGTGCCTCCGTTTCGGCAGCATACCGCCGAGAGCGTCCTGAATACTCATGGTCAAGTCTTCCATTCCCATACTGGAAAAGACTTCAAAGAATTGGCCGGGCTGGTCTTCCACTTCAATCTCAACCATAGTATTGTCCAATTCTCCTAGTTCTAGAAGCTTGCGGTAACGCAGCCGTTCATTCTTCAACTCCTGAAGCCTTTCCTCAGATATTTCAGCCAGATCACCCGCAGGCTGGCGCTGGCCCATACCAAACATCACCCCGAAGGGATTGGCACGTTTCTCACTTCCCGGTATAGGTACCAGGATACTAAGAATCCGTTCTTTAGCGGCAGCCCGTGCCCTATTCTCAACCGCTGTGAATTTCTCAGCTTTAACCATCCTGATTGCTGATTCGACCAAATCGCGCACGATGGACTCCACATCTCTGCCGACATATCCGACCTCAGTGAACTTAGTAGCTTCAACCTTGATAAACGGTGCGTTCGCCAGCTTCGCCAAACGCCTGGCAATCTCAGTCTTGCCTACGCCGGTAGGGCCGATCATCAGAATGTTTTTTGGGATGATTTCATCACGGAGTTCATCCGGCAGCCTGCTGCGGCGATACCGGTTGCGCAAGGCAATTGCTACAGCCCTCTTTGCTTCTTCCTGTCCTACTATATACTTGTCGAGGTGCTCGACAATTTCCTTAGGAGTCAACTCCATCACCGGCTGCCTCCTTCTCGCTTGTGAGTTCCACAACATAGATTTGATCGTTTGTATAAACGCAGATACCGGCTGCTATTCCCAACGCCTCTCTGGCTATTTCTGCGGCCGGTAGACCAGAATACGCCAGCAGCGCTTTTGCAGCCGCCAAAGCATAACCGCCGCCTGAACCAATGGCAATCACATCCTGATCAGGTTCGATGATATCCCCAGAACCGGAAATGAGCAGGATTTTTTCCGCATCGGCAGCGATAATCAAGGCCTCAAGATTGCGAATAGCCCGGTCAGTACGCCATTCTTTGACCAATTCCACCGCTGCCCTTTCCAAATGCCCGTGAAATTCCTCCAGCTTGCCTTCAAACCTTTGAAACAAAGTAAAGGCATCTGCGGCCGCTCCCGCGAACCCTACCAGGACAGAGTTGTTGTACAGCTTGCGTATCTTTTTCGCCCGATGCTTGATTATTGTGTTTTCACCGAATGTAACTTGCCCGTCGCCGGCCATGGCAGTTTTCCCATCTCTGCGTACGGCAATAATGGTTGTGGCTTTAAATGGTTCCATTCTTCCCCTCCTCTATGCGCCGCGTTACGCCCGGGGGTGGGCGCGGTTATAGACTGATTTCAGTTTGCTTTGGCTTATTCGCGTGTAAATTTGGGTAGTAGACAGATTGACATGTCCCAATAATTCCTGAACCACCCGCAAGTCTGCCCCGGCATCAATCAGGTGAGTCGCAAAACTGTGCCGCAAGCTGTGAGGAGAAATCATTTTTGAGATTGCGCATTGATCAATATGTTTGTTTAAGAGATACTGGACTCCTCTTGGAGTCAGGCGTCTGCCCCGATGGTTGACAAACAGTGCATTTTCACCTGATTTACACAATTGTGGCCGCGCTTCAGCAAGATAAGACCCAATTGCTGCCACAGCATATTCACCAAGCGGGACGATCCTCTCCCTGCGCCCTTTCCCATAGACACGGACATAACCCATGTCCAAATCCACTCCGTCAACGTTCAAACCTACCAACTCACTGAGGCGGATTCCTGTGGCGTAAAGCAGCTCGAAAATCGCCCGGTCCCTCATTCCCAAAGGCGTGGACGGATCAATGCTGGACAGCAGCAGATCAGTTTCATCCACGGTCAGGATCTGAGGCAGCCGCTTGCCTTGCTTGGGAATCCGGATAGACTGCGTGGGATCGGCCTTGATATAGCCGAATCTTTTCAAAAAACCGTAAAAGCTTCGCAGTGCGGCCAAATTCCGCGCGACACTTGTGCTTTTCAACCCTTTGCGGTGCAAAACGGCCAAGTAGTCCCGAATCAAGTGGCGGTCCACTTCCGTAAGGCACTTTTGCCAATACTGGCTTACAAAGTCTGAAAACGCTGTGAGGTCGCGCTGGTATGCCATGAGGGTATTATCAGACAAATTCCGCTGGACGCGCAGATATTGAAAGTAACGATCCAGAAGCTGTTTCATCTTTTCTACCCCTATTCTCCGTCTTTTCCCGGGCATGCTTTGTTGCTGCAGACAGGTCTTGACTTCCTTGTCTTGATGACAAGGTTATGGCCACAGCTGGGGCACTTTTCTTGAACCGGCCTGTACCAGCTTGTAAACTCACAATCGGGATAGTTCGAGCACCCATAGAATACTCTGCCCTTTTTGGTTCTGCGTTCGACGATCTCACCATCTTTGCAGTAAGAGCAAGGTATTCCGATTGTCTTCAGCAGCGGCTTCGTGTTTTTGCATTCCGGGTAGTTCGGGCAAGCCAGAAACTTGCCAAACCTTCCATGCTTCACCACCATATAACTGCCGCACTTGTCGCACTGTTGATCTGAAACCTCGTCCGGCAAATCAATTTTTTCCAAATTGCGGTTTGCTTTGTCCAACAGCTGCACGAATTCTTGGTAGAAGTGATCGATCACTTCGATCCATTCCGCCCGGCCTGCCTCGATTTCATCAAGTTTTTGCTCCATCGATGCCGTGAAGTCCACGTCAATCAACTCTGCAAAGTTTTCTTTCAGAATGTCGATGACCACTCTACCCAGTTCCGTGGGGACAAAACGCTTTTCCGTAAGCACGACATAGCCTCGGTGCTGGATTGTATCAATGGTTGGGGCAAAAGTACTGGGCCTGCCAATACCCTTTTCTTCCAACGCTTTAACGAGCATCGCCTCGGTATACCGGGGAGGCGGCTGTGTAAAGTGCTGGTTTAACTGCAGTTCTTGACAGGCAACGGCTTCGCCTTCAGCCAATTCAGGCAGCATGCCTGTCTGTTCTTCCTTATCATCACTACCTTCGATATAAATCTTGATAAAACCGGGAAACTTTAGCTGCGATCCTGTTGCCCTAAAAGTGTAGCCGTCCACCTGAATATCTGCTGAAACACTGTCTATGACAGCAGATTCCGTTTGGCTGGCAACAAAACGTTCCCATATTAAACGGTACAATCTCAGCTGATCCCGGTTAAGATAGGTTTTCAAACTGTCAGGTGTCCGCCACACATCAGTAGGCCGAATCGCCTCATGTGCATCCTGGGCCTGTGACTTGGACTTGTAAAAATTGGGTTTTGCAGGGACATATGGTTTGCCATATATCTCTTCAATCAGCCGCCTGGCCTCGTTCAGCGCCTCGTCAGCCACTCGGACAGCGTCGGTGCGCATGTATGTAATTAACCCGACTGTGCCTTCTTTTCCAATGTCAAGGCCTTCATAAAGTTGTTGGGCAAGCCTCATCGTCTTCCTAGGTGCAAAGTTCAGCTTCCGTGCAGCTTCCTGCTGCAGCGTACTGGTGGTAAACGGTGGTGAGGGATGCCGTTTTCGATCTTTACGGGAAACCTTGGTCACCACCCAAGGCAGCCCTTCGATGTCTTCTCTAACCCTTACGGCATCTGCTTCGGTCTTGAGCTCAATCTTTTTGTTGTTCCATTTGACTAGTTTTGCTTCGAACTTGGATCCGGCCAAAGTTTGGAGCACACCAATGACTGACCAGTATTCCTCTGGTACAAAACCCTCGATTTCCGCTTCCCGATCACAGATTAACCGGACGGCGACTGATTGCACGCGGCCGGCACTAAGGCCTCGCTTTACTTTGGCCCACAACAGTGGAGAAAGTTTATAGCCGACAATTCTGTCCAAAACCCGCCTTCCCTGCTGCGCTGCTACCAGATTCTCAGAAATATGGCGGGGATTTTTGATTGCATTGACCACTGCCTGCTTGGTTATCTCTCTGAACTCGACCCGGCATTTCTCGCCGTCAAGTTCCAAAGCCTGAGCCACATGCCAGGCTATCGCTTCGCCCTCTCGATCCGGGTCAGTTGCCAAAAGGACACGAGCGCTTTTTTTTGCAGTCTTCTTTAACTCCTGCAGGATACTCCCTTTGCCCCGGATTGTAATATACTTTGGCTCATAATTGTTTTCGACATCTACACCAAATTGACTGCGGGGCAAATCCCTAAGATGCCCCATGGTTGCCTTGACTGTGTATCTACTGCCCAAAAACCTCTTGATGGTTCTTGCCTTGGCCGGTGATTCAACTATGACCAGGGATGTTGCCACGTCTTCACCTCCTACTTCTATGGTTGCCGAGGGATACCATGATTCTATACTATTGTAGTAGTTTTATTTTGATAATGCAAATCTTTGTTATAGTCTATGATTGCACCCTTGCTCTGATACACCTTCGATTTCCATCAATGTAATTGTGTTCTGCACCTGCTGGATCGGCAGGCCTGTCAATTCAACGATCCTCTGAGCTGAGTATCCTTGCAGGTAATATTTAAACACAAGTTGATCAGCATGGTCAAGATAATCCGCAATTCCTGTGGAGATTTCGGGAAAAGCAGTGAGGATGTCTTCCGGTGAATCTGCCAGGCCTGCGCCCTGCTTGATCAGTGCGTGAGTGCCTTTTCTGAGGGGATGGGCAATGTCGCCGGGGATTGCCCACACATCACGGCCGAGTTCCAGTCCTGCATCCACCGTCGACAGCGTTCCAGACTTCTGCCCTGCCTCCACAACCAGAATTGCCTTGGCAAGAGCAGCAATCACACGGTTGCGCAGAGGGAAAAGGCCGGGTGTGGTCCGGCTGCGGCTGGAAAATTCCGTAATAATACAGCCGCATGCCGCTATTTCCTGTGCAAGCCTGCGGTTTTCGGTAGGGTAAACGACATTGATCGGAGTGGCCATTACTGCAACTGTAGAGCCGTTGGCAGCCAAGGCACCGAGGTGCGCATGGGTGTCTATCCCCTGGGCCAACCCGCTGATTATCGGCAGCCCGTGACTGGCCAGCCTGTAGGCAAAGTTGTAGGCTTGGGTTTTGCCGGTTCGCGTAGCCTTACGAGAACCGATAACGGCTACCCCAGGTTGTGTAGGGAGTTTCCCTTGAATATACAGGACCAGAGGGGGATTGCTCAAATTGCGCAGACACTGGGGATAATCTGTTTTATCAAGGATCGTAACTACTCTTGCTGAGTGGCTCTCAGCCCATTTTCGCTCTTGGATTGGATCGATATGTCCCCTTTGGTCCACAAACTGCCCTGCCAGTTTGGTTCCAATACCCCCAACCTGAATCAATTCCTTGTAGGGCGCATGCCATGCCTTTTCCAAGCTGCCAAAAGCTGCAACCAATGCTGTAAGCCTTCTTGAGCCGATCCCCTCTACCATGTTAAAGGCGACCAGGTAATCCTGCAGTTCCCAGTTCACCTCGGCTCCCTCCCTTCAATATTTCATTCAATCATCATCCTTGCCTAAAGACTGTTCAACAAGATTGTCCAAGATTTCCCGCAGTTCTTCCTCCCATTTCAATTGGTAAATCCTCAAATCAAGTTCATGGACAATTGCCCCGGAGTTGCAGTTAGTACACACAATTCCGTAATTGACATCTTTATGGGCCCGGATGCTGTGTGGTGTATCTACGCCACAGATTGGACAATTGAATATCCGTGTACTACCGATCTCAAAATCCATTCTGAACTCCTTCCCGTAAGGTCTCTCTGTTAGGATTCCATTTTCCCAGTACTTCTATGTTTGTGCAGGAATTTTCCTAATTTCGGAGTATTCCTAATATTAGGAGTTTAAAAGGAGGTTCAGTGATGATCAAAGTTTCCAGCGCTGCTGTTATTGGTATTGAAGCAGCTGCAGTTGATGTGGAAGTCGATATACGCCCGGGTCTGCCTGGATTTGAAATCGTTGGCCTGGCAGGCCAGGCTGTCAAGGAAAGCCGCGAGCGGGTCCGCTCAGCCCTTAAAAACTCTGGTTTCAACTACCCACTGCAGAAAATAGTGGTCAATCTGGCACCTGCTGATTTGAAAAAGAACGGCACCCTTTATGACCTGCCAATCGCTCTGGGAATTCTGGCAGGTATGGGCTGTATTTCCACAGAGCAGTTAAAGCGTTACGTCATTGTTGGAGAGCTATCTCTCAATGGCGAACTGAGGGGTGTCCCTGGCATGATCAGCATCGCTGAACTTGCGGCTCGGAATGGAAAACTGCTCCTGATCCCAGAGGATAACGGCCCTGAAGCAGCGGAAGTCACCAGGCGAGCCTACGCATTAAAGAGCTTAGCCATGGCATACGGCCTTTTATCCAATAATATCAATATTCTGCCAATTAAGCAACCAAAATTTTCCCCTCAGAAAACCAAACCTTTGCACCATACCATCATCAAAGGCCAAACCATTGCCAAGCGGATGTTGACAATAGCCGCCGCAGGACATCACCACGCATTATTGATCGGCCCTCCCGGTACAGGCAAAACCTTGCTGGCCCAGTCGGTGCATGGTTTACTGCCGCCGTTGACTCGGAGAGAAGCACTGGAAACGACGAAAATCTTCAGCTGCGCGGGCCTGCTGCCGCCCAGTTCGGGATTAGTGGCCTCTCGGCCACTGCGCATACCCCACCACAATATTACCAAAGCTGGACTATTAGGCGGCGGCAGCCAGATTAGGCCAGGTGAGGTTTCTCTTGCCCACAATGGTATTTTGATCCTGAATGAGCTGCTGGAATTCCGTCATGATGTACTCCAGGGTTTACGTGAACCTCTTGAGTCACGGCAGATTACGATTGTCAGGGCTCACGAACGAATCAGTTATCCAACGAATTTTTTGTTGATCGCCACGACCAATGCCTGCCCTTGTGGATACCTTGGTGATCCGCATCATGAATGCCGCTGCACCCTCTCGGAAATCCGCAAGTATCAAAAGAAACTGATTGGGCCTTTGCTGGATAGGATTGATTTGTTTGCATTTCTGGAACCGGTGACAGCTGAGGATTACCAACATGAACCGGAACCGATCAAGGTTGATGCCAGCTTGTGCCACCGCAACGGCCTGCTGTCGGATGAAGAGGTGCAAGCACTTAAGCTTGCCCCAAACGTGCAGATTCTCCTTAAGAAGGCTTTTCAGAAACTAAAGCTGTCAGGCCGCGGATATTACAAGACAATTCGGATAGCGAAGACCGTCGCCGAACTCGAAGGTAAAACAGAGATCCAACCTCAGCATGTAGCGGAAGCCCTGCGCTATCGCTGGGAGGCAGCAAGTATTTGGACCTAATCATCCGGCCCCCACGCAAAGTCCTGTTTGACAATTTTCAAGACCAAAGAAGTGCCAGTGCTTAAGATCCACGGAATGTTGTTCAATTTGGTGATTAAAAACTCCAACAAAGCATCATTGCTGGGAACTACGATTTCAATAATAACATCATACATTCCCGTGGCAACTGCAACATAACGGACTTCAGGCATTTTCTTCAAACGTTCAATGGTGTCATCAATCCGGCGCCGTTCAACGTTCAGTCCGACAATAGCCACAGTCTGCATGCCTACCTTTAGGGGATCAGTCACCCCAACTATTTCCAGCACCTTTTCATCAAGTAAGCGGGCAACCCTGCGGCGGATGGTTCCTTCGGCGAGGCCTAATTGGTTGGCAATCGTCAAAAATGGTACGCGGCCATCGTTTTGGAGCAAATCAATAATCTTACGATCAATTTCATCGATTTCAACTCTTGGCACCGACTTCACCCCCTGAGTTTACGGCTTGATCGAAGGGACTCCAATGATAGATCTGCTTATGGATTTCAAGCACAATCGAGGTTTCAGTACTATGTACGCCGGGTATTTGCCCAAGCTGTTTGTTCAGCAGTTGGATCAGGCGCTCACGATCGGGCAGTACAGCCATGGCCACCACATCATAGGAACCGGTAGTGATTACAAGGTAGCGAATATCTTTTATACTCTTAAGCTCTTTTATTACAGATTCAAGCCGGCGCCTCTCAACCTTAAGCCAAATGAAAGCCACTGTATCCAGGCCAACTTTAAGCGGATCAGTAACGCCGATGATTTGTAAGATCTGGTTTTCGTCCAGTTTGCGTACACGCTTGCGAATGGTTCCTTCGGAAACATTGAACTTATTGGCCAGGGCAACATAACTCACCCTGCCGTCAGCACGCAGATGCTGCAGGATCTTCCGATCCAGATCATCTATCTGCAAACGTATTCCCTCCTTTATCGCACGGAGTAATCCTGATTTTGCGATTCCTTTTAATGAATTCCACGAAAATCGTAGTATCCCTGTTGGAAAAAAGCAGGTGACAAGAAAAATTCCGGTGAGTATTGTATAGTGGAGGTGAATAACATGAACGACGATCTTAACCTGTTGGCCAGGTTGATTCATGCTGAGGCTGAAGGCGAGCCTTTTATCGGCAAGGTGGCAGTCGGTGCGGTAATAATGAATCGTCTTAAGGATCCGCGCTTTCCCAATACTATATCTGAGATCATTTTTCAACCGCAGCAGTTCTCACCAGTAAGTGACGGCAGGTTATTCAGGATCACTAATGCCGATCAGGACTGTATTAAAGCAGCTGAAATGGCAATGTCCGGTGCAGATCCCACAGGTGGAGCTCTCTTCTTCTACAATCCGAGTAAAGTCAGCCCGACCAACTGGATCCGCACTCGTGAAATAGTCTATCTTATCGGCGATCATCTTTTTTGTATCTAGCTAAAGAGAAGGACCGAATTAGAGGTCCTTCTTATGCAGATCCAAACAACTTTCTAAACAATAAAACGATCGAATCGATGAGTACTGTAAACCAACTGCCCCGTTCAACCGAGCCCGCGGCCAATAAGGGTGTTTCCTTCGACACTTCCCCATCCAAGTAAACCGTAAGCGTACCGACTTCCTCTCCAGCGGCAATCGGAGCTTGAAGCACATGCTGGGACACCTCAACACTGAGCCTGTCCCGGTTCCCCCTGACCACGCTTACCCGTGCATCATTCGTGGTCAGATCCACATAGTCACTCCGCCCTTTATAAACCCGGGCTTGCCGTATGGGCAGCAACTGGTCGACACTCACTGATTCAAAACTGCGAAACCCATAATCCAGGGCTTTAGCCGCCTCCTGTTCACGTTTTGCTTCACTGGCAGCTCCCAGGATAACAACCACGAGCCGTCTGCCATCCTTTTGAGCCGTTGCCACCAGATTATACCCTGCTTGGCTCAGATGGCCGGTTTTCAGTCCGTCAGCCCCTTCATAACTCCGCAGCAAACCATTGCGGTTCCCCTGCACAATTGGATTCCTGCTGGAACGGGGTTGGTAGGCGAAAGAAAGCTGGCTGTGGTACTGCAAAGCCTGAGGATGTGCCGACAAATAATACTTGACCAGTTTTGCAAAATCAATGGCGGTGATCCGGTTTTCATCAGATAACCCGTGTACATCAACAAAATGGAGATTGAGGCCCAGCTCTCCAGCTTTGTTATTCATCCACTGGACAAACAATTCCTCAGTCCCGGCCAAGGCTTCAGCAATGGCTACGCACGCATCATTACCGGAGACAACCGCTGTGCCGCGAATTAGATCTTCAAATGTGACCTTGTCACCGACTTCCAAAAACATCTGGGAGCCACCAATTTGCCATGCCCGTTCGCTCACTGTCACTTCGCTGTTAAGATCAATCTTTTCAGCTGCAATCCGATCAAAAGCTACGAACAACGTCATTACCTTCACCAGGCTGGCAGGAATCCAAGGTGTATCCGCTGCTTGGGCAAACAGAACTTGATCCGAATCAAAGTCATATAAAAGCCCGACTTGAGCATCAACCGCAAAATTCTGTGCAAACGCTGGGCTGATCCAGCCTGCAATCAAAACTACTGCAATCACTAGTGAGACTAATCTGGATTTCATGAAAATGCTCCCTTCACCCAATAGATTTCTGTTTCCAAAATGCCTAGCACGTCAAAGCGGCATACTGGTTCGTAACCTAACTGAGCTATGTATCGCTGCGCCATCTGCTTGATTTTCCTCTGTTTATGCCAATTTACAGCTTCCAAAGGATTCCCGTATCGATCAGTACTGCGGTATTTGACCTCCACAAAGACCAAGACATCTTGGTCCTGCATAATTAAATCAATTTCCCCGTATTCAGTATGGAAGTTTTGCGCCTTTGTGATTAAACCTTGCTCTTCCAAATAAACACGGGCAATTTCTTCACCAAGACAACCTTTGGATTTCTTCACGGCAGGCTCCTGATAATTCTCAAAGAGTGTTCATTCATCAAGTTCACTTCCCGGGGCAATTGATACTTGCTACCATCAGCCCGGAAAAGCAGGCGTACAACAGGACGTTCGCGCTCCGCGGCATTGACATCAACCACGACGCCGATCTCAGCATTGCTGAGCAGGACCCGGGCCCCTATGGGGTAGGGCGCTACTGAACTAATCAAAAGATCAGCCACTGCGGCGTTAAACTGTATTTCCCGCAATTGCCTGATCACACGTAGGGCCTGAAAAGGCATCATTCCTTGGCGGTAGACTCTGGCAGAAGTCATTGCATCATAAGCGTCGGCCACGGCAACAATCTTGGCAAACAAGTATATCTGTTCGTCCAGTAGCTCTCGGGGATATCCCTTTCCATTAGGTTGTTCGTGGTGTTGATAGGCGATATGGGCGCTTAATAGAGGGATGCCATGATTGTTCCTTAATATGTTCCAACCATTGACCGTGTGCTTTTTGACCAAATCGAATTCATTCTGGGTCAGAGGCCCCTGTTTCTGCAATATTTGCGTTGGAATGCAGATTTTGCCTATATCATGCAGAATGGAGCCAATGGCAAGTTCCCGTAATTCCAGCTCATTAAGGCTGCATTTAATCCCGATAATAATGGATAAAATGCAGACATTAACACAGTGGGCAAATATTGTTCCGTCGAATGTGCGAATGTCAGTCAAGTTGATCAGGACATTGGGATTGGCAGTGACTTCATCGATGATGGCAGTTACACTATCAGTGAGGTACCCCATATCAAAAGTCTTCCCCAGTTCGATTGATTCAAACACGTTCCTGACGTGGCCAATCACATTTTGACGGGTCCTTTGAGTAACGACTTCTGGAATTTCCACTTCTTCATCGTGATCCGTTAAGATAAAGGCACCTGGGACACCGTTGCTGTACAAGCGTGCGATATAGCTCTCATTGAGGATAACACCACTGTTGAGCAACACTTGGCCATCCTCACCGTAAATCGGACGAGCCACACACATACCAGGCTGCAGTTCCTTGTTCGACACATATTTCATGAAATCAGGCCTCCCTTGACTCGGGCAAAGGAATGTCTATGGATTGGAGACGGTCCGTATCGACCTAAGGCTTCGATATGGCTTTTTGTAGGATAGCCTTTGTGCTTGGCAAATCCATACTGGGGGTAATAACGATCGTAGTGTTCCATCAACGAGTCCCGGTAAACTTTGGCAATGATGCTGGCGGCTGCGACCAAATAACAGCTTGCGTCTGCCTTGACAACTTCTGACTGCGCAATATCCAGATGGGGTATGGGCTGGTTGCCATCAACAATACAATAATCAATCTTGATCTGCTTGGCCAACTCCGTTACTGCCCGGCGCATTGCCAGAAAGGTAGCTTGCAGGATGTTAAGCTTGTCGATCTCGCCGGAGGTTGCTGTACCAATGCCAACGGTGCCAACCTCCAAAATCTCCTGGTATAATCTAGTCCGCTGCCTGGCGCTTAATCGCTTCGAATCTTTGATCTCAGTTATTTGAGCTCCTGTTGGCATAACTACAGCCGCTGCAACAACCGGGCCCGCCAATGGCCCCCTCCCCGCCTCATCTACTCCAGCGATCCGATGGAAGCCCTTACTCAATAGTTCTCTTTCAAGATCCCTCATTCAGGTCATTCCTTTGTGGTAATTCAAGTGTGATTGGTCCGATCAAGCCCTGACGAAAATCCTTGAGGATCAATCGTGCAGTCTGCAATCGGTTAATCTCGCCTCCACTCAACAAACAACCACGCTGGACACCAATTACAGAAAACACCTGATCAATGTCTGCGGCCGGATCCTCTAAATTGTATCGTCTCTCGAGCAGGTGCGGATATTCTTTCTGCAAAAACCTCAACAGCCAATATGTAATCTCTTCAGAGTCGAAAACTTCTTCCTTAATGGCTGCTACAGCAGCGAGTCTTCTTGCAGTTTCTTGGTCCTCAAGTTTAGGCCGTAACAGGCCTGGAGTATCTAACAGCTTAAACCCCCTTGCGCTGATCCACTGCTTGCCTTTAGTCACACCCGGCTTTGCTCCCACTTTGGCGCAGCTTCGGCCTGCTAAACGGTTGATCAACGTAGACTTGCCAACGTTAGGTATTCCCACTACCAAGACTCGTGGTTCACGTTTCTGTCTTGTCAGATATTTTCTTATTTCTTTGCGCAAAACATAAATTCCTTTTCCATTTAGCAGTTCAAGCAAAACTACATCTTCCTGCTGCAATTCCCAATACTGAAGCCAAACCTGTGTACGGGCTGGATCAGCAAGATCACATTTTGTCACGGCCAAAATTCGAGGTTTGCGGTAAATTTCGAGAATGTCCGGATTACGGGCACTGTGGGGGACACGGGCATCGGTTACCTCTATGACGACGTCAATCTGTTTCATAAGTTCCTGAATCTGGCGTTTCGCCTTGGCCATGTGCCCGGGATACCATTGAATGTTCATGAACAACCTCCGTTTTCACCTTTCGTGTTTCAGCGAATCAGGTACGCTGATTATTCCAATCGCATTCAAAGGCCAATACGCAAAAACCGCTCTCCCCACCAAGTGATTCCTGGGCACAAATCCGACATCAGGGTACCGGCTGTCATCACTGTTAAGCCTGTTGTCACCCAACACGAAATAGCTGTCGGGAGGAACTATTATGGGGCCGTAATTGCGGGTAAACGCCCCGTGGGTGGGCCCGTTAATGTAGTTTTCGACCAACGCCCGTCCATTGCGGTAGACGATGCCGCCTTCGATGAGGATTTCATCACCCGGAATGCCGATCACCCTTTTTATAAACATCCGGTTCACATCAGTAGGATAGCGAAAAACAACAACATCGCCAACCTTTGGACTGCTAAAGCGGTATGATAGTTTATCTACAATCAGCCGCTGCCCATCATGGAGTGTCGGCTCCATTGATGAACCTTCCACACGAAATGACTGAGCGATGAACGTAATTATGAATAAAGCCAAAAGGACTGCAATCACAAAAGCTTCCACATATTCCCGAATCTCAGCTCTTGTCATCATCGCACCCCATCTCAAAAGTATCGCTTAATTCAAAAAAGGATAGGGAGTGTTTGGACTCACTCCCCAACATCCTAGGAAAAACTCCGTTCTTTGATCCGGGCGGCTTTACCAGAGCGTTCCCGCAGATAATACAAGCGGGCGCGGCGTACTCTGCCGCGGCGGATTACCTCTATTCTGGCGACCCGCGGCGAGTGGAGTGGAAAAGTCCTTTCCACGCCAACACCCTGAGTCACTTTTCTTACAGTAAACATCTCGTTGATCCCTGATCCCATCCGGCGCAGCACCACGCCTTCGAAGACTTGAATCCGTTCATTTGGTCCCTCAACAACCTTGGCATGGACTCGAACTGTGTCTCCCGGCCGAAAATCCGGAAGCTCCTGCTTCAGCTGTTCTTTTTCAAGTGTTTCTATCAGATTCACATCGATTACCTCCTTTCATCGCATTCCTCAAGCATTACCTCTTGCAGCAGATGCTGCTCTTCTTCAGTAAGCGGCCGTTTCTTCAGCAAATCGGGGCGCCTGGTCAAAGTTATGCGCAATGCTTCCTTGAGACGCCATTTCCGGATTAACTCATGGTTCCCACTTAACAAGACCTGGGGTACCTTTCGGCCCCTATACTGAGATGGCCGGGTATATTGGGGATACTCTAACAACCCATTGACAAATGAATCCTCACAGGCGGAGGCTTGATCACCCAATACCCCGGGTATCAAACGGGCGATGGCATCAACAACTACCATAGCCGGGAGTTCACCACCGGTGAGGACGTAATCTCCAATCGAGATTTCATCATCAACCCAACCATCGCGAATGCGCTGATCAATACCCTCGTAATGTCCGCATAGCAATACCAGGCTCTGCTCCTTGGCAAGGCTTTCTGCTTTGGCTTGATCAAATACTGTACCTTGGGGTGTCAGATAGATCACTTTTCCAGGGTTGAACTCTTTGACATGCTCAATACAGGCCACAGCCACATCCGGTTTCATTACCATTCCGGGGCCACCGCCATAGGGTATATCATCAACGCTGCGGTGCTTATCCTCGGCGAAGCCGCGAATGTTCCAAACATGGATTGAGAGCAAATTGTTCGCCTGTGCTCTTCCGAGAATGCTGCTGTCCAAAACTTCGCCAAACATTCCCGGAAACAGAGTCAAGATATCTATTCGCATGATTTCAATCCTCAATCGATTAATCCCTCAAGCAGATTTACTGATACAGTTTGTGTATCCAGATTGATATCCAGCACTACAGAATCAATTACAGGAATCAGAATCTGACGCTGCCTGGTAATACCGGGATTTGGATTGACCACATAGACATCATTGGCGCCTGTTTGAATCACATCAGCGATAACACCCAAATCCAAGCCGTCTGTTGTAACCACTCTCAACCCAATCAATTCGAAAATATAATGGCGCCCTGGAGGCAGCGGCACTACATCGCGGTAATCCACTTTGATCCGCATTCCCTTAAGAGTTTCCGCCTGCTCAATAGTGTCAATGCCTTGCAGCTTAAGCAAGACAAACCCCTTGTGCAAACGGCACTCTTCAATTTTTATCTGCAAACAGGGTTCTGAATCCGCCTTGCGGAAAAGCAGTACATGATCCATGCCCAAGAACCGGTCGGGAAACTCTGTCTGCGGGATTGCCCGTACCTCGCCTTTGCTGCCGTGCGCAGCAACAACTTCACCGATGAGGACCCATCGCACTTTCATTATTCTACAACATCAACCCGGATCCTGATTCCTTCCTTAACAGCTGCAGCCTTCGCAACAGTACGGATCGCTTTGATGATCCTGCCCTGTTTGCCGATTACTCTACCAATATCACTATCTGCAGTTTGGATTTGATAAATTGTTTCACCATCAGACTCGACAGCAGAGACTGTTACTTCATCTGCATTTTCCACCAGAGACTTAGTCATGAATTCTAGTAATTCCTTCAAAGTATTGCCTCCTATCCTAAATGTTAATAGTGTTAATAGTGTTAACAGCTTCAATCAGCCTAATCCAGTACACCGCTTTTTTTCAAAAGGGCTCTGGCTGTGTCAGAAGGTTGAGCGCCCTTTTTCAGCCAGCTCAGCGCTTTTTCCTTATCAATTTCTATTTGGGCGGGATCGGTAATGGGATTGTAGTATCCCAGGGTATCGATGAACCTGCCGTCCCGTGCTGCCCTAGCGTCAGCCACAACCAATCTGTAAAACGGACGTTTCTTTGCCCCCATCCTTTTTAGCCTGATTCTAACTGCCATCATGTCACCTCCTCTACTTGCCCCATCATCTATATCACTCTTGCCTGAGAGAGTTAGCGAAACAGATTGAATCCGCCCTTGCCTTTTCTCCCTCTTTTTTCCATTTCGGAAAACTGCTTCATCATCTGCCGCGTCTGGTTGAACTGCTTAAGCAAACGATTTACTTCCTGCACTCTGGTACCTGAACCCGCCGCTATCCTGCGCTTGCGCGAACCACCGATGATGTCAGGATTGCGCCTTTCTTCGACAGTCATGGAACTTATAATTGCTTCAATCCGCTTTAGGTGGCTGTCATCCACTGCCAGGTCGCGCATCTGGTTTGATCTGCCCATTCCCGGGATCATTCCCAACAGTTGGTCCAATGGCCCCATCTTTTTAATCTGCGCCAACTGTTCCCGGAAATCCTCCAAGGTAAATGCATCTCTCCGCATTTTTTCCGTTAGTTCTTTGGCTCTCTGCTCACTAAATGTGGCCTCAGCTTTTTCGATCAGGCTCAAGACATCGCCCATCCCCAAAATGCGTGACGCCATCCGGTCCGGGTGAAACACCTCCAACCCGTCCATTTTCTCACTCATGGCGGCAAACTTGATCGGCTTGCCGGTTACTGCCTTAATGGATAAGGCTGCGCCGCCACGGGCGTCTCCATCGAGTTTGGTGAGAATCACACCATCGATGCCAAGCTGCTGATCAAAGCCGGCCGCAACGTTAACTGCTTCCTGCCCTGTCATGGAATCGACAACCAGCAGAATTTCATGAGGATTTACACTGTTTTTGATCTCTTCCAGCTCATGCATCAGTTCTGGATCAATGTGCAGCCGTCCCGCAGTATCGATGATCAGAATGTCATTGCCGTGAACACTGCCATGTGCAACTGCGGCTTTGGCAATGTCCACCGGTTTGTTCTCCCCCATGCTGAATACCGGTACATTCACTTGCTCGCCAACTACCATCAATTGCTTAATCGCCGCAGGGCGGTAAATATCAGCTGCTGCCAATAATGGGCGGTGTCCCTTGTTCTTAAAATGCAGCGCCAGCTTGCCGCTGGTTGTCGTCTTGCCTGACCCCTGCAATCCCACCATCATGATCACTGTGGGAGGCTTTGACGCCAGGCTGATTCTGCTTTGGGCCCCACCCATCAAGCTGGTCAGCTCTTCATTGACGATCTTAACCACCTGCTGCCCTGGGGAGAGGCTCGCCAAGACCTGATGACCTACTGCCCGTTCCTTTATTTTGGCAATAAAGTCCTTCACAACCAGATAATTGACGTCCGCTTCCAATAAAGCCAGCCTAACTTCTCGCAGGGCCTCATCAACATCCTTTTCAGTCAGTTTGCCCCTTGCCCTGAGCTTGCGGAATGTTTCCTGCAGGCGGCTGGATAAGGTTGAAAAAGGCATTGTATCGCCTCCTAGACTTCAGAACGAATTTGGTGAATCAACTGTTCAATCTCTTCGAGGACTAGAATCAATGCAGTTGTATCTCGGGCAGCAATCAACCTGCGTGAATCTGCGACACGAGTTTCCATTTCAGCCAGGAGTTTATGCCCAGTGAGGTGCTTGCTGATTAAGCCTAATTTCTGCTCGTACTCCTCCAGAACAACAGCAGCCCGTTTCACGATATCCCAGACCGCTTGGCGCGAAATCCGCAATTGCTCGGCAATTTCACCCAGGCTCAAATCCTGGCCATAGTACATTTCGTAAATATCCCGCTGCCTGGCGGTCAACAACGGGCCGTAAAAATCGTACATTAAGGCTTTCCGCACTGCATCTTCCATAATAATACCCCTGTTAAGTATATTAACTTTACAGAGGTAGTATACACGATTATGCCATTGCTGTCAAGCGTTTTTCCTTGCCAACCAACGCTGTGACAAGCCTGATGTTTCCTAATTGAACAGAGCATCTGTAAAACTGGCGGGATCGAAATCCTGCAGGTCCCACATCTGCTCTCCGACACCAATCAGCTTCACGGGAAGTCTCAGCTCGTTGGCAAGCGCCAAAATAATTCCACCTTTCGCTGTACCATCAAGCTTCGTCAATACGATACCGGTCAGGGGTACTGCCTCTTTGAAAAGTTTTGCCTGTGACAGAGCATTTTGCCCTGTTGTGGCATCCACAACCAGCAGCACTTCATCCAACTCACGGCCAAGTTCCCTCTTTGCGACACGGTACACTTTGCCCAACTCGACCATGAGGTTAGCCTTGGTATGCAAACGCCCGGCGGTGTCAACAATCAGGAACTCAGCCTGGCGAGCTTTTGCCGCAGCCACAGAATCAAAGGCAACCGCACTCGGGTCCGAACCCTCCTGGTGGGCAATCAAGTCTGCCCCCACCCGGTCAGCCCACACTCTCAACTGATCAACCGCCGCCGCTCGAAATGTATCACCGGCGCCCAAGACCACTTTGGCATGGCCCTGTTTAAAACGGTAGGCCAGTTTGCCGATTGTGGTAGTCTTGCCGACACCATTGACACCTACAACCATGATTACGGCCGGAGTATGATCAGGCAAAGCCAAAGGCCGGTGATCCCGGGACAGTAAAGCCGTGATTTCTGCTCTCAAGAGTTCACGGACCTGGCTGCTATCAGTAATCCGCTCCGTTTCCACCTTCTGTCTGATTCGACCGATCAATTCCAGGGTAGTAGTTACACCTACGTCAGCTTGAATCAAGATCTCTTCAAGCTCATCGAAGAGACTGTCATCTATATTCCGGCCCGTCAATAATTGGCCAATCCGATCAACAAACCCAGTGCGCGTTTTAGCCAAGCCCTGCTTCAAACGGGCAAACAATCCTGCTTGCGTAGGAACATCAACAGAATTATCTGCGGGTATTTCTGTTTTATTGGCAGTTTCCCTGTCACTACCCTCCTGGGCTGTTACACCCTGCGCGGTTCCTTTTTCGTCGCGCTTGTTCCTGGAAAACAACTTGCGTAACATCACTTAATCGACTCCTATTCCTCTGATAATTGCACCGATATTAATTGGGAAGTTGCATCGTCAGCCATGGTAACGCCATAAAGGCGATCCGCTACTTCCATCGTACCTGGGCGGTGTGTAATCACCAAAAATTGCGCAGCCTGAGCGAGAAACCGCATCTGTTCTGCAAACCGCCTTAAATTAACCTCGTCCAAGCTGGCGTCAATCTCATCAAGTACAACAAATGGAGTTGGCTTTACTTTTCTAATTGCCAATAATAGTGCTATAGCCGTCAAAGCCCTTTCTCCCCCGGATAACAACAGGAGGTTTTGCGGCTTTTTCCCCGGTGGCTGTGCAATAATATCGACACCACTGTCCAGGATGCTGTCGGGATCCGTAAGTTCCAAATCGGCTTTACCGCCTTTGAACAGCTGTTTGAACATCAATTGAAACTCCTGCCGCAGTTTCTGGTAAGTTTCCAAGAGACGTTCGGCACTGGTAGCATCGATCTCAGCAATAGTCTGATGCAGTGTTTCTTTCGCTTGGATCAAGTCATCGTATTGAGTCTGTAAAAAGAACACCCTTTCCTTCACAGCCTCATAATCCTGAAGGGCTGCAAGATTGACTACGCCAAGCTCCCGAATGGAGTTCTTCAGGCGGATTTCCATCGCCTGCAGTTCTTCCAGGCTTGATCTCGGTTCCCGGGCAGCAACATCGCTCCGATCCAGTTGTCTTTCCAGCAATTCTTCATCTATACGCCTTAGCTCCAGTTCAATGCGGTCCAGCTCAAGGCGATGGTTGTAGATTTTTTTGTCAATGCGCCTAATACGCGACTGCAGGGACTTCAACTGCTGGTTATATTGTTTTGTCTTTTCCTGAAGCCCCAAACGGGCTTCCTTACAGGCAGCTATCTGCTCCATTAATCTTTGTTTTCCTTCTCGGAGCTTTACTTGCCGTTCCTGATATTCAGCCGCTTCGATACGCAGCCGGGACTGCTGCGATTGAAGTTCGGCAACAGCCTGGTCAATTTCAGCGATGGCATTCTGGTCCGTACGGACCTGCTCCGTCACGGCCCGTTTTTGGGCCTCAAGCTGCTTTACTTCAGCCGCCGCGCCAGTCAAGGCAACTTTTGAGTTGGTTAGTGCCGTCGATTCCTGCTCCAATTCTTGGTCAAGAATTGCAATGGCCTGCTCCAAACCGTGAATCTGTTCACGTTTGCTGGCTTCTGCCTGCTCCATAGAGGCAATGCTGTCACTTGCAGCCGCAGCCTGTTGTTCCAGTTCCCTGATGGTGGCCAGATGATCCTCTACCTGCTTATGCCTGGCATCCAGAAGCTGGGTAAGGTGCTGATGTTCTGCTTGATGTTTTGCCAATTCTGATGCGGCGGCTTTGATCTCCAGCCTGATTTGATAAAGCCTTGCTTGGGTTTGCACCTGTTGATCCTTTGTTCGGGAAAGCTCCTCTTCCAGGCTGGCCTTCGCTTCAATGAGAATTTCAATTCGGCTGCGGAGTTCTTCCTGGTTCTGTTCCAGGCGGGCAATTTCATTCTTGCGGGCCAGCAATCCTGAAGACTTTTGGCTGATACTGCCTCCAGTCAGAGAACCGCTGGGCATCACAACCTCTCCTGCCAGGGTGACTATCCGGTTGAAGCTTTTCAGCTTACGCTGCATGTTAAGTGCGGCATCCAAATCCTTCACTACCACAATTCTACCCAGCAGCGCTGACAGGGCAGGTGTGTATATTGGGTCGAATTGCACGAGATCCAATGCCGGGCCTATACAATCTTCATCTTGCCAAAATCGCTGATAATCCTTGGGAAACTGGCTTCCTTTGATATTGCTCAAAGGCAAAAAAGTACAGCGGCCAGCTTGGTGCCTTTTCAACCACTCAATCGCCAATTTCGCATCTTTTTCATCTGGGGTGATCAGATACTGCAGCCCGGAGCCTAGGGCAACTTCAATCGCAGTTTCCAAACCTTGAGGGACGCAAATCACATCCGCAACTGTACCCAGGATCCGGAAGTCTGCTTCGCCGGCCTGCATCAAACGCCGCACACTAGTACTATAACCTTCGTATTCCTTCTCCAACTCCCTTAATGCCTGGAGCCGGCTGACAGTGCGTCCGAACTGGCCGGTATGTTCCTTCTCTTGACGGGCCACCTGTTCCAGTTCCTGCACAATCCTATCGTATTCCCTGTCCGATTCCAACAGCTGCTGTTCGGACTCCGACTCCTGCCGGCGCAAGGATTTCTGGTTTTTGACCAGTTCTGCATTCAGGCGGCGCTGCTCTTCCAATGCTTGTTCAAGCTGCTGAGCTTCCTCACTGATAAACTGAATCTGCTGCTTAAGCTGCTGCATCTGCTGCTGATAGCTGAGACCATAATTCCGGGCATCTGCCAACTCGCGGACAAACTCGATAAAAGCGCTTTTTTCCAGCTCGAGCTGCTGACGCTGCTGCTGCAAAGCTTCCCTTTTCCGGCTTAAGGTTTGCTCAGCATCGGATACACTTTCTTCCAGCTTATGGTATTGCTCATGTTTAAGACTTAATACATCGCCTAGTTCTTTCAGCTGGACTTCGAGGTTCCTGATCTGTTCGATGTGACTGTCTTTTGCCTTAAGGCGCAGTTCCTGGCTAAGCTGGTTGTGTGCCAATCGTTCTTCAATCAGCCCCGCTGCCTGCATTGCCTGGTTTATCTGCTCATTTAAACCAGCAAGCTCATCCTGGAGTAGTTCGATAGTGTATTCAAGCTGGGACAGCTGTTCCTGATCAGTCAAGGAAGCCTGTTCCACGCCTTGGTACTCAGCGGTCAACCGTTCAGCATCGTTCTCACATGTATGCAAAGCCTCGGCGTGTTGCTGCTGTTTGCGGCTTAACTCGCCGAGTTTAAGTGCGATTTTGTCGAGAACAACCCTCTCCAGTTCAGCAGAGAGGTTCTGATATTCTCTTGCTTTTTTGGCCTGAGTTTCCAAAGGCACCAACTGCTCTTTTAGTTCAGATAAAAGATCTGATACGCGTACCAAATCGAATTCTGTTTGAGCGATTTTTTTCTGGGCCTGTTCCTTGCGCTGGCGGTACTTGATGATGCCAGCGGTTTCCTCCAGAATGAAACGCCTGTCCAGTGGATTGATACTCAGAATTGCATCAACCTGGCCCTGCCCGATAATGGCATAGCCTTCCCGGCCCAAACCTGTGTCAGTAAACAAGTCTTGAATATCACGCAAACGGCAGGGCTGGCGGTTGATCAGAAAATCACTTTCGCCTGAACGGTAAACCCGCCTGGTAATTGTGACTTCACTATAATCAACGGGAAGAAACCCATCACTGTTATCCAAAGTTAGCTGCACTTCAGCCATGCCGAGAGGCTTCTTGCCATCGCTTCCCGCAAAAATCACGTCCTCCAGCTTGGCTCCCCGCAGGCTTTTGATACTCTGCTCGCCCAATACCCACCGGATGGCATCGTAAATGTTGCTTTTGCCTGCGCCATTCGGCCCGACAATGGCGGTGATCCCCTCGTCGAAATCCAGTACAACTTTATTTGCAAAAGACTTGAATCCAACCAGCTCCAACCGCTTGAGACGCATGATAACCTCCAGTGAAGTAAATTGATCGCCTTAAATATTGTACCATAAACTGCTCAATATTTGATAAAAACTGGAGGATTACCCCCCCAGTTTTAGATATAAATCCTTCCGCTTGCGGACCACCAACGGTACCTGCGGGCTTAACAACGAACCGTATTCAGAAATCAACCTGCGCAGTTTAGTTTTTACCCTTGTACGGGCATTGTCGATCACTTTTGCCCCCACCCCGATCGTTTCCTCAATCTCACCGCTGGTATAACCACTCAAGAGCATCATAATCACAGAGTACTCCAACAGGGATAGATGATTGACCAGGAGCCGGTTAAGATACTGGGAGACGAATTTCTCTTCGATCATCCGTTCCGGATCGATCGTCGAATCTCCAGCGCTCACCAGATCAAGCACAATCCTGGAATCGTCTCCACCAAGCTGCGCCTGCAGCGACAGCGCCTCGTTCAGTGCCTTGTGTTTGTTGCCGTTGGTCTGTTTGATTACATTATAGATTTTGCGAATGATGCAAATGTAGGCAAATGAACTGAACTTGACATCATACTGATCCGGTTTATACTCATCAATGGCACTCAGCAAGCCGATAACCCCTTCTTGAAGCAAGTCATCAAAGTCAAGGAAACTGGCGTAGAAATTACGGACAATGTGCTTAACCATGGGTACATACTTGAGCACCAGTTTCTCTTTAGCATCCTGGTCACCTAAACGAATTCTGGCAATCAGGTTGAAATCTCTTTGCTGATTTAGATCGCCACGGCGTTGAGCCCTCTCCATTGTTTCTCCTCCCCCGGCTGTTGATGGCATGTCTGTCAGCGTTTCAGTATTATCTATATGAGGAGAAACTCCGTATATGCCTAATTTTGCTGTGCTGCTTGCACCAGTTTTCCATAATTCATGGAAATTTCGGTGGTGGCAGCCTTATCTGTACAAATATATCCATGTTTTATGTAAAGGTATTCCACCTTAAGATCATAATTTTACATTTAACATGGGCCGTGGCTCATAGATTGGTGGGGAATGCGTTGCAGCTCAATGAAACCCTTGCATATATGGCAGCACTTATCCGGGAAAATCCGAGCATCACAGTTCGGGAAATCGCCAATCATCTTAAGTTTGCCGATAACAAATCGGTTTACTATTGGCTAAGTAAGGCAAACTACCAGGGCATTGGTGATTTTAAACAGGCGGTCTTGAAAGAACATGCCGACCGCCTTGACGGTTTGTCAGTACTGCAGAACGGGGTCACCAAGTTTCTGGTCAAAGTCCCGGTAAAGCCATGGAACCAAAAAAAGACAGATCCGGCACAAACCTGGGTTTACTTGTTTTATGAAGCCCCCAATCCGGAAGGGTTGTTTGCGGTTAATGTCGAAACCAACGAATTCAGCCCATGGTTTATCGAGGGGGACTTGATTGTTGTTAATTCCGCAATTGGCAAAGTTGGCTCCGGTTGGGTTTTGTTGAAAAAAGGCCGGGCATATCTGATTGGGCGGCGCTATGCCGGCAGCAGGCTTTTGCATGTCAATACTCTCAACCCCATCCCCCGCACCGGCCTTACAGAAATAGGAGAGATTGTCCAACTCTGGCGCATTTGGTCTTAGGACTGAAAGTCAAGGTTGACCAAAGCTTCCCTGGCTGCATTTTGAGCAGCTTCTTTTTTTGTCCTCCCTGTACCCCTACCCAAGACTTTGTTTTTGAATACGACCTCGATCACGAATTCTTTGGCATGATCCGGACCATGTTCGCGTGTCGTGTGATACGTTGGCAAATCCTGCCCGTACTGTTGCAAGCGTTCCTGCAGAGTGCTCTTGGCATCGATAATCGGCAGCTGCTCCTCCAAATCTTTCCCCTCCAACCATGACAGGTGCCTGAGGATTATGGGCCTTGCCGCATCCAGGCCAGAGTCAAGGTAAACCGCGCCGATCACTGCCTCATAGACGTCACACAGAAGCGAATCCCTCTCAAACGCACGGGTGGCGGCTGCGCTTTTGGCAACTCGTAAATATTTGTCCAATCCAAGCGTACGGGCATGGGAAGCCAAGGTGGGCTGGCTGACCAAGAATGCCCTGATTTTTGCAAGCCTGCCTTCTTCAAAACCTAGATACTGATGATACAAATGATCACTGACTATAATCTGCAGGACGGCATCCCCAAGAAACTCCAGCCGTTCGTTGTTCTTCTGCGGCTCTCCCGGACAAAGTGATTTGTGGGTTAATGCCAGCTTCAGCAGAGTCCGGTCCTTAAACCGGTAGTCCAGGTTATTCTCGAGTTCGGATAAGGAATACTCCTTATTCATTGGAACTACCCCACCGCCGCATTGCCAGTACCGCATTATGGCCGCCAAAACCAAATGAGTTGTTTATTGCCACTTCCAGATCAACCTTGCGCGCTTGATTGGGAACATAATCAAGATCGCAATCTGGATCAGGGTATTCATAATTATAAGTACCGGGAATGGTTTGATGTTTCAGGGCGAGGGCACAGATTCCTGCTTCCAACGCTCCTGACGCCCCCAGGAGATGCCCTGTCAACGATTTTGTACTGCTGACCGGAATTTGATACGCCCGCTCACCAAAAACCTTCTTGATTGCCAAGGTTTCATAGTAGTCGTTGTACCTGGTGCCGGTACCATGGGCGTTGATATAACCCACATCATTGACAGTGATTCGTGCATCCGCCAAGGCTTCCTTGATTGCCCGCTGAGCCCCTTCATGTTCCGGTGCAGGCGAAGTGATGTGATAAGCATCGCCGCTGACGCCATAGCCAATTATTTCGCAGTAGATGTCTGCACTGCGGGCCTGAGCATTGCCCAATTCTTCCAGCACTAATACACAGGCCCCTTCGCCCATTACAAAGCCGTCCCTCTGCTGATCAAACGGTCGGCTGGCCCGCTCAGGTTCATCATTGCGGGCCGACAAAGCCCTAGCGGCAATGAATCCAGCCATGGACAAAGGGGTGACTCCTGCTTCCGCTCCTCCAGCCAGCATTGCATCAGCATTACCGCGGGCGATTATTCTATAGGCATCACCAATGGAATGGGTCCCTGAGGCACAGGCAGTAACTGTACAAGAATTCGGGCCTTTGGCTCCAGTGATTATTGCCGTCTGCCCGCTGGCCATATCGGGAATCAACATGGGTACCAGAAAAGGGCTCACTTTGCCTACGCCTTTCTCCCTTAGAACCTGTGCCTGCTTTTCAATAGTGCTTACGCCGCCGATCCCTGAACCAATCAACACACCTATGCGAGGCGCATTTGCCCCTGTGATCTTTAGTCTGGCATCACTCAAGCTCTGTACGGCTGCAGCAACCGCATATTGACAGAACAGGTCCATCCGCCTGATTTCTTTCGGCTCAAGATACTCGGCAGGGTCAAAATCCTTTACCTCGGCAGCAATCTGGACTGGGTAATCGGACGCATCAAAACGCGTTACCCTCCCGACACCACTGACACCTTTAAGCAGATTCTCCCATAGTTGATCTTTTTTCCCCAAAGGAGAGATGACGCCTATTCCCGTCACAACGACTCTCCGTTCCATGATTCCACCTCACAGGATATGAAAAATGAGACCCTAGCTTACCTAGGGGTCTCAATCTGTACTAGCTTGTATGATTCTTGATATATTTGACAGCGTCGGCAACAGTATTTATGGTTTCGGCATCTTCATCCGGAATTTTAATGTCAAATTCCTCCTCAAAAGCCATCACCAACTCCACAACATCCAAGGAGTCGGCGCCAAGATCATCCTGAAACGATGCTTCCAGCGTCACCTCCTCAGGTTTCGCCCCTAACTGCTCAACCAAAATGTCTCTGATCCTGTCTAGAACTTCCACTTGAAGTCACCTCCTTGCGCCAACTGATTATATTACAAGGCCGCCGTCTACATGGAAGACTTGGCCTGTAATGTACTGATTTGCATCGGATGCCAAAAAATACACCAGTTCTGCCACATCATCCACACGGCCGATCCGGCCGAGGGGAATTAGATTCACAATGGACTGCTTCTGCTGTTCATTCATCACTCGAGTCATATCAGTATCAATATACCCGGGAGCTACGGCATTTACTAATATCTGCCGCGATGCCACCTCTTTGGCTAACGACTTGGTCAATCCGATAATACCAGCTTTTGCCGCCGAGTAGTTAACCTGCCCCGGATTTCCCGCCACGCCCACAACAGATGCAATATTGACGATACGTCCAGAGCGCTGTTTCAGCATCTGGCGGATGACAGCTCGGCAAACATAAAATGTACCGGTCAAATTCACCTGCAGCACCTGCTCCCAGTCCTCATCGCTCATGCGCATCAGCAGATTGTCTCTGGTGATCCCGGCGTTGTTCACAACCACATCGATTCTGCCAAACCGTTCTACAACTCTATTAACAAGTTCGTTAACCTGCGTTGGATCACTCACATCTGCCTTTACCGGCATAATTCTGGAATGGGCATACTCGGTTATAAGATTTTCACTGCGGGCGCATGCCGCCACATTCATCCCAGCCTGCGCCAACCGCATGGCGATGGCTTTGCCAATGCCCCGAGAAGCGCCAGTAACGACAGCCGTTTTCGCCTGTTGACTCAAAGCATCCACCTCTTTAAGGATAGGAAATCACTTCCATGGTCTTAGCAATCCGTCTGGTAAGGCCTGTCAAAACTTTTCCAGGGCCAATCTCGACCAACTTGGCTACCCCCAAGCGTTCTATGGCGTGAATGTTATTAATCCACTGCACCGAACTGGTAATCTGACCGACCAGTTCCATTTTAACCTGTTCGCTGCCAGTAATCAAGCCGCTGTTTATATTACTGATCACCGGAACTTTTGGATCGGAAAAGGAAAAATCCTTAAGGTATGCCTCAAACCCTTCAGCGGCTTCCTGCATCAAGGGAGAATGAAACGGTCCGCTGACCTTCAAACGGACAACTCTTCTGGCTCCTCGCTGTACCGAAAGATCGCATGCGTAGTCAATTGCTTCCACTTCACCACTTAGCACACACTGCTCGGGACTGTTATAATTGGCAATGGTAATCGAACCGCAGGCGGCTGCCTGCGCTGCAATACTCTCAACAACAGTACAATCCAAACCCAACACAGCCACCATCTTGCCAACCTTGGCACAAGCAGCCATCAGTTCTCCGCGCTTGGCGGTTATTCGTACACCATCGTCAAACCCAATCGCACCAGACGCTATCAATGCCGTAACTTCACCAAGGCTGTGTCCGAGCAGCACTTGCGGTGTTACCGTTTTGCTGAGGATTGCCCAATGGCTGATACAGGTGACCATTATCGCAACTTGAGCGAACCGAGTGTTGGAAAGCTGTTCTATTGGGCCGCTTTGGCACAGCTCCAGCAGGTTATACCCCAAGATCTCGCTTGCCCTGTCAAAATACTCACACCGGGTGGCGTTCAGTTCTCCCGCCATGCCGATATGCTGTACACCTTGGCCGGGAAATGCAGCTGCAATCATTTACTGTATCCCCCCCAGCGTAAAACCGCCGAACCCCAGGTCAATCCGGCACCAAACCCTACCAGCAAGATCAGAGCGCCCTCTTCAGCCAAGCCAGCTTCGGCCAATTCCGCCAGGGCAATGGGCACACTCGCTGCAGAAGTGTTCCCGTAACGATCAACATTGATATAGACTCTGCCCGGTTCAATGCCCAGACGCTGCGCCGCAGCCTCGATAATCCGCACATTGGCTTGGTGCGGTACGAACCAGCGGACAGCATCTGCAGTGATTCCAGCTTTGTTCAAAACGCGTTCTGCGGACTCGCAAACAATCCGCACCGCAAATTTGTACACTTCACGGCCATACATCCTCACGTAGTGCTGCTTGGCTTCGATGCTTGCGATTTGGGCCGGGATCCGGGACCCGCCGGCGGGAACATGCAGAAGCATTGCGCCGGACCCGTCCGCACCTATTTCCGAAGCCACAAAGCCGTATTCCGGCTTCACAGGGCCCAAAACAACAGCACCCGCCCCATCACCGAAAAGAACACATGTGGAGCGATCTTCATAATCTATGAGCCGGCTGATGACATCAACACCAATCACCAACACTCTCTTGTATCCCAGCGCCATCATGGCCTGCCCGATTTCGATCCCGTACATAAACCCTGAACAGGCAGCGGAAACATCAAACGCTGCGGCATTCCGTGCGTTTAGTCTATCCTGAATTATGCACGCAGTTGCGGGAAACGGCATGTCCGGCGTAGTAGTGGCCACAATGATCAGATCGATTTCAGCTGCCGGCACCTTAGCATCGGCCAAAGCCTGCAGGGCAGCCGCGTAGCCTAGATCAGACGCGGCCGTCTCCGGCTCAGCGATGTAACGCTGTTTGATGCCAGTCCGGGTTGTAATCCATTGATCGCTGGTATCTACCAAAGATTCCAGATCTTTGTTCGTCAATACTCTCCCGGGCACTGCCTTGCCTAATCCATAGATTCCCACATTGCTAGCCACTTATTTCACCTGCAATCAGTTCTGCTATTGATTCCACCACTTGGCTGGCAGCCGCTTCTCTGGCCACGCGAATGGCGTTGTGAATAGCCTTGGCGTTCGAACTTCCATGGGCAATAATTACAGTTCCCTTGACTCCCAGAAGCGGTGCCCCTCCATATTCTGCATAATCCATTTTCTTTTTGATCTTGTCAAATCCTGGGCGCAATGCCAGGGCTGCCAGCTTACGCGGCCAAGATGCCGTCAGTTCCTGTTTTAACATTGTAAACAACCCGGTTCCCAGACCTTCCCCGAATTTGAGAACGATATTGCCTACGAATCCGTCGCAAACAACAACATCCACTGTTCCACCGGAGATATCTCTTCCTTCGACGTTGCCGATGAAGTTGATCTTTGCGTTGCTCAAAAGTTGATAAGCTTTTTGGGCAGCATCATTGCCTTTTGACGGTTCTTCCCCGATATTCAGCAGCCCGACTCGGGGATCCGGCCTACCCAGGACCCGCTCAGCATAGATGGACCCCATGTGAGCGAATTGAGCCAATTGACTGGGACGGCAGTCCACATTGGCGCCCACGTCAACCATGAGACAGACTCCTTTGACAGTGGGCATCAGTGTGGTAATCGCTGGCCGTTCGATACCTTTAATTCTGCCGATTGTAAACAATGCGGAAGCCATACAAGCTCCCGTATTGCCTGCACTGACCATTCCCAAAGCCTTCCCTTCTTTGACAAGGCGGGCAGCCGCATTCAAGGAAGAGTCTTTCTTGGTCCGCACCGCATCGATAGGCGCTTCTTCCATCCCAATCCGCTCAGGCGCATGGATAATCTCGATCAAATTGCTGCCCGGTTTACCGGCAATCATCGGTGCAAGATCTTGTTGGTCACCTGTGAGGATTATCGGGATTTGATCCTCGCTTGCTGCCAAAAGACATCCGGCAACAATTTGCTCAGGGGCAAAATCTCCTCCGAAACCATCGACTGCAATCTTAATGGGAATCACCCTCCTTTTTTGAGCGCAACAACCACAAACTCGCCTTCAAAGACCTTCATTTGGTCTACCCGGCTCTCAACTGTAATAGTATGGCGCGATCCTGTCTTGTCCTTCAGTATCGCCTTGGCGATGATCCGTTTGTTGCTTTTTACAGGATGGAGAAATCGAACTTTTGCGGAAGCCGTCAAGGCAATTTCTGCATCTACCAGCGCGACTGCCAGTGAGTTTGCTTGAGCAAACAAGTAATGGCCTCTAAGGACATCTGTGCGTTTAAAAGTCATCTCATTAGTGGTGGTCAATACAGACAGAGCTTCCTGCCCTATACTTAGGTCAATTAGCTCGCCAATCACCTCATGGCCTTCTAAGGCGCGCAGCTTCGCATAGTTTTCTTCCGCCACAGCCTTAATCCGTTCCCGCAGCTCGGGAATACCAAGAGCCATCCGGTCCAAGCGTACAGTCGCTACACTGACCTGAAACCGCCGAGCAATCAGCCGGTCAGTGAGAAACGGTTCCTCATCGAGGAGGGCTTTGAGTTGTCTGCGCCGCTCTATACGCTTGGATGTCATTCTTTTGACCTCCTATTAACACCTGGTGTTAATATGATCTCAGTATAAGTGAACTTACAGTTTTTGTAAAGCAAAAAAAATGATAGAGAATTGCTCCCTATCATCATTGATGTACCGCCTATTCAGCTTTCTTCACTTCCATAACCTTACGACCCTTATAGTAACCGCACTTGGAACAGATTCGGTGCGGCAGTTTAGGTTCGTGGCACTGAGGACACTCCATCACGCTTGCCGCTTTCAGTTTCCAGTGTGTCCGCCGGCTCCGCCCTTTAGCTTTGGAAACTTTTCGCTTAGGCACGGCCATATGCTTCATCCCCCTCTCATGCTGTCAATAATTGTTCATTGATCCTTTAGCAAATCAGCCAGCACCGCCAGGCGAGGATCTGGCTGAACTGGATCGCACTGACATCCCTTTTCATTTAACACCTGGCCACATGCAGGGCAAATTCCCTTGCAATCCGTACGGCAAACTGCCTTCATGGGTATCTCCAGGATCACTGATTCGGTAATCAACCCCGATATGTCCAGGTAATCTCCTTGGAATGTAGGCACTTCATCTTGTAATTGACTGGTTCCTTCGCCTTCAACTGTCTGCCCCTGCGGCAAATACTCATCGCTGAAATCTGCACTGATCTGCTGTTCGAAAGGTGTCAGGCAGCGGGAGCATGTCAAAGTCATACTCATGTGTACCGTTCCCGACACCAAGAAGCCTTGTTCAGTCTTCAGCACTACCCCTTTGACTTTCAGCGGCGACAGCGATTCGCCAAGTTGGGTCAAATCAGGGAACCTATTTGCTGCAGCAACCTCATCAAACTCCAGCGTACTGCCTACTTTGCTTAGTGCAGCGATCTTTATCCGCATATAAGTCACCTCATAAATTATACATAGAGCGTTTGGCACTGTCAAGCTACCCGCCAGCACAATGTTCTGCAGGTTTCACATAGACATTGGCATAAACGAGTGTCTGCTTTCCATATTATTACCCAGAAACAGAAATCAGAGGTGTTCACTATGGGTGTTAAAAACCGGCTGTACTTTAAAGTCTATGCTACAGCTGCGCTTGGTTTTTCTCTTGCCCTGGCTTTGGTAGTTTTCCCGAAAACCACTTTTCAAGCATCACTGGATGGGCTGAGGCTTTGGTTTGAAGTCGTCCTACCGGCGCTTTTGCCCTTTTTCGTGATGGCCGAGTTGTTGATAAATCTGGGAGTGATTCAGTTCCTCGGCACTCTTTTGGAACCTGTAATGTACCCGCTATTCCGGATACCCGGTGCCGGCGCCTTTGCCGTAGCCCTGGGTCTGGCATCAGGATATCCACTAGGGGCAAAGATTACTGCTGATTTGCGCCGCCGCAGACTAATCAGCCGCATAGAGGCGGAGCGGTTGGTGTGCTTTGCAAATACCGCTGGCCCACTGTTTATTGCTGGAGCAGTTTCCGTAGGAATGCTGGGGCTGCCGGAGACGGCGATTCTCCTGCTCTTGGCCCATTATCTATCCACAATCATGGTGGGTTTCCTGATGCGGTGCCACGGCAGCGGCAGGCAGGAAACGGCAATAATGACGAACACGGTACCTCCGATAAACCTGAGCAAAACCCCACTTGCATATGCTGCGGCCGACATAACCCAGATTGGGTCTTTATTATATGATGCAGTCATCCAAAGCTTTAAGTCTCTCGCCTTCGTAGGGGGCTGCATTATGGTCTTCTCTGTGTTGGCCCGAATCCTTGACCTTGTAGGGATCATTCCCGCCATATCGGATCTCTTCACGTCAGCACTGGCCTTCGTCAACATCAACAGAGAACTGACGGGAGCGGTGGTAACAGGGCTTCTGGAAATAGACATCGGCATCCAAGCAATCACCCTGACTCAAGCTGCTTTACTACAAAAACTGGTAACTATCAGCGCAATTATCGGTTGGAGTGGCCTATCTGTCCATGCGCAAGTAGCTGCCATGATCCAAGGTACTGATATCAGGATTAAACCTTATATCATTGCCAGGGCTTTGCATGCTGTGTGTGCAGGGATTACAGCAGCCCTGCTTTACAATCCGGTCCGTTATTTTTGGGAACAGTTTGGATATTCCTTACCTGTCATTGCCAACATCAGCTTCACCCGTCCCTCAATAACCACTGTTTTGTCAATGTCACTCGGCATGGCGGCCTTGCTTGGGGGCATCTTGGTTTTTCTCGGCCTTTTTGCCTGGATCATCAACCGGATTGTTGTGCTGCGGATCAAGCCGTAAATCTATTGGCTGCCGGCTGCAGCATTGTTTGTGCTTTTGTCCTTTTTTAGTTCTTCCTGTCCCCTAACCACTACTTTCAAGGTCTTGTTCAAGGTTTCCTCAAGTTCCGACAGGACATTGAACGCATACTCCTCGGATCCTTTTATCAACTCCTGAGCTCTCTGGTGGGCTTCAGTCAAGATCTGTTTCGCTTCCTGTTGGGCTTGGCGGTAAATCTCGCTTTCTTTCAACATCCGCGCAGCCTGTTCCTTGGCTTGAGCAATAATCCGCTCTGCCCGCTGCTGCCCCTCAGAAATCAGGCGGTCTTTTTCCGTAGATACAATCTCAGCCCGCTTCACTTCTTCGGGAACAGCATTACGGATCTTCTCAATCAACTCCAATAATTCATCCGAATCCAACAAAACCCGCCCTGTTAAAGGAATTTCAGGCGCTCTGTCGATGATCTCTTCCAGTTTGTCCAGAAGCATGATTAAATTGATCCTGTTCAATCTTGCTTACCCCTTTCGTTGATCTGGTACTTAGCATAGAGGCGTTTGGCGACCTCGGGTGAAACCCACTGCGACACATCGCCACCGAAACTGGCAACCTCCTTAACAGCTGACGAACTCAAAAAAGAATACTGGCTGCTGGTCATCATAAAGATCGTTTCAATCTCCGGGTCGAGATTGCGGTTCATGGTAGCCAGTTTGAACTCGTATTCAAAGTCAGTCACAGCCCTTAAGCCCCGCACAATGGCTGTAGCTCCTTTTTTGCGGGCATATTCCACAACCAGTCCGTCAAAACTCTCGACAGAGACATTGTCCAGTTCCTTTACCGAAAGATGCAGCATCTCCAAACGTTCGTCTATTGAAAAAAAAGACTGCTTTTCCCGATTCCGCAAAACTGCCACATATACATGATCAAAAAGCTCCGATACCCTTTGAATGATGTCTACGTGACCGTAAGTCACTGGATCAAAGCTCCCGGGACATACGCATATCTTCAAGCTTATCCTCCTCAATGCGGTAAAATGAAAGAGCTGTATCGCCGTAGCAAACCTGCCTTACTCGGATCAAGTTCAACGAAGCTTGAGCAATCTCCTCTTTACTGCTGTGCTCAGCCACTGCCACTCCATTGGCGGTAAGCAGACCATTGGCTGCTATTTCCTTCAAGGTTTTGGCTGCCAAGCTCCTCCCATACGGTGGATCAAGGTAGATGAAATCGAACTTACGCTGGTTTTGGCCTAGAATCCTTACGGCACGAAAAACGTCGGCCGTATAAATCTCTGCCTGCGGCAGCAGACTTGCAGCAGTCAGATTGGTGCGAATCACCGCTGTGCACTGCCGCTCATTATCGACAAAAACTGCTTTGCTTGCGCCGCGGCTTAGGGCTTCTATTCCGATTCCGCCGCTGCCGGCAAACAGATCCAGGACCTGTGCCCCAACTACAGTATTGCCCATAATGTTAAACAAGTTCTCTTTGACACGATCTGTAGTCGGCCGGGTATGCCTGCCCGGCACACTCTGAAGCCTTCGGCCGCGGGCGTTTCCTGCGATTATACGCACAGAAATACCTCCCATTGTCTGGAAAAAAATACCTGGCATCTGCTTGAATAATCTATGGGGCTGCTGCCACATAATAGCAATGAAGAGATTGACCCTCCCCAAAAGGCACAGGAAGTGCAACCATTAATTTGGTTCTATTCTTCCTCCGGTTTCTCCTCTCCCAGAGACAGCAGCTGTTTGCGGTTGCTGTCTTTTTATTTCTGCCCGCAAATCAGGGTGCTGTTCTAACCCAGGATCGGTTCGGATCAACTGCTGCGCCTCTCTTCTTGCCTGTTCCAGCAGAGCCTGATCCCGGACCAGATCTGCCAGGTTGAACCATGGTTCGCCGGATTGGCGGGTGCCTAAGAGATCCCCTGGGCCTCTTAGTTTGAGGTCCTCTTCAGCAATTCTCAACCCATCATTAGTATGCCTGATAATCTCCAGCCTTTTCCTGGCAAGTTCAGACTTGGGATCAGCTATCAGGAAGCAATAGGCTTGTTTTCGTGTCCGGCCTACTCTACCGCGCAGTTGATGCAGCTGAGCCAAACCAAACCGATCGGCATTTTCAATCACCATTACCGTAGCTGTAAGTACATTCATGCCAACTTCAATGACCGTTGTGGAGACCAGCACATCGAGCTTCCCCTCGTAGAAGTCCTGCATTATCTGATCTTTTGCCTTTCCCATCTGACCGTGCACCAGTCCAACCCTGGCCTGGGCCAATTGGTTTTTGGATAGGTATTCCATTTCTTGTATGGCTGCCCGGGCATCAAGCTTATCCGACTCCTCCACGAGAGGAAAAACAACAAACGCCTGTTCCCCTTGCTTGACGCGCTGTACGACAAACCGATAGACATCATCTCTTTGCCTTGGATGAATCAACCGCGTATCGACGGGTTTGCGGCCGGCAGGCAATTCCCGGATGATAGTTGTGTTCAGATCGCCATACAAGGTCAATGCCAGGGAGCGGGGAATCGGTGTTGCCGACATGACCAACAAGTCGGCATTGCCTTTGTCACTCAATGCCAGCCGCTGCCTGACGCCAAACCGGTGTTGTTCATCAATGATGGCCAAAGTAAGATTCCCGAACTCTACCTGCTCGGAAATCAAGGCATGAGTTCCGATCACGACTGATACTTCTTGGCTGGCAATCTTCTTGAGAATCTCTTCACGCTGCTTTGGGGACGTTTTTCCAATAAAAAGGGCCGTTTTCACACCCAAGGGGGCAAAATCTGTCTGCATCCGATCGTACATCTGCCGTGCCAGGATCTCAGTCGGCACCATCACTGCCACTTGCCCCCCGGAATCAACAGCCTTAAGGCAGGCATAGGCTGCAATTACAGTTTTGCCGCAGCCTACATCGCCTTGGATTAACCGCCGCATTTGCCCTTTTGATTCCATATCCCGGCGGACATCGGCAATGGCCTCTAACTGGCCGCGTGTCAATTCAAACGGCATCTGCTCCAAAAACCTGGTGGTAAGCGGCCCGTCGGGATTGTGCCGCACCGATTCCCGGATCCTGCTTACAGCGCCGAGACTAACCTGGAACAGGAAAAACTCTTCAAAAACAAGCCTTTTCCTGGCCTGAGCCAGCTCGGTTCCGCTGCGGGGAAAATGGATAGCCCTCAGGGCTTGCCGGCGGCCGATAAACTGGCTAAAAAGATGCGTCGGCAAGCACTCCTTGATCTGATCCAAGTATTTGAGGGCATATTCAATCCACTCAATCCGCATCCGATTGGTAATGCCTGCCACTAAAGGATAGATCGGAACCAAACCATGGTGTTTCGGCATGGTAGTAAAAAACTCGCCGCCAACTATTTCCGGGCCGTAAAAGCCGGCCTTGACTGAACCGTAAACCCACAGTTCCTGCGCCTTTGCCAATTGCTGGTACTGATAGCTGTAACCACGCCTGTACGAGGCGGTAAACCAGCTTAAGTTCAATACGCGCCTGTTTCCCACCAGCCTTGCCTGAATCAGGCGCCGGTTATGGGTCAATGCCCGCTCGGACAGATATGCAATTCTGCCGTGGAACAATCCTTCCTGGCCGGTTTCTGCCTGATCAGGTCTGAGCACTGCTGTGAAATCTTTATATGCCCGGGGAAAGCTGAACAGCACATCGCGAAGAGTATAAAGTTCTAGCTTTTCTCCTAACTGCGCTTTCCTTTTGCCGACTCGCGGAATGACGGTGATTGGCTGCGCTAACATCCCACACCTCCATCTACAACTAAACCCCCAGGTTCCCCCGGGGGTCAGATGTTTACATCGGATGCCAAATCAGCGCAATCGTACCCGGCCCACAGTGTACCCCAATGGTAGCCCCGATATATGCAATGATCGAATCCTCAATAGCCAATTCCGATCTGATAGTTTCAGCGAGCTCTTGGGCCGCGGTTTCACAGTTGCTGTGGACCACTCCAAGCCTGATTTTTCGTCCGGGGTTATTTTTGACATAGGCGCTGAGCATCTCGTAGATTCTTTTAACAGCTCTTGATTTGCCCCTCACTTTCTCAAAGGGTGTCACAATCCCGTTGGCCAATGTCAGCACCGGTTTGATATTGAGCAGCGAACCAACCATGGCAGATGCCGCGCCAATACGCCCGTTGCGCCTTAAGTATTCCAGTGTGTCGACGACAAAGTACACCTGCAGCTCATCCATGACCCGCTCCCCAGCAGCCAGCGCTTCCTCAACGGATGCACCATTTTGAACAGCTTCAGCAACTGCCAGTGCCACCATGCCGATTCCTATCGAGGCAGATTTGGTATCAACAATGTGAATGCTGCGGTGTTCAACCATAGTTGATGCCAATACCGCTGATTGGTAAGTACCGCTTAACCTGCTGCTGAGGTGAACCGAAATGATATGGTCGCCCGGCTCGGAAATCTGCTCATAACGCTTTACAAAGTCAGCCGGTGAAGGCTGGCAGGTACTTGGCAGAACACTGGACTCGCCCAGGCGTTGATAGAACTGTTCCGGACTCAACTCAACACCGTCCAGATAGATCTCTTCACCAAATTGAATGCTCATCGGCACCAGATGAATCTGGTGCGTGCTCTTTAGCGAATCGGGCAAATCACTGCCGCTGTCCGTCACAACATGAACCTTGGGCATCACTGCGCACCTCGCTTTCCGTTATTCTACTGAAATAATGTAGAAATACAGCGGTTGACCGCCTTGGTACAACTCCACTTCACAATTGCTGAAGCGCCTGGCAACTTCTTCTTTGAAGAGCTCCGCCGCTTCCATGTCCAAATCTTCACCAAAGTAGATGCTGATTAATGATGAGTTTTCATCAACCAGGTTCGCCATGACCTCTAACCCCACATCGGTTAAAGACTGGCCGGCTGCAACAATTTTGCCATCGGCGAGGCCGATATAGTCCTGTTCTTCAATGTTCAATTCACCGGCTGTACTGGAACGGACCGCGAAGGTAATCTCGCCGGAGCGGACATGCGTCACTTCTTCCTCCATAGCCTTTATATTGGTTTCCAAGTCCAAATGCTCCGCAAAGCCTACCATCGCAGCAATACCCTGCGGTACAGTAGTGGTGGCAACTACTTCAACCCTCTTGTCAACAAACTCCTTCACTTGTTGGGCTGAGAAAACAACGTTCTTGTTGTTAGGCAAAATGATCACAGCATCCGCATTTACTTCTTCCACAGCCCGTACAAGCTCTTCGGTACTGGGGTTCATGGTTTGGCCGCCGTATGAGGCGACATCCACCCCGAGGCTGGTAAAAATGTCAGCCAATCCATTTCCCGGGACAACCGCAACCACGCCAACGGGCTTCTTCTCCGCTGAAGCATTGCGGGATATGATTGTATTGTTCGAATTAGGCAGCCCATCCTGATTCGGTTTCTCTGAACTCTCGGCGATCGTCTCATTCTGGAACTGCATATTGTCAATCTTGATGTCGGTCAAATTGCCGATTCTGGTACAATAATCCAGCACTTGGCCTGGATGATCCGTATGAATGTGAACCTTCACCATCCTGCGATCACCCACAACCAACAAAGAGTCTCCTTTTGGTTCCAATGCGGAACGGATTTTGTCCACCTTGAGCCCTTCACCCTTAATCAGAAACTCAGTACAGTATTTGTTTACAAGCACTCCTTCGATGCGGGCGATTGCTTCCTGTACCTGTTCCCGGGCTGTCTCGGCCTTTTCGGTGACAGCGGAGGCTATCTTCCCAACCAGGGCTTTGTAAGCCCCTTCAAGGGCTACAAGCAGCCCCTTGCCTCCGGCATCCACAACTCCAGCTTGCTTCAAGACCGGCAGAATGTTTGGTGTATTCTCCAAAGCTTTGGCTCCCGCCTGGATGGCAACCTTCCAGAGCTCAGCAGGTGTCAATTCTTTATCTTTATCTTCATCTTCACAAGCTGCCATACAAGCCTCGGCTATGGCCCGCCCTACTGTCAACATCGTGCCTTCCACCGGTTTCATAACCGCTTTGTATGTTCTCTTTGATGCTTGGTCAAAGGCTTTGGCCAGTTGGCGGCCATTTGCTGCTTTTATTTTGCCCAACCCATCGCTAAATCCTCGAAAATATTGGGACAGGATTACTCCGCTGTTACCCCTTGCACCCATAAGTGAGCCGCGGGCTATGGCTTGGGCAACCTTAGATATGCTGTCGGTATCAAGACTATCCAACTCCCTGACGGCTGATTGAAGAGTCAGAGCCATATTGGTCCCTGTATCACCGTCCGGGACAGGAAAAACATTCAGTGCGTTTATTTCTTCCTTGGATTCTGCCAGAACCTGGGCTGCCGCTGTAATGATCCGCTTGAATTCTACGCCATTTAGTACATCCACTTTGATATCCCCCTGCTCACTTACGTTTCGCATCGGTCACTCTTACTCCTTGGACACGAATATCAATACTTTCAACGTCCAAGCCGATTGTATTCTCTATAGCGTATTTAACCCTTTCTTGAATGTTGCGGGCAACCTCAGATATCTTAACGCCATACTCAACGATGATATACAAAGTGACACTCACTTTGTGATCATCTATATATTGAACATCAACACCGCGTTCATAGTAGTCCTTGCGGAGAAAATCGCTGATCCCATCCTGTACGCTGCGGGAGGCCATACCTACCAACCCATAGCATTCCATGGCCGCCACACCACAGATGATGGCAATCACGTCTTCGCTGATATTGATCCTGCCAAGTTCGGTTTGGATTTTTTGGGTCAAAAATGATCCCCCCTAAGTTCGCCAAGGCTATTTTATTACAGGTACATTTTATCCGTTTACACCGTAAATGTAAAGCATTTTTGGCTTGCAAACCAGCATTCGCTGTGTTAAAATGATGTTCAATGGCAATTTATGCACATGGTAACGATGATGCAAAGGGGGTTTAACTATATGGCTAGAAGGTGCATTGTCTGTGATAAAGGTACCGCGTTTGGCAACACGAGAAGTCACGCTATGAACAAGACTCGCCGCACATGGAAACCAAACTTGCAGAGAGTCAGAGTAAGAATCAAAGGGGTTCCACAACGTGCTTATGTCTGTACTCGATGCCTCAAGGGCAATAAAGTCGAGCGAGTCGTCTAACCCCTTGCCTCTATGAGGATTAAACCCCAGGTATTTCACCTGGGGTCTTTTATTACAACCGCAAGCAGTACACCACTTTCGCACTTGACCTCTATACTTTCTGCCACAGCTTTATTACTAATTGTCCATGTGCTGCCCTTTTTGATTATGGCATTGCACAGTGGGTAATACAATCCGCAGGTGGTTACACCCGTCACTTCGGCACTTAAGGGAAGCAGTGAAACAATGGTACCAATAGGCAGATTCAGTTCAAGGGCTTGATTGGCCAAATGCAGTTCCGCACTGCCTGTGAGTATTCGGGCCTTGATATTCTTACAGGCCAGATTATACATCAGTTCAATGTTTCCCAAGCTGTGGTCGATTCTCCCTCCCCATACCCCCACCATCACAACCTCTTTTACACCAAGTTCAAGAGCAAAGTCCAACGCCAGCTCCACATCGGTCTTATCCTTTTCAACCGGATGGCGGATAATACACGTTGCAGGCAGCTCATCAACAGCCTGAAGATTCAAAGAATCAAAATCCCCCACCAGCCAATGGGGAACCAATCCCCACTGTTTGGCAATCAGGTAGCCTGCATCAGCGGCAATAATCATTGTGTGTTGGTCAACAACTGGGGGCTTGGCGGGAATGTCGTCACTATGGCCGATGATTAAACATCGGACCCACTTACGCTCTTGCTTGCTCAACTTCTACAATCTCCCTCCGGGTAAGCAGGAACATGACGAGGATTAATGTGACAACCATCTTGGGCCCGAACCAGTACGCGTTGTAGGTTATGGAATACCACCATTCGTTCATGCCTTGCTCCAGCGCAAATTCGCTAAAGAAGATCCTGCCGGCAATTACATGGCTGAGGAACCTCAAAGCCATGGCAAAGCAGACCGACAGCCCATTGCGGAGATAATCCCCGGGGGCCCTTCCATATTTTACCCATAATCCGGCAAATCCCAAAACGGCATTGGCCAGTGGATAGTCGAGAATAACCTGGGCCGGGTGGACGAAAAACGGTTCGCTCAGGTACTTGAAGGGCGAAAACAACAAACCGCCCAAAAACCCAATCACAGGGCCTCTTCTTACCGCCAGCACGATTAGGGGAATCATGTTTAGGGTAACCGATCCACCCTGAGGCATGGAATAGATGCTCCAAAACGCCAGCACTGCTGCCAATGCAACAGCAAGGCCCACATCAACCATAGTATTCACATCTATGCGTCTCACGGAACATACCTCCTCTGTACTTCCTAACCTACGAATACATTGCCGATTCCAGAATGCAACATTAAAAAACTGTGGCGTGGATGCCACAGTTTTCTTGGCGGTATATTATCTCCAGGCATCACCGCTTCCCTCCGCAAGCATTACCTTGACAGGTTCCAAGGGTTTCAGTCCACACTGATCTCAGCCTTCCGCAGGCTCCCCTAGCGGATTGTATTCTGTTGACAACATATTCGCCATAAGATGAGAAATTCCTTTTTTATCCATCAAAAGAGATTGTGACTATGTTTCAGGCCAGTATCCCGCAGCAAACCGGGATTTGCCTTGCTGTATATTGAGGCCTGCTTTGGCAATGAACATCTATGTTGATTAACAATGGCCGGCAGTCCTAGGGTGATAATACTTTAACGTATGGTAGTGATGCCCCTCTCACCGCACATGGTAGCCTATCACATTATTGGGATCCGGCCGTATGCCTTTGCCTCGCCTTTTACGGCCCTGTGCAATTTACCGTTTATTCCAAAGCAGGGTGCCTCTGCAGTTTTTGGAATCGACATTGTAGTCCCAAGGGAGACGGTTTATTTTTTTGATTATGTGATAATCCTTTGTAAATCATGTTTGTATTCCCTTCTCTTCTGTCAATTCTTTGCGGTTATCACCCACCTTTCAGTCACAACCCCTTTCGATGACTCTGTTAGTGTTCCTTTGCTGCTATTATAGATCCAATTTTCTGACATGTCAATACTTAAAATGAAAATTTCTCAATAAATATGACAAAAAATGTTCGCACTACCCTATAGCTCGCATTTTGTCGATGTATGCCATTGGATCCGCTGCCTGAAACACAGCAGAACCTGCAACAATAGTATCCGCTCCCAGAGAAACAACCCGGTTCAAGTTATCCAGGCTGATTCCACCATCTACCTGTAGCCGGATACGCCGGCTGCCAATCAGCCTCCTGGCTGCAGCGATCTTCTGCTCCATACTGGGGATGAACTCCTGCCCACCATACCCTGGATTGACTGTCATAACCAGAATCAAGTCCAAATCATCCAACACATATTCCAATCCGGCCAAGGGGGTATGGGGGTTTAAGGCCACTCCGGCCTTGATTCCCGCTTCTCTGATCCGGGCTAATGTTCTCTGCAGATGGGTGCATGCCTCATAATGCACGGTAAGGAATCCTGGGCGAAGCGGGACAAACAATTCCAAGCATTCATCGGGATTGGTTACCATTAAATGGACATCAAGGGGAATGTCCGCCACATCTTGAACCGCTCTGGCAACCATGGGGCCAAAAGTAAGATTAGGAACATAATGACCGTCCATGACGTCGACATGAATATAGTCAGCATTGGCCACTCGCCCCAATTCCGCCGCCAGATTCCGAAAATCGGCAGCCAGAATCGAAGGACAGATCAACAGTTTGTCCACATGGATTCACCTCATCCGTTGGATTTCCGCAAGAAGCGTAAGGTAGTTCTGATACCGCGAAGGTGCAATCTGACCCGCATCCACCATCTGTATTACTGCGCAGTCCGGTTCTTTATCGTGCAGGCACCCGCTAAACCTGCAAAGCAAAGCTGACTTCGCCATTTCAGGGAAAAAAGCGTGTAATCTGTCTTGAGCCATACCCGATAATGACAATTGGGAAAAGCCGGGAGTATCTGCAACCAGGCCGCCGTTTGACAGGCGAATCAGCTCCACTTGCCTGGTTGTATGCCTGCCCCGCCCCAATTTTCTGCTGATCGAGCCAACAGGCAATTCCAACCCCTCTTCAATTCTATTCAACAATGATGATTTGCCGACACCCGAAGGGCCGGCAAACGCGCTTACTTTACCCTTGAGCAGTTCCCTTAGTTCATCAACGCCCTGATTGTCGACGGTACTGGTTATGATCACATGGTAACCAATATTCCGATATACATTGATCATTTGTTGAAACTGATCCGGCTGTTCCAGCAAATCCCGCTTATTGATACAGATCACAATCTTAAGGCTGCTTGCCTCAATCAAAACCAGCAGGCGATCGAGGAACAGCCAATCAGGCTCTGGATCCGAAAAAGCCAAAACCACCACCGCTTGATCGATATTGGCGACAGCCGGGCGTACAAGCTGGTTCTTGCGCTTAAGCACATCCTCAATGATGCCCTGGCTCGCCGCAACAATGCCCACCTTAACCCAATCTCCAACCAAGATGCGATCAAGACTGAGCCGTAGTTTACCCCTGGGTTGGCATCGGACCAGACTGCCATCGGGCATCAGCACATCATAAAACCCGCCTACACCTCGGACAACGATTGGGTTTGTCAGTTTACTCATTCGACAAAATCACGATCAATAAACAATCTGCCTCCAATATATACTTGAATGCGGGCCTGATCTCCTCTGCCCTGGGCAATAAAATCGAAGCCACTACCACCTGGATGAGTTTCACGGTATACTTCCCGGGCACCGAAATCATCGACAACAATAATGGCAATCTCCTGATCCCGGCCTTCAGGGACTTCAATCCTTACTTTCTTGTCGTGCCAGTCATCGTTTGTCGTCCAGCGTTGAATGCCTTCCGTATCTGTTCTGCCGCTGGATGGCGGCCCTTCGGAATAAACAAGATCGACCTGCCAGCCTATCTCAACTTCTGTAAATGGCGGAGGATTCTGATCAACGATATGGTTCTTGGGAATCGTGATGTTGAATTCAGGAATCAGCCTTCCCTCTTCCAGCCCCAATTCGGCAATCTCTTCCCGGACAGCCTCAAGTTCTTTGCCGCGGAAATTGGGCAAAGCAACAATGGGAATAGTATCCAAGCCTTGACTGACAACAAGTACCACAGGGGATCCCAAGGCCACATATTCTTCGGGCTGCGGCTCTTGGCCAATCACTGTGTTAACCGGGTGATCGCCTGTCTGAACAAACTTCGCTTCCCCAAGCGTAAAGCCTGCCTGGGTTAAATATAACTGGGCCTCACGGTGGGATAGCCCGATCACGCTTGGCATGTATACATATTCAGGCCCTTTGCTTACTCTGACAAAAACAACCTGGTTTTCCTTTTTCATGCGGTCGGCCTTCGGATCTTGACTGATTACATGCCCTTTGGGGACTTCATTGTCAAAGACTTCGATCTCGACTGCCATTTTCAATCTGCTTTCCGCAAGCATACGCTCAGCTTCCTCCACACTTAAGCCAGTCACATTGGGAACCGGGACATCATCGGGAAACAGAAGTTCAGTTATGAATACCATAAATCCGTAAACCAAACCGGTAAGCAGCAGCACGATCAAGAAAAGAACCGGTATGCTCGATCTTTTTTTCTGCGTACTCCTTGCAGACTTCTTTCTACTCACCGCAGACAATTCCGTCTCACCCTCTTCCAGCTGTCGTTCATCCATGCCCTCTATCGAATCTATCGCTAACCTTTGAGTTTGATCGATGTCAACTTCGGTGTTGAACTTTAGGTTTTCTAATGCCGCGCTCAATTCCAGAGCCGATTGAATGCGTTCCCCAGGCCGTTTGGCCAACAACTTAAGCACTATCTTTTCCAGCAACGGCGGAACAGAAGGATTGACGCCAGTTAGAGGCAGCGGTTGATCCTGAATATGCTTCAATGCAATGGAAATGGGAGTATCACCTCGAAATGGCACTGTGCCACACAGCATTTCGTACATTACCACACCCAAGGAATAGAGGTCCGACAGATGGTCAACCTTGTTGCCGCGCGCCTGCTCCGGAGAGAAATACAGCACTGATCCCAACACAACACCTGTTTGCGTGATACTCATGGAAGAAACCGCTGCAATGCCAAAGTCGGTCACCTTTACCTGATCGTCTTTGGTAATCAAGATATTGTGGGGCTTAATGTCCCGGTGCACAATACTATGGCGATGAGCATGGGCCAATGCCGAGCAGATTTGGATTGAAATCTTGACTGCGTATCTAGGATCAAGCCGGCCTTGTTCCTTGATTATCTCACTTAAATTGTTACCCTGAATATATTCCATGACAATGAAAGGTGTCTTGTCAAAGGTCCCAACATCATAGACAGTGACTACATTTGGATGCGATAGGCTCGCCGCTGCTTGAGCCTCACGGTAAAACCGGTCAATAAACTCGCTGTCATTGGCGTACTGCTCTCGTAAAATTTTTACGGCAACCAGCCGGTTCAGCAAGGTGTCTTTGGCACTATAAACCAAAGCCATTCCGCCGTCGCCGATCTTCTCCATGATTTCATATCTGTTTGATAATACTCTACCGACCATGATACCAACCTCTCATTGCAACCTGTCCAGCGCTTCAATGATCACTTGCCTGCCGATCTGTGCAGCTGCTCCTCCGCCATAACCTCCTTGTTCAACTATGACCACCACTACGACCAGCGGATCTTCGGCAGGGGCAAACCCAACAAACCATGAATGGTCCTCACCATGAGCATTCTCTGCAGTCCCGGTTTTACCTGCTACTGCAACACCGGGAATTTGCGCAGACTGTCCCGTTCCATGCAATACCACTTCAATCATGCCTTTCCGGACCTGCGATGCTGTACGCTGCGTAATCACTTGGCTGGTGGCTTTTTCTTGCATAAATGGGCGGGCAGGCCAATTGCCGACAGATTGGGCCAGATAGGTAGCCATGCGCATTCCAAAGTTGGCTATTGCTCCAATTGCCCCTGCCATTTGCAGAGGTGTAACCAGGATCTCACCCTGGCCGATACCGAGCTGAGCCCAGCCGAACTCGCTTAACGGCGCCCCGGGCAGCTTTCCCGGGGCATCTCCCAGGCCAAATTTTTCCAGATATGTCAATCCATCTTCCTTCAACAAAGCTGCCAACTGGGCAAAAACTACGTTGGAAGACAAGGCCAGCGCTTCCTCAGTCGTAATTTGTCCAAAAGCTTGGGCTTGGAAATTCTGGATGGACTTGCCTTCAAAACTGACGTACCCCTCGTCACACCAATATGTTTCCGGGCCGGCCAGCCCCGCCTGGTAGGCAGCCGCCAAAATCAAGGGTTTGAGCGTAGAACCCGGCGGATAGACCCCGTTGACAGCCCGGTTGTAAAACGGGCTGCCGGGATCCTCCCGGTACTGATCCCAATACTGTTCGAGGTTATTGGGATCAACATAAGGCGTGGAATACAAAGCCAGGATTTTACCGGTATGTGGATCAGTCACCACAACCGCCCCTTGATAAGAGTACATATGCTGAGCTATCGCTGACTGCAGGCCTGCGTCAATGGTAAGATAAAGATCCTGCTTATTGGCGAGCTGTCTGTTATAAGCCGCTTCCAGCCCTGCCATGCCATAGCGTGGATGGAAGTAACCGAGGACATGCGACAGGCTGGGATGCCCATGGTACTTGCGAACATAGCTCCCTGATTCGAAATCTGTGCTCGCCAGAAGCCTGCCGCTGCGATCGTAGATGCTGCCCCGTTCACTCTTGTATACCAACATCGTCCGAGGATTGTAGGGGCTATCTGCAAGATCTGAGCGAATCAGCTGCCAATAGATGATCCCACCCCACAAAAGCGCAAACAATAGGATTACTAATCCAAAAACTCGCTTTATTTTCGCTGCATCAGGCAAGCCTTCACCCACTGCAGCCCCTGACATGCCAAGCCTTGTCACAATCCCCAACAGACACATGTTAGCTGTGATTGATGTCGAACCATAACTCACAAACGGCAGCGTAATACCACTTAGGGGTATCAATCCCAAGTTCCCGCCTGCAACCATAAAAACCTGATATGCCCAGGACAGTACAATTCCCAGCACAAGAACTTGACTTCGGCCTGTTAAATTCATGGCTGTTTGCAAACCAAAAAACAACAATCCCAGATAAAAGCCGAGAACGGCCGTGGCGCCTACCAAACCCATTTCTTCGCAGATCAGGGCAAATGCATAATCGGTATGGGCTGCCGGTATGCCGGCACCTAGGCCGAAACCCAAGCCCGTTCCAAAAACGCCGCCATTATGGACTGCAAACAATCCCTGAACAACCTGAAAACCAATGCCTGTAGGTTCAGCCCAGGGATTAAGCCAAATCATGATTCTTTGCTGAACATGGCTGAAACCTAACCAACAAAAGATACCACCGCTGCATGCGGCTGCCAGAACAGCAGCAGCGGTACGCCAGTTCAAGCTGAAATAAAACACAAGGCTGATAAACGTAACAAAGAACAGCAGCATGGGCCCCAAATCTCTCTGAACCACCAAGAACAGGGACACTATACCTAGCAGCAGCACTAGCGGGCTCCATGAGTTAAAATGCAGCCGGCGCTTGCTGCAGCACATCAGGTGATGATCATCAAAATAGGCAGCAGCGAACAAAAGCAAGCCCACTCTGGCCAGTTCTACAGGTTGAAACCTGAGGGCACCAATTCTTAACCAAGCCCTGGCCCCGCCTACTTCTTCTCCAAAGGCAATTGTCAACCCCAACAGCAGCAATACCGAAACACCGACGATGTATTTGTGCCGGAAGCTGCCCCAATCAATCAGCAGTGATAATACAAAGACCAAGAACCCAAGCATGATGCCTCGCCAGTGCTCGAATCCATACTGTGGATCCATGCGAAGCATCAACAGCCATCCAATCACCAGCAAAGCACCGGTATTTAGCAAAGCTGCTGTCGGCATTCTGAACTTGGGCATCAGCATTACAGCAGCCGCCAAGCTCAGCCAGATCAGCGCCAACTGCCACCAGTAAACCAGCGATACAGTCTGGGAAAGCCACAGGAAAGCCGCAAGGCTTAAACCTCCAAGCTCAAGTAACACTCGAGTCGGCCAGCTAAGCATTAAGTCACCCCTTAGGGGATTTCTATCAAAATAACAGTAATATTGTCAGGGCCACCTTGGGTATTCGCAATGTCAATCAGCTTGTGAGCGGCGCTTTCAGGATCGGTTTCTACCAATACTTCTTGAATCTGTTGATCTGCAACGACATCCGTAAGCCCGTCAGTACACAGCAGGATCCGATCGGCAGAATCCAGTTTGGTTGTAAATGTTTCGACCTCAATTTCACCAATTCCCAGAGCCTGGGTCACCACATGGCGGTGGGGATGGTTGAAAGCCTCGTCCTTCGACAGGCTTCCATTTCGTACCAATTCACCGACAAGAGAATGATCCGAAGTGATTTGGGTCAATCTACCGTTATGGAGCATGTAGGCACGGCTGTCACCGACATGGCCCAGGAACAAATGATAACTGGCCCCATCCTGGACAATGTAAGCCAAAGTAGCGGTTGTCCCCATTCCATGCAAATGGGGTGCGCCTGCCTGAGCCTGAATTGCCCTGTGAGCGGCCATGATCGCATCCAGAACAGCCTCCAGCGGTTGCCTGGCTGTATAGTCATAGTTCTTAAACACGTCTACAGCAATGGCGGATGCCACTTCGCCCGCCTGATGCCCTCCCATGCCGTCACAAACCACAAAAACTTGTTCCGACACCCAAAAAGCATCTTCATTATGCTCACGCACGCGCCCATTGCTTGTGGTAGCTCCCACCCGCATGTTCCTCACCTCTTATCAGTCAAACTGCTTCAGCATGCCCTGCACCATTCGGTAACAGAACCGGAACAACCATACCACGATCAAAGCCTTGATCAGATGGCGAAGAATCATCAGCCTTCACCTTCTCTAAAAATCAGGATTGTGGTGCCGACTCGGATTTGATCACCATCATTGAGTACCTGTTCGCTGATCCGCCGATTATTGAGATAGGTACCATTGGTACTGTTGTTGTCAACCAGTCTCCATTTGCCCGAAAATGGTTCCAACCAGGCATGCACTCTGCTGGCATTTAAATCCTTGAGCACCAAATCGCACTGAAGGCTGCGCCCGATACTCTGCCGCTGCGGAACAACCTGATAGGTCATTTCCTGGCTTTCTCCGTAGACATGGAGTGACGGCAAGCCCTTGGCTTCGCTCTGTGCAGCAAAAACCTGAGTTTGTTCCGGATTGCTGGATACCGGTGCTTTAGCAGTCAACTTACCTGTCGATGAATGATTTGACTCCAAAAACGATGCTTCAATCTCAATACTGCCCGGGCCCAGATCGGGACTGGAAACAAAGGCAATATCAAGATCGCCAATGAAGCTTAATTTTTTCTCTTCGGCTTTTTGCAGCAAAAACCCTTTTAATTCCCTGATCAGAGTGCGCTGCAGTGATTCCAGCTCGCCTAGATGATCAGGATTGAGCTTGATTGCGTAAATGTTCGGCGCATAGGTTTTGGCAATGCTGACCCGGCTGTGGGCTTCCATGGCTTTCAACAGCTTTTTCCCTATTTCCACAGGTTGGGTCCTTATGTGCCGCTTTGCGAATATTCCCTCAAACACGCTTTCAAACATGCCCTCAATCCGATCAAGAATCTTCATGTATTATCTCCCCTGCACTCAGTGTGAGGCTCTTGATCCCTAGTTTGCCCTATTCTTGCACTATTTTTCCTTCGTCAAGCCGCGGGGATAGAACCATACTGCAGGGACAAGCTAAAACTTGAGGTGATCACGATGCACAAAAGCAGCAAAGTCCATTTCCTCACCGCCTACGTTGAATACCTTCTGAACAAAGGTATTCGTTCCGAAGAATACTATGTTGGTGATGCCAGCCGATTTATCAGGTTCCTGCTGGCAAATATTACTGAGATAGATGTGGCCAATTTCATCAATCAATCTGCCAAAACAGCCTCTTACCAAGACCGCCTTCGCAAAACACTGCGCAAGTTTTTCAATTTCGGCAGCGAAGTACTTGATCTGGACAACCTGGAGCATATATTAAAAAAAACTAGATGATTGCTCATCTAGTGTTGAAAGCTTAACTGGTCGGGGCGACAAGATTTGAACTTGCGACCTTCGCGTCCCGAACGCGACGCTCTACCAAACTGAGCCACGCCCCGCTGCTTACGCTGATAGTATACTCCCAAACTCAAGTTTTGTCAATGCACATCAACGATGAGATAGTATCAACCCTAGTGGAAAAGCGATAATGTCTCACTAGAAGAAGAGGGAAAATGTCCCGGGTCCAGAAAACAACCTCGTTCTGAAAAGCATGGTACGAGGTGAATCTAGTGAGAAAGGAGAAAGCTGCTGGCCTTAAGCTGGGCTGCACAGTTCGTTATGTCAACCGTATGATTAAGGGTTATCATCAAGAAGGAAAAGTCTTTTTTGAACACGGGAACAAGGGCCGCAACCAGCAAATGCCATTGGCGAAACAACAGTGAATGAGATCTTTACCTTATACGACAACAAGTACTACGAGGCAAACTTCACTCATCTTGCAGAGTTGCTGAAGCGACATGAAGGTATCAAGGTATCCAAAACATTTCTTAGGGAGCTTTTCCTAAAGAATTACATCCTAAGTCCGCTGGCCACCCGGAAAATCAGGGCAAGCC
>JAAYNP010000032.1 GCA_012520795.1 Bacillota bacterium
TAACAGCCTGCACGCCGCCGGCCCGATAGAGATCCTCGATATAATACGGGCCTGCCGGGCTTAACTTACAAAGGTTTGGTGTGCGGGCACTAATTTCGTTGGCCAAGGCCAAATCGAGCTCGATTCCCACTTCATATGCAATTGCTGGTAAATGTAAGAGACTGTTGGTGGAACAGCCAAGGGCCATATCCACAGTGAGGGCATTGACAAATGCCGAGTGGGTAAGAATATCCCGAGGCCTGATGTTTTTAGCCAGCAAATCCATTACAGCTCTTCCTGCTTCTTTGGCCAAACGGATGCGTTCGGCATAAACAGCTGGAACTGTGCCATTTCCTGGCAGCCCCAAGCCTAGAACCTCGGTCAGGCAGTTCATACTGTTGGCGGTAAACATGCCGGAACAAGAGCCGCAGCTGGGACAAGCAGTATCTTCACAGGCTTTCAGCTCCTCCAGGGTCATCGTGCCTGCTTGTACTGCACCTACTGCTTCAAAAAGTGTTGAAAGACTCATCCGGTCTCGATCACTGCTGCCGGCAAGCATAGGCCCGCCGCTGACCACAACAGTAGGGATATTTAGCCGGGCTGCTGCCATCAGCATTCCAGGAACGACTTTATCGCAGTTGGGTACCATCACCAGGGCATCAAACCCATGGGCCATGGCCATGGTCTCAATCGAATCGGCAATCAATTCTCTGCTGGCAAGGGAGTAGTGCATCCCGGTATGCCCCATGGCAATTCCGTCGCAGACAGCAATTGCCGGAAACTCAACTGGGGTTCCTCCGTTCATTCTGACCCCGGCTTTAACCGCTGCTGCTATCTGATACAGATGAACGTGGCCTGGGACGATCTCGTTTTGGGCATTGACAATGCCGATTAAAGGCCTTTCAATTTCCGCATCGGTATAACCCATTGCTTTGAATAAAGAGCGATGGGGAGCTCTTTCTGGTCCTTTTTTGACCACATTGCTGCGCATCATGATTCCTCCATATCTTAAACACCCAAGCTGTTACGATTTTTGACATTTTACTCATTGATTGTGTGCAAGTTGCACATTTTAATGTTAAATTATAACGAAATTCGTCCAAGGGTATTTAACTGAATAGCATTCGCTCCAGGATCGTTTTTGTCCTGCATTAAAATTGTAATATTTCTGTAAGATTAGCGGGAAAAAAAGACAAATTGAACAGCTATACAGGTATAGAAAAAAGTGATGCAGAATATTAACAAACCAAACCGAGATTTGGAGGACCACTATGGAGATATTCGAACGTTTAGCAGCCAATGATTACGAGCAGTTGATCTTCTGCTATGAAGCGGCCACGGGGTTAAGGGCCATCATTTGTATTCATGATACGACTTTGGGCCCGGCTTTAGGTGGTTTGAGGATTTGGGATTATCAAACAGAAGCTGAAGCAGTTGAAGATGTGCTCCGCTTAGCGCGCGGAATGACTTACAAAAACGCTGCAGCCGGCTTAAATCTCGGCGGGGGCAAGGCGGTGATCATGGGTGATCCGAAAAAAATCAAGAGCCGCGAGTTGTTCCATGCTTTTGCCAGATATGTGAACACGCTGCACGGGCGTTATATCACTGCGCAGGATATGAATACAACTCAAGAGGATATGAACCATATTCATGAAGAAACCGATTACGTTGTGGGCCTTCCGGAAAAAAGCGGCGACCCATCGCCTATAACCGCTTTTGGCGTGTTTCGCGGCATCCTTGCCGCTGTCAAGGAGGTGTTCGGCAGCGAGGATCTCAACAGCAAGGTTGTTGCTGTCCAAGGTTTAGGCGCGGTAGGGTACAAACTCTGCCGGCATTTACATGAAGCGGGCGCCAAATTAATTGTTGCCGACAGATCTTCTGAAAAAGCAGAAGCGGCTGTGAAGGAATTTGACGCTATAGCTGTTTCTCCCGATGAAATTTACAGCGTGGAATGTGATGTTTTTGCGCCCTGCGCCAAGGGGGCGGTAATCAATGAGCATACCATTGATCGGCTGCGCTGCAAGGTTGTGGCCGGAGCTGCCAATAACCAGTTGGCAGATAGTTCATTCGGGGACAGACTGATGGAAAAGGGCATCCTTTATGTGCCGGATTATGTAATTAATGCTGGCGGGGTAATCAATGTGTATGAGGAAATTCACGGATACAACCTGGAGAATGCCATGGGAAAAGCAGCTGCGATTTACGATAACGTCCAGCAGGTGATCGAACTCGCCAAACGCGGCAACATCTCTACCAGCAGGGCTGCTGATCGGATGGCGGAAGAGAGGATTAGAGCTAAAAAGCAATAGTGGTTCAGAACAAAAACCCTCTTGCCGGACATAATGACAAGAGGGTTTCTTCGTCAAGACTCCAATGATTTTCGGAAGGTTAACGGGGAGATGCCCTCCATCTGCTTAAACGCAGTGGAAAAATGGGCTCCGTTTACAAAACCGCATTGCCGGGCCACTTCCTCCATGGACAACTGGGTTGTTGCCAGCATGTGCTTTGCTTGGCGATGCCTGCATTCCATCAGGTACTGATAAGGAGTCTTCCCCACAAACCTGGGGAAAATCTTCTGCAAGTAGGAGGGGCTGACGAAAATGGCATCGCTAATATCCTTTATCGTAATACGGCTGGGGTAATAGATCTCAATGTAGTTGATCGCGCGCCGGGTAATGTCTTCCGCACTGCCTAAGGCGGCTTTGGCAGGCTGATGCATACATTTGGCATCGCGAATGAGTTGGATGGCGATCTGGTTTTCCAGGCTGTTGAGCATCAGTGAACTTGCCTTATCTTGGTGAACCACTTCGTGGATTAGAGCGTCAAGGGCCTCCAAAAGAAAACGGCTGTACCTGGAATGCATCCTGTCGAACTCAAGGTTTCCTGAGAATCCAAGTCGGCGGTAAACATTATTCAGAAACTCAGGCAGCACACGAACCGCGATATAATGAACAGCAGCCGCAGGGGAACCGGAATGGACAAGAATATCATCGCCAGGTGCCAGGCAAATCAGGCTTCCTTTTTGGAACTGATACTTCCGGCCCCGGATGGTAGCTGGAGGTGGTGTGGTAAAGCATAATGCAAAGAAGTACTCTTCTACATCTAACCTCAGCTCAAACTCATAATGTTCGAATATGAAAACGGCCATGTGTTTCGAGAACGCACATCGAGTTCCTCGGGACACACTCCTCTGGCTCTTCCGGATAAAATAGTCAAAGGCTTTCATTCCCGGCCCTCCGCATTTGCTTTCACTTTTGTTCGGACTACTGTTTGTACTGCCTTCTAATGCAAACATTACCCATCCCGGCAAAAATCCCTTTATCCATCTTATCTGCTGGTGGCATTTTTTTACTCACACCACGCTTTGGCCGACAGCCGTACTAGACTGGATTGTTTTTCGCAAAAAACACGGTACTATTACGAAAAAAACAGTAAACCTCCTGGCTTAGAATTAAAGCAGGGAGGGAGTGTAATTATGATCCGCAAGTCACTTTTATTAGTATTTAGTATTTTTGTGGTACTGTCGTGCAGTGTGCCTTTGCTTGCGCAGGAGTCTTGGGAATGGGTTAGTTTTACGGGGCAGCGGGAAATATTTACGTATGAAATAACCCATTATTCCGAGGAGTGGGATCGAGACACAAGGGAATATGTTAGAGTGGAAAACAAGCAGTATATGCATATTGATCTTCAAAAACTAGATGATGAGAAAACAGAAATATTCATATCTTATACCTATCGTGTCCCCACGAGCGAACTCTGGGATGAGTTTAGCTACATGGGTTTAGGCGGTTTAAGTGCCTTTACATTGAGTGGGGGCGCATGGTTCGGCGAATTCAGCAATATGTCGTTCTTTGCCGCCGATTTGGATCTCATCGAAGGCCGCATCGTGGAGTTTTGGGATGGGTCCTGGGTCAGGGTAATAGATAAGCGGGAAGTAAACGGTATAGAAGGGTACTATATCACCAAGAGCTATGATGAAAGCGAAGGAGGAGAACTGATCTCCGAATGGATAATAGCCCCAAATGTACCTATGCCTTTATTTATTAAGGTTTATGAAGATGGCGAGGTTACAGTGATTGTGGAGTTAGTGGAGTACCTTAAAGAGCTGTAGTATTGCTCATAATCTGGTTCAGAGCGCCTCTGGCTTATGCCGGGGCGCTTTTTTGCGCCTTGGGACTGCGGCTTCTCCCTGTTCTATGTTAAATTTTGTTGTCTTTGCTCTTAGCAGCAGGAAAACATTACTAAGCGGGTAACTAAGTAATTAAACAACTTTACATAAGGAGGAGACCGCATGTCCCGTTCAGCTTTGTGGAGTTTGCTTTTTACAGTTCTTTTGGCCGTCGGACTAATATGGGTGCCTGAGGCCGAAGCATGGTCTGTGCCTGTTTTCACTCAACCATGGACTGAGATTGGGATTAATGAAAGTGAGTCTGTGGAGAAGGACCAGCCTGCTGAAAATGAGCTACAGGAGCCTGAAGAACCTGCTCAAGAAACCTCCGGAGAAGCTTCCGCAGAGATCGACGACTTTCTGCTGGACTTTGAAAGCCTCTATGGTACCTGGCACATCTGGACTCCAAATTCGTTTGTCAACTTATATGACCAAGAAGATGGACACTACGTAACACATGATTTGGTTGCAGGAGCTGAACAAGGCATGGTTGTGGTTAACCCTGACGGCACTTACAGCATGACCTATGGTGCTTGGGGAGAAGAAGTCGTGAAAGGGAAATGGCGTCTTTCGTATCCCCGGGAGATCAACGGAGAAGTGCTACAGGCAATTGTGCTGCTCGACGGTATGACAGGCACAGACTGGGCCATAGCGCCATCGGCCAGCGGCAAGATTCGTTTGCTGTGGGCCATGGGATGGGCCGATGGTTCTGCTACCTGGATCTTCGATGCGGAATTACACCGCAAGTGAGTTCGACTGGACTAACTACAGGCGGAACAGCATATTTTGGCGCTTCTACGGACATAAATCCGATGGTATAAGCCCCTGCTGCTTCTACTGTTTGGATCACAGCGATGGGAGAGTCTAGATGCATAGTAACAACGTCAACCCCTTGATCCAACAAAGCCTGGGCGGATATATGAACCAATGCCAAAGATGCCCTCATGCGATTGGCAAAAGATCACAATCACAAATGAAGAAAAGACCATTTTGAAAGGATTTTTGTAGTTGTTTGACTAAATGAATTTTTAGTTTCATACAAGGAACCGAGGAGGGTAGTACACTTGAATATTACAGTTGGGCAAGCATAGGGGTTTACCGAGCACTTAATCCATGTGTGGCCAACCAAAAATCCCTAGCATATGCCCATGAGCTCCTAGGCGATTTGGTGGAGAATGACAGAAATAAGAAAACTGACTTCATCCAGACATTGAAGATATTCCTAAGACATAACTGTAATCTTAAGAAAGCAGCAGAAGAACTTTTTATCCATTATAATACTCTACGGTACCGAATAGCGAAGATCGAAGAAATCACAGGATTGAATCTTGATTGCGCAGAACAACGATTTTGTCTCCAGGTAGCTTTGCGCCTTCTAAAAATGGAAGCTGCCGGGAACAAGAAATAGAGCACTGTGAACACTAGAAGCTCAGCGCAACGCTGAGCTTCTTTTGTGTACAGATGCCAACCTGCCCTCTTCGGATTTGGCATTTGGATAAGTATACTCCAAACCATTAACAGTGGTATTATCAATAATGAAGTTATCTCTGGAGGTGGAACATTTGAAAAGACTGCTGATCGCCTTTGGAGGCAACGCGATCCTTCGTGCGGGCCAAAGGGGAACATATGAGGAACAGTTGCTCAATATCCGAACATCTTGCGAAAGATTGGTAGAACTATACTGTAATGGTTACACCATGGTGATAACACATGGTAACGGACCGCAGGTAGGGAATCTTGTGATTCAAAATGAAGAGGCAGATAGCAGCGTTCCAGCACAACCACTTCACTCTTTAGTGGCTCAAACTCAAGGACAGCTTGGGTATATGATACAATGTGCGTTGGAAAACGAATTTCGACGGCAGGGTAAAAGTATCAACACTGCGTGCATAATTACCCGAGTGTTGGTAGATGAAAATGATCCAGCTTTTGGAGAGCCAACGAAACCGATTGGGCCTTTCTTTCCTGAGGAATACGCCAGAAAAAGAATGCAGCAGGGTGAATCGTGGTTCAA
>JAAYNP010000033.1 GCA_012520795.1 Bacillota bacterium
AATGATGGCCCTAATCAACTGGAAATGAAAGAAAAAGGTTATCTTCTGGGCAATCAATCCACCTATGATGCCTTTAACGAAAAAGCCAGGCAGCTCTACTGGAATCAAGCCTATGAGGGTTTGTTTTCCAAGGGGATTGATGCCTGGTGGTGCGACTGCACTGAACCGTTCGAGAATGATTGGTGCGGACCAGTAAAACCTGAGCCGGAGCAGCGGATTTGGATCAATGTTAACGAAGCCAAGAAATATCTGGATCCACAATACATTAACGCTTATTCGCTTCTGCATTCGCAGGGGATGTATGAAGGGCAAAGGGCAGCGACAGCCAGCAAGCGGGTAGTCAACTTAACCCGGTCAGCTTATGCCGGCCAGCAGCGCTATGCCGCGATTACGTGGTCCGGAGATATCAGTGCCAAGTGGGACACCTTAAGGAAGCAGATTGCCGATGGTTTGAATTTTTGTGCGGCCGGTATCCCTTACTGGACTCTGGACATTGGGGGGTTCTTTGTCGGCAGGCGGAAACATGGCTGGTTCTGGGACGGGGATTTTGATGCAGGATGTGATGATCTGGGTTATCGAGAGTTGTATGTGCGCTGGTTTCAATATGGTGCGTTTCTGCCGATCTTTCGCTCCCACGGTACAGACACACCCAGGGAAATGTGGCGCTTTGGCGAGCCAGGAACCATATTCTATGAAACGCTGGTCAAATTCGATTTTCTCCGCTACCGGTTGATCCCTTATATTTATTCTCTGGCTTGGCAGGTTACAAGCAGAGGCTACACACTAATGCGGGCCCTGCCTTTTGACTTCCGGCATGATTCCAACACCTATGCTATTGGCGATCAGTATATGTTTGGGCCAGCGTTTTTGGTAAATCCAGTCACTGAACCCATGTACTATCAAAGTGGGTCCCGGAAGCTTGAAGATGTAGAGAAGGTTAGAGATGTTTATTTGCCTTCAGGGACAGATTGGTATGATTTCTGGACTGGCAAGAGGTATCATGGTGGCCAAACCATTAGAGCCCAGGCTGAGCTTGAAATTATGCCGCTGTATATTAAAGCCGGGTCGGTAGTACCCATGGGGCCAAGTATCCAGTACACATCTGAGCACGAAGGCCCAATTGAGCTGCGCATTTATCCAGGGGCCGATGCCGTGTTTGAACTTTATGACGATGACGGTGACAACTACAACTATGAGGACGGGCATTACCAGATAGTGGCCATCAGCTGGAATGACCGCAGCCGGGAACTGCGTTTTGCTGATCGTGTTGGCAAAGGTTATACCGGCATGCCGCAGGAGGTAACTTTCAAAGTGGTTATTGTCCGTGAGAATCATGGTGTTGGTGTTGAGGAAACGGAAACGGTGGATCAGGTAGTGGTTTATCAGGGTAAAGCTTTGACATGTAAACTCTAAAAAGGAACAGGTGAGATTTATGGGACACGATTTTTCATTGCGATACAGCACGCCGGCTGATGCATGGCGTGATGCCATCCCCCTTGGCAACGGTAGGCTCGGGGCTATGGTGTACGGCCACACGGACATTGAACGAATTCAGCTGAATGACGATTCACTCTGGTATGGTACGTTTATCGATCGCAACAACAGCGCTTTAAAGGACAAATTGCCGGAAATTCGCCGTTTGATTCTTGCCGGGGATATTTCTCGTGCGGAAGAACTGATTATGAAGTATATGGCGGGCACACCTGCCGGGATGCGCCATTATACTCTCTTGGGTGTATTGAACATTGCCATGAATCAGCATTTACCATTCGTTATGGGTTGGCTGCCTAAGAGTGAGTCTGCGGAAGAGTATGAGCTGAATCTGGATCTGATGGCTGGTGTTTTGGATGTGAAACATAAGGCGGCAGGGGTATCCTATCAGCGCAGAATGTTTATCAGCCATCCTGCGCAGGTAATGTGTATTCGCTATACTTGTGATTCACCAGGGGCGATCAACATGGACATGTTCCTGAACCGGGTTGGTATCTCCGATGCCACGGTAATGGACGATCGCAGGCCTGGGCGTAGAGTAGCGGCAGGCGGTTGGCCGGGAACCAGGGTGGATTCCATTCGGAATATCGATGAACGGACTATGCTGATGAGAGGTAATGATGCCGGTGTGCAGTTTGCCTGTGCAGTAAGGGTTGTCTGCGATGGAGAAATAGAAAACCCTGTTTCGCAATTGGTGGTGAAAAACTGCAGTGAGGTTGTTTTGTACCTGGCGTCTTCCACCTCAAACCGTGTTCCTGATCCGGTTGCTGATGTATTGAAGCGGTTGGATCAGGCTGAAAACCGGGGTTATGATGAGCTGCTGGAAGAGCATGTTCAGGATTTCTCTGCGCTGATGAACCGGTGTGTCTTGGAACTTGAACCTGCCTCAGCCGACTACACCGATCAAAGAATTGAAGCTGTCCGGTCAGGAGGGCAGGATCCTGGGTTGGCAGCACTGTATTTTCAGTTAGGGCGTTATTTAATCGTTTCTGGTGGTAGAGAAGGAAGCTCGGCCCTAAATTTGCAGGGGATCTGGAACCACCAGTATATGCCCATGTGGGACAGTAAGTATACCATCAATATTAATCTGCAGATGAACTACTGGCCGGTGGAAGTAACTAATCTTTCGGAACTGCACATGCCCTTGATGGATCTTTTAGAGAAGATGCAGGAGAAAGGCAGGGAAACAGCCCGGGTCATGTACGGCATGCGGGGTATGGTTTGTCACCACAATACTGACTTCTATGGTGACTGTGCACCTCAGGACTGGTATATGGCAGCAATGCCGTGGGTGACTGGGTCAGCCTGGCTGGGCCTCCATGTGTGGGAGCATTATCTGTATACCAAGGATCTTAGTGTTCTTAAGAGAATGTATCCAGTGCTGCGGGATATGGCTTTGTTCTATCAAGACTTTTTGATTGAGGTTGATGGTAAACTGGTTACCTGCCCATCGGTATCGCCGGAGAACCGCTATGTTCTGCCTGACGGCTACGACACCCCGATCTGCGTAGGACCCGCCATGGATAATCAGATTCTGCGGGAGTTCTTTGGCGCTTTGATTCAGATTCAAGAACTTTTGGGTGTGGATCAGGATCTGGCCAGAATTTTAGCTGAGATGATCGAAAAGCTGCCAGAGGACAAAATCGGTTCCCAAGGGCAGCTTTTGGAATGGGATCAAGAGTATCCCGAGCTGACCCCCGGGATGAGCCACATCTCTCATTTGTTTGCCTGTCATCCCGGCTGCAGTATCAACTGGTGGGATACCCCTGAGTTGATGCAGGCTGTCAAGAGGTCATTGGAGATTCGGACAGCTCATGGTGGTGCTGTGGGGGGTTGGCCGTTGGCATGGCATATCAATATGAATGCCCGGTTGCTGGATCCTGTGGAAGTGGACAAATGTATCAATAGAATGCTGGCGCGATCTGCTGCCCGCAATCTGCTTAATGCCAGAGGGGTGTTCCAGATAGACGGCAATCTGGGGGCAACTGCGGGAATAGCAGAATGCTTGCTGCAAAGCCACATTGCGCTGCATTTCTTACCGGCACTGCCCGTATCATGGCAAAACGGCAGTGTCAAAGGGCTTCGGGCCCGAGGTGCCAGAACCGTGGATCTGAGCTGGGAAGCCGGGGTGCTGCAGGAAGCCATTGTCCGCCCGGATTTCGACGGAGATATTGAGGTGGTTGGCAATCCGCTGAAAGTGAGCTGCGATTCGATGGAGGTTGCTACCACAGTTACCGATATAGGTTTTTCTTTCTATGGCGAAGCAGGCAAGACCTACATATTGACTGCCCTTGAATAAGCGGAGCAGGTAAGAACAAAACAGGAAGTGGGGTTGGTTACATGGGAAGGCAGAGAGTAAATCCATATCTTCCCTCTTGGGAGTATATTCCCGATGGAGAACCGTATGTATTTAATGGCAGAGTCTATGTTTATGGGTCACATGACCGGTTCAACGGACATGTCTTTTGTTTAAACGACTATGTCTGCTGGTCGGCACCGGTCGATGATCTCAGTGATTGGCGCTATGAAGGTGTAATATACAAGAAAACTGATGATCCATTGAATCCCGATGGCAGCATGTGTCTGTATGCTCCCGATGTTACCGTTGGCCCTGACGGAAGGTATTATCTATACTACGTGTTGGACAAAGTGTCGGTGGTTTCGGTGGCAGTAAGCACTTCGCCAGCAGGAAGATTTAGGTTTTATGGCTATGTGAAGTATCCCGACGGAACCCTACTTGGGCAAAGAGAGGGAGATCAGCCTCAATTTGATCCAGGAGTGCTCACAGAAGGGGACAGGACCTATCTTTACACAGGTTTTTGCGCAAGAGGTGACAAGTCCAGAAGCGGAGCCATGGCCACTATCCTAGGGCCAGACATGCTAACAGTTGAAGAACCGCCAGTGTTCGTGATTCCCAGTGAACCTTACAGTGCTGGAACCGGGTTTGAAGGATATGAGTTTTTTGAAGCTCCTTCCATTAGAAAGCGGGGCGATACTTACTATCTAATCTATTCTTCCATCTCCATGCATGAATTGTGTTACGCCACCAGCAAACATCCCACCAAAGGGTTTAAATATGGGGGGGTTATTGTCAGCAATTGCGATCGGCATATTGATTCATATAAACCTGCAGATATGCAAGCATATGTTCCTGGCAACAACCACGGCAGTATCGTGGAGATTAACGGCGAGTGGTATATCTTCTACCACCGGCATACTAATGGCAGTTGGTTCAGCCGCCAGGGCTGCTTCGAGAAGATTAGATTCAATGAAGATGGAACTATACCGCAGGTGGAGATCACTTCTTGTGGAGGTATTGACAAACCATTGATCGGCAGCGGCGAGTATCCTGCCTACTTGGCTTGCCACCTGTTCTATATGGATGATCCGCGGCGTTTCCCCAAGATCACTCAGGATGGGAGAGATGGGGATCAAGAATTGGGCTACATTACCGATATGCACGATTCAGCAACAGCCGGATTTAAGTATTTTGACTGCAAGGGAGTCAAGCGGGTAAAGATTAAGGTGCGTGGCTATTGCCGGGGCCATTTTGAGGTGAAGACCGCCTGGGATGGGGAAGTGCTCGGTAAGATTCATGTTGAATTCTCCAATATCTGGAGAGAATATTCAGGAGACATTGCCATACCAGATGGAGTCCATGCACTGTATTTTACCTTCCGCGGCCGCGGGCCTGCCACCCTGGCTTCATTTATTCTGGAATAGCATTTGGAGCAAGGGGGGCAAAGACTGATGAGGACAAAGCTGTCAGAATTTGAGTTAGGCGACATGGTTTTGGTTTACGAAACAGACCCCCATAGTAGCAATGTGGGCTTGCTGATGATCCCGAAACACTTCCGCGGTTTCATCGCAGAACAGAAAAACTACAGGATTGATTCGCTAGTGCAGCTGAAAATACTGGGGGATAATTACCCAGATGGTTTTTCACAAGGACTCACCATGCGCAACAGCGCCTCAACGTTTGGTCTAAAATATGAAAAGCAATATTGTATTGACACAGAGGGCCAACGAACAATTGTCACTGTGCTGCGTAATAACTATGGTCACCAAATCGAGCATCATGCAACGTGGATGCCAGGGGATCAGGCGGTCCTGGTGCAGAGCAAATATGTAAACAGCGGGCTATCAAGCATCTTTGTGGAGATGCTGTCAAGCTTTTCCCTGGGGGGAATTACTCCCTTTGCGAATGATGATGCACCGGACTCACTTTTGGTGCATCAGCTGCGCAGTAAATGGAGCTGCGAAGGGAGGCTGCAGACATCATCCATTGCAGATTTGCTTCTGGAACCTTCCTGGAACAGGTGGGGAGCGTACAGCTATCGGTTTGGCCAGGTTGGCTCAATGCCGGTGCGAGGGTATTTTCCTTTTGTGGCTGTTGAAGATATGAAACACCATGTTTCTTGGGGAGTGCAATTAGCGCATGCAGCTTCCTGGCAAATGGAAGTCTATCGCCGGGATGATGCTCTCTGCATTTCTGGAGGGCTGGCTGACCGTGAATTTGGACACTGGATCAAAGAGATTAAAGCTGGAGAAGAGTTTGTCACACCACCTGCCATTGTATCGGTTTGCGAAGGCAGTATCGATCAGATTAGCCAAAGGTTGACGGCCTATCACGAGAAATGGCTTGCCGACAAACCGGAGGTTGAAAACAATCTGCCGGTCATCTTTAATGAGTACTGCACAAGCTGGGGCCAGCCATCTTCGGACAGTATTAAACTTGCTTGTCAAAAACTAAAGGGTACAGGGATTAAGTATTTTGTGATTGACTCTGGCTGGTATGCGGAGGAAGGAAAACCGTGGTATCTCAGTATGGGAGACTGGCGGGTCAGCCCTAAACTGTTTCCTCATGGCCTGGAAGAAGCGATCGAGGCGATTAGGGAATGCGGAATGATACCTGGAATCTGGTTTGAAATCGAAAACTGTGGTTCCAAATCGGAGGCCTTCTCCAAGACGGACCTTTTGCTAAAAAGAGATGGATACCCGATCACTGCCGGTTCCAGGCGCTTTTGGGATTTTCGGAATCCTGAGGTTATCGCCTATTTAAGTGAAAAGGTCATCGATTTTATCAAGAAGTACAGGTTTGGGTATCTAAAGATCGATTACAACGATACCATTGGTATCGGCTGTGATGGAGCTGAATCTTTGGGAGAGGGATTAAGGCAGCATATTCTGGCAGTGCAAGATTTCATCAAGAGAATCCAGATTGAGATTCCAGATTTGGTGATCGAGAACTGTGCCTCCGGTGGTCACCGTCTTGAGCCGTCGATGCTGGCAATTACCAGTATGTCTTCCTTTTCCGATGCCCATGAGTGTATCGAAATTCCGATCATCGCTGCAAACTTGCATCGGGCAATTCTACCTCAGCAGAGCCAGATCTGGGCGGTACTGAGGAAAACTGACAATGCTCAAAGGCTCTATTACTCTATGATCAATGCATTCCTTGGCAGAATGTGTTTGTCTGGGGATATTCATGATTTGAATGAGACACAGTGGAAGATTGTCACAGAGGGAATAGAGTTTTATGAAAAGATTAGCCCAGTGATCAAAGACGGGTTTTCTTATCGCTTCGGGCCGACAGTGCAAAGCTATCGCAACCCCACTGGGTGGCAAGTGGTTTTCCGAGTCTCAGCAGACAGGTCACAAGCCTTGGCAGTAGTCCATTCTTTCGCCCGCAGCGATCAAGGGCAGATTCGGATTCCTATTCCAGGGAATTTGAAATTAAAAGTTGAAGCAGTATATGCAGAGAAGGAGAGCGAACCTAAGATCCAAAGCGGGGAAATAGTGTTTCCACTCGATGATGACTTTGAAGCAATGGCGGTTTTATTTGCAGTCGTTTGAACACACAAGCTGTGCTTTGATCAAAGGTTTGTCATTACTATGCTGGGGGGTTGAATCAATGCGCAAGACTTTAGGCGTGATCATGACAATAGGCCTGCTGCTCATATTGGTTGGCACTGCTGCTGCGCAAGCGCCGATAGTAAACATTGTGGTGGACTTTTCGGAAGGCTTGGCAGGCTGGCGGGCATTTGGCTCCGGTACGTTGGATGTCACCTTGGAACAGGTGAGGACGGCGCCAAAGGCTTTAAAAATGACAGGGCGAAGCGCCGGGTGGCATTCAGCAGCTCTTGATGTCAATGATTTCTTGGCTGATGGCGGCACATATCAGTTTTCAGTCTGGGTGCGCCTGGTAGACGAACCGGCAAGTGAAATCAGCTGCCATTTTGTGATGGGAGAGAATTTGCGCAGCGGAGGTACGAACTATAACTGGATTTCCGCTGATATACCATTGAGCAGTGAGGAATGGATTTTAATCGAAAGCGAACCTTACACCTTTAACGCTCAAGAGATCAGCTCCGCATGGTTGTATGTTGAGATTGGCGATGACAGAGCGTCCTATTATATCGATGACTTTACCATCGTTGGAGATCTACCTCTGCAGGCAGAATATCCCCGGTCTTTTGAAAGGGATATCCCTGCCTTAAAAGACGTTTTTCGGGATTACTTCCACATCGGTGCCGCAACCAGTCCCCGGTTCCTTAATGAGCAGGATATCTATTCAGGATTCATTAGTTACCAGTATGGGGTGCTGGTGGCAGGCAATTCTATGAAACCTGATGCACTACAGCCGCAAGAGGGGCGTTTCAACTGGCGGGATGCTGATCGATTTGTTGAATTCGCTGAACGCCATAATATGCTGCTGCGGGGCCATACATTGGTATGGCACAGCCAGGTGCCAAATTGGTTTTTCCAAGCCCCAGGGGATCCCAGCAAACCTGCCACCAGCGAGCAGTTGATTGCCCGGATGGAAAATCATATCAAGACGGTTGTGGGCAGGTACAAGGGCAAGGTCTATTCCTGGGATGTGGTCAACGAAGTCTTAAACGATTCCGGCAGCATCCGAGGTGAAAGCGACGGGTCGAAGTGGAAGGATATAATTGGCGATGTGGACGGCGACGGCTTTGCCAGTGATTATATTGAATTGGCATTCATATTTGCCCGGGAAGCGGATCCTGATGCCCGCCTAATCATCAACGATTACAGCCTTGAATCTGGTGGGGCAAAACGAGACGGGATGTATAGCCTTGTGAAAAGAATGCTGGAAAAGGGAGTCCCTGTGGATGGAGTCGGCCTGCAGATGCACATCAGCATTTACGGGCCAACAGCGGAACAGATTGAAGAGACCATTGAACTCTTTGCTGCTTTGAAAGAGTATAACCCTGACTTCATGGTCGAAGTTACTGAGATGGATATGTCGGTCTACCAGTGGATGGAACAGCGCAAAGAGATTACTATGACCCACCTGGAACAGCAGGCTCAACGGTATGCTGAGATCTTTGAGGTTTTTAAACGGCAGGCCAAAAAGGGTAATCTCGACATGGTCGTTCTTTGGGGGACAGGGGATCATGACAGCTGGCTGGACAATTTTCCGATTCAAGGCCGAGGCGATGCTGCGCTGTTATTTGACAAACAGCTTATAGCCAAACCGGCGTATTATGCTGTGATTCAGCCTGATCAGCCGTGGTATTTGACTAAAGCCCAATCCAAAGGAGCCCTGGAGCTAATGGACAGCACCGGACAGATCATTGCCAATCTGCTTCCAGGCGAGTATACTCAGGCTGACTTGGCTGGTTTCGATATGGATAATGTCAAAAGAGTGTGGCTGGCCGAAGGGCTGGTGATGGAAGTATGGGAAGGTGGAATTCCCAGGTTGTATATTGGCGGTAATACTTATGATGTGGATGCTCAAGCTTTGGGTGAGCGGATTGCGGTTAGAGCAAGCGGAATAGAGAATGTGGCACTGGGTAAGCCCGCTGATGCCAGTCATCGTGGGGATCGAGCCAGCCGGGCTGTGGATGGAAACCTGTTGACCAGCTGGAGTGGTAATGAAGAGCCGCCTTATTGGTTAAGTGTAGATTTGACAAAACCTCATCTTTTAGTACGGTGGGCTGTTGTCCATCGTGACGGCGGTGGTGTGGTTGCAAGCCTAAGCGACGGGCCGTTCAACACTGCTGATTTCCGCCTTCAGGTGAGCGATGATCAGGAGACATGGCGCGATGTGGACGTTGTGGAAGGTAACCTGGCAACCAGGACAGATCGGGCAATTGAGCCGGTTGTCGCACAGCATGTGCGGATCTTGATTACCAAACCTACATCGCTGGATTTTAACCGCCAGGCTGTAATCTATGAATTTGAAATATATGGTTTGGGGATTGAGTAAATGTAATCAAGCAGGGATAGCCTGAACCGCTATCCCTGCTGTGTTAGACGGCAATTTGGGGTTGTGATCAGGGGCTAGCTGACCAGTTTTGCCCTGATCACTACGCAATCGCGAGCCGGCACCACGGGGTTAAACCGCTCTTTGAAGACTCCTAATTCGCGATGCTCCCAACAGTCGTATAAGGAGAGAGCAATACCCGATGCGTAGGGCAGTCCCAGGTCCCAGAACTGAAGTGATAGTTCCCTTTGATGATCACTCAGGTTGAAAAAGCCGATGGCCAGGTCGCCGTTGGATAGGACCTTGACCAGCATGAACACTTCATTGGTATGGAACCATTGGGGTTCTGGCGGTTTCTTGAGGAACTCGAGGGAGATCAGAATGGGGTGGTTAGGATGGGTGTTCTGCAGATAACTGATAGTAAAATTGTCTTTCAGCGCCGTGATGAAATGGCTGTATTGGAGCCTTATGGCCCAGATATTCTCCGGTTTCGGGCTTCGCCAAGCGGCAGGATAATTGAGCAAAACTGGACGCTGCTGCCGCCGCAGTCATCCGATTGCCAGTTTGAGCTTCATGATCACAAAGCTGTGATAAAGAACGGCAAAATTTCAGCTGAATTTTGGGACAACGGCAAAGTTGTTTATTACAAAGATGGCCAGGTACTCTTAGCTGAACGGTCGGAAATGGCCTTTTTCATGGGATACCGGGAATACCGGCAGGTGGGGGGCGACAACTATCGGGCAACGGTGATCTTTGAGCCTTATCCCAATGAACATTTTTATGGATTGGGGCAGGAGCAAAACGATCTCTTTGATCTAAAAGGATCCACAAGCCAACTGCTGCACAAAAACACCAAATCGTCAATTCCGTTTGTATATTCTTCCAGAGGCTATGGGTTTTTGTGGAACAATCCGTCTGTTGGCCGCTGTGAGCTGACCAATAACCATACGTTATGGGAAGCAAATTCAACCAAACAGGTGGATTATCTTGTGATTGCAGGAGATACCCCTGGGGAAGTAATGCAGAAGTATGGCCATTTGACTGGATTTGCACCTCGATTTCCGGCGTGGGCTTCGGGATTTTGGCAATCAAGGCTGCGTTATGAAACTCAGGCAGATGTGTTAAATGTCGCCAGAGAGTACAAAAAGCGAGGGATTCCCCTCTCGGTGCTCATAATCGATTACTTCCATTGGACAGAACAAGGCGACTGGAAGTTTGACCCTGCCTATTGGCCTGATCCTGCTGCCATGTGTCAGGAACTGAGGGAAATGGGAATAAGGCCCATAGTATCAATTTGGCCTACCATCAATCCCAATAGCGAGAACTACCATTACATGGATGAACGAAACATGTTGGTCAGGACCGAAAGGGGGCTTGCTGGCATCTTCCCCTTCTATGGAGATCAAACCTATATTGATCCGACGAATCCAGAAACAAGGGAATATGTTTGGTCCAAGATCCGGGATAACTACTACAACAAGGGAATTCAAAGCTATTGGTTGGATGAGGCGGAGCCGGAAATCCGGCCGGTCCACTTTGACAATTTGCGCTTTTACTACGGCAATGGTGAAGAGGTGGGCTTGCTCTATCCATTTTACTATAACAAACTGTTTTATGACGGTCTGAGGGGAATGGGAGAGAATGAAATCATTTCTTTAACCAGAGCCGCCTGGATCGGCAGCCAACGTCTCGGTGCATTGGTTTGGTCAGGGGATATTCCTTCCACTTTTGAGGCGCTGCGGATGAGTGTCAAGACAGGCCTGAATATGGCCATGTGCGGTATTCCCTGGTGGAACAGTGATATCGGCGGATTTTGGGGAGCTGATATTGAGAGTGAGTATTTCCGGGAATTAATTGTCCGCTGGTTCCAGTTTGGCCTCTTTAGTCCAGTGATGCGGCTGCATGGTGCCAGAAAGCGGATTAAAGAGCAAGGCCCGCGCCCGCCCGGCTTGAAAGAGCCGACAGGTGGACCCAATGAAATCTGGAGTTTTGGGGATAGGGCTTATCCGATTCTTTGCAGATTGATTGAGTTACGGGAGCGGCTGCGTCCGTATATCCACAAGTACATGGATATTGCCAGCCAGACCGGTTCTCCGCTGATGCGCCCCATGTTCTTCGAGTATCCTGATGATGAAGTATGTTATCCTCTGGGTGATCAGTATCTGTTTGGTGAGGATATCCTGTGTGCTCCAATTGTCAATAGGGGTCAGACAGAGCGGTCAGTGTATCTGCCTGAAGGTGAGTGGGTCAATGTCAATGATCGGCAAACCTATCAAGGCAAGCGGTTTGTCAATGCCCATGCCGAGATTGACCAATTTATTGCATTTGTCAAAAAGGGCAGTCGTTGGCTGGCAGTATTCAACTAAGGGATGATCAAGGAGGATGGAAGGATGGCCAATCTGGTAGCTCTAACACCACCGATGGGGTGGAACAGCTGGGACTGTTATGGGGCTAGTGTCCGGGAGGATGAAGTAAGGGGCAGCGCGGAGTACATGGCGGCCAATCTTAAGCAGTATGGCTGGGAATATGTGGTTGTGGACATTCAATGGTTTGAGCCGAATGCAAAAAGCGATATATATAATCCCCATGCTCCTTTAGTGATGGATGAGTATTCGAGGCTAATGCCTGCAGTCAATCGGTTCCCAAGCGCCGCCAACGGCAAGGGTTTCAAACCATTGGCGGATTATGTCCACAGTCTGGGATTGAAATTTGGGATTCACATCTTACGGGGAATTCCCCGGCAGGCGGTGGCAGCCAACACCGCTATTCTGGGGACGGCTTACCGGGCAGCAGACATAGCCAACACCAACAGCACCTGTGCCTGGAATACGGATATGTACGGTGTTGATCCAGCCAAGCCTGGTGCTCAGGAGTATTATAACTCGCTGTTTCAACTGTATGCTGAGTGGGAAGTGGATTACGTCAAGGTCGACGATATTGCGGCGCCAACATATCATGGAGGTGAGATTGAGCTTATTCGCAAGGCCATCACTAACTGCAGCCGGGAAATGGTGCTTAGTCTCTCTCCGGGCCCGACTTCTGTGGCGATGGGGGATCATGTGGCCAAGTATGCCAATATGTGGCGGATGACTAATGATTTCTGGGACCGCTGGGAGGATCTGCAGGCGATGTTCGGCTATGCCCATGCCTGGAGCAGGTACATCGGGCCGGGACATTGGCCCGATGCGGATATGCTGCCCCTGGGCAGGATTGGCATCAGAAGTGCCTGGGGGGATCGGTATACCCGGTTTACCAGAGATGAGCAGGTGACTTTGATGTCCTTGTGGGCCATGATCCGCTCACCGTTAATGTTCGGCGGGGACCTACGGTACAACGATGAGTGGACCACGTCCTTAATCACCAACGAGGAGGTGCTGAACATTACCAAATGCAGTCATGCCAATCAGCAGCTGTACCGGGGCGACAATGCCATTGCTTGGACCGCCGTTGGTGAAGATGGCAGAATCTACTTGGCTCATTTCAATGTTGGTGAAGTGGAAACCACGATTACGACCGAAATCTCTAAGTTGGGCTTGTCAGGTAGATATCAGGTTCGTGACCTGTGGGTGCGCCAGGATTTGGGGGTTGTTGATCACAGTGTAAGCACCTTAGTGCCTGTCCATGGTTCGAGGTTGCTGCAGTTGACTGGCGCTCGCGGAATGCAGCAAAATGTTGTAATTGTACAAGGAGGTTCTATCGAACGATGACAGATCCCAAAAAGATGATTTCTTCTACGTGGGATTTTTGAACTTGCGAGTAAGAGAGTTGTTCCTCCATATCCAAGTTCAGAAGGCCAAATTTGGCGATCTTCTATGGTTTTTTAAGCTGTCTATAAAGGTCAGCTCTAAGTCTGGTAATTTAATTATCTTTATTTCAGCGATAGAATGCCTACTTATTCCCCTCCAGATATTCGTAACTCGCCAACTAGTTGATGTATTGGTTGAAGGAACCCTTCGAGGAGCTGCCTTGCTGCAGTAGATGCTAGCCCTGGTAAAAATGATCCCAGAGCTTATAACATATGCGTTCGTGGTTGCCAAAGTTGCCCCGTATTTGCTCATGCTGGTCATAATAGCGATGATTCCAGCTTTTATTGATTCTATGGCAATGGGTATAAAAGGATGGGAGTTTATAAAACAGATTAACCGGGAAAGAAGGTTGTCCGGATATTATGCACTGCTGATAACCAACAGACATTTTGCACCAGAGATTCGTCTGTATGAGCTGGCGGATTATTGCCTAGGTCAATGGGAAGCTCTATTCACTAAGACTAGTAAACAGCAAAGAAGATTCTCCCTCAAGGTGTTGTTGAGACAAAGAGCCGCGGTCATATTCATGGTGTGTGTAAGTATGGTCGGATTATGGGGGATCGTTTTTGCTGGAATGGTTCAAGCCACACCTGGGGATTATGTGGTTCTTCTGCAATCCATCATTGGACTTCTCACAGGTTTGAGTGTGAGCAGTATATTAAAAGGTATGAGATCGAGCCTATTTAAGGATTCAAAGACAGGTGCTTGGTAAGGCTGCATGCGCTCCTCTAATCAAATTTGATACCGAAGAATTCTCTGATCATCTCCAGCGAGCTCAGTCGGGAATGGGTGAACGGCTATTCCGATTATATGATTACCTTTTGGACAATATTGGGTTGATGATATCAATGTTTTCGATTGCGGCTGCCACTTAATACATTCATCCATTAGTAGTGGGCTTACTCTTTATTACCCTCTGCCAGTAACGGCGGAATTTTTTTAATTTACCTTGACGCTTACGGAAGACGGCAGCATTTACTTGGCTCATTTTAATATTGGCGATGCGGAAGAGACTGTTACAACTGTTCTTTCCCAGTTGGGTTTGGTAGGAAGGTACAGGGCCGGGATGTGTGGGCACGTAAGAATTTGGATGTCGTTCAGACGGTTGTGACGGTGGTGCCTGCCCACGGGGCAAAGCCGCTTAGGTTAGCAGAGGCCTGCGGTTAGCCTGATTGCCTAATATAACTGTACGGGATGTGTTAGGCCTATTAGTAGTGTGTAATAGGCCTTAGTTAATATCGCCTTTTTTATTAACCACCGCTCGTGGGGTATAACCTTTTTTGTGACCTTTGCTCCTCGAGAATTTGCTGCATGACCAACTGGATAACCGCTGAGTCTGGAGTTCGGTAAGCTTCATTTGCCAGGTTCTTTGTCTCCAATGGGTCTTTAGTCAGATTATACAGTTCTAATTGATCGGGGACACCTTTGCCGTCAAGGAAGTCAAGCCTGCAGCCGAGATTAAAGGTTACCTTTACCGGGCCGCGGTAAGTATACTGCTCGTTTCTCCCGGGAATGTCCTTAAACTGGGGATTGGCGAAGTAACGGGAAAACTTCCAGACCTCATCACTGGCACCATCACCAGTAGGTAAAACAGCGATTACTGTTTCGATGGAGTTTGGCTGGCGCACAGCCGGGTAAGGCAAGCCCGAAAGGCTGACTTGATTTAAGCCTTTGGTGACATTGTCATCGGTCATGAAATAAATAGGTTCATCCGCCCGTGGGCATTCCCTCATACCCAAAACCAATGCGGAAAGATCACGGCCTACCAATGGATGAACTTCGGTATGGTCATTTTTCAAAATAGCCTGCAGTTCTTCAGCATTTAAACCGGCCAACCCCAGCAAGGTTGGCAGCAGATCAACATGGCTGGTCAACATCTCTGTTGTTTGTGGTTCCGCAAACAAAGTGGGATTGTGGATCACCAGGGGGACATGAATTGCTTCTTCATAAGCTTGGTACCATTTCTGGAACAGCCCGCCATGGGCTCCCAGCAGTTCGCCGTGGTCAGAGGTGAAGACAACGATGGTGTTTTCGTAAAATGAAGATTCCATCAATGCATCCAAGACAGCATTGACTTGACGATCAACCTCTAACTGCAGGCTGTAGTACAATTGACGATAAAATAGGGTATCTGTCAGCGGCTGCAGTGCCAACGGGTATATGCGTTTGTAACTTAATTGGGCTGAGGGTTTGGTGACCAATGACTCTGCAGCGGTCGGGGCCGGCGTGATGTATGGAACAGAAGGATCAACCTTGAAGGAAAACAGATCCGACCTCTGGCTTACAGCACCGAATAGGGCAATATCGTGGGGGTTGACAAAGGAGCACATGATGAGCCATGGCTGTTGCTGCCCCTGTTGGTTGAGGTGCCTGATCAAGTCAACTGTTTGCTGTTTATAGATCACATCTCGGCCACTAATGCCGGTGCTGGCGGAAGATCCGGAGTTTCTTGGATTGCTGTCGTGAGGTTCAGGCCCGATCCAGCCGTCAAAGCCGAAGTCATAGAGCACATTGGCTTGTTCATATATGCCCTCTCTTTCCGCTACTGGTTCACCATTAGTGGGGTTGTAGGACAAGAACCCATTGTGGGTGCCGGGAACGGTGATGTCCCCATTTGAAGCGTGCCATTTGCCTTTCCAATAAGTCCGATACCCGGCAAGCCTGAAATAGTCTCCAATTGTAGGGACGGTATGGGGATCGAGCCAGAACATGTCGGGATCAAAGGCCGATTTAGCCACGCCGTTTGTTTGGGAGACTCCATGCAGTGACGGATACTGCCCTGTGTAAAGTGTAGCCCGGCTTGGAGCGCAGGCTGTGCTTCCGGCATAATGGTTTTCGAACTCAAGGCCGTTGGCCCTTAAGGTTTCATAAGCCTTGAGATAGGTTTTGCGCCAGCTTGTCAGTTCCGGTGATTCGTATACCACCGGGTAACGTTGTTGATCAACCATGATGATCAAAAAATTTGGTTTTGTCCTGGTGAAAGGATTGGCTGCCTGAAATGGAGTTGACGGATCACTCATTGATTATCGCCTCCAAGAAAAGAGTGTACTAGAACAATATATGTAATTGCCCTAAGTAGTGACCCTGGTCACAGGCAGGAGCTGGGAGTTCGCCACTTACAGCCACCCTTGTTGGGCTTTCGCCAAGATTATGGTAATATCAAATTACCTAATTTGTTACTTAATATTTTTGGAGGTGGCGCTCAATGCCTTGGCATCCGTCATTATCCGTTGGCATCGACTTAATTGACGATCAGCACAAAGAGTTGTTCAGAAGGGCTGACATGCTCTTTGAAGCCGGCAGAAAAGGACAAGCCAAAGAACACGTAGGAGAGTTGCTTGAGTTTCTTGACAGTTACACGAAGCAGCATTTCATAGATGAAGAGGAATATATAGCCAGTATTGGTTATTCGGGCCTTGAGGAACAGAAAAGAGCACATGCAGCTTTTGTCAGACAACTTCAGGAACTGCGGCAGAAATATGATGCGTCTGGAGGAACCTTACGGTGATTATTAGTGCCAATCAACTGGTTATTAATTGGCTGGCCAAACATGTTTCCAATGCGGATCGGAAGATTGGCGAGTTTCTCCATCGGGGGAAGTGATGACAGGCAGGTTTGAAAATAACATTGATTTATTTGCCAGAATAAGGTAAAATTATTATGCAAGAGTAAACAAAGTCTAAAGAATTGGTTAGAGGAGGTGGGTTTGACACCGCCTGTTTTAAGTTATCGATTTTGAAACCGATTTCAAAACCGATTCTGCCAGTTGGTAGTGTTGTAGACTGAGTCTGTGGTTGAAGGTTTGCCATTTCGTTCATCATCTTCGGAAGGGAGTAAAGTGAAATTGAGAAGAGTACTGTATTTGTTGGTGTTAGTTTTGGTATTGGCTTTGAGTGTTGCGTATGCTCAGGAAGTAGCTCCCGTTTTTCAGGAGAACTTTGCTGAAGGGAAACTGAATGGATGGGCTGGCGCCAATGCGACAGTAGAGATCAGCAAAGATTTCGCCAAATCTGATCAATACAGTGCTAAGGTAACAACTCATGGATCGGGATGGAACAGGATTGAGTACAATTTTGCTGGAAAACTCGAAGCCGGGAAGAAATATGAGTTTACAGTATGGCTCTATCATGAGACTGGGGAAAATTTGGAGTTTCACCTGGTTAGGAAATTGGGTGACAACTATACCTGGTTAGGCGGAAATGTGGTTATTCCAAGTGGCCAATGGACAAAGTTATCCAACATTTATGAGGTTGACGCTCATACCAATGAGTGGTTGTTCTTCGTTGAAGTATACAAAGAGGGTGTTGCTTATTACGTAGACGATATTTCGATCCAGCTTGTTGAGTAGGGATGGTGGACAGGGGACGGTTCCCTGTCCACTTTCGCGTGCCCGGCATGTCTACCGAGCCGATGGGTTGAGAGAAACCCTATCGCCCAACCAGCGGGAAGATAACCAACAGGCAAGGGCGCCATTCATTCAAAAGTTCAAGGATGCAGTCAGGCGCCTTACACCACGTAACCATGGGAAGAATGTGGAACAGCTAGTAATAGACCTGAATCGGTTCCTTCGGGAAGTCATGGGATAGATCCGCAGAAGACTACGGACGAAGAAGATGCGGGAATGGAAAAGCTGGAATGGTCTGCACAGAGCTCTACGCCAGAGGGGTCTCCGTGGCGATTACCAGAAAATCTCCATGTATCGCTGGCGCAATTCGGCCAGTCCTCTGCTGAGTCTAGCTCTGCCCAACAATTGGTTCAGGGAGATTGGCCTTTTGGACCTAACGAAGTACAGTGTTGGTATTGTGTCGCAGTTCTATGAACGGCGGTAGATTCTTCAGGAGCGGTGTACGCGGCCCGTACGCACCGTTCCGTGAGAGGAAAGCCGCTAGGCTGATCACCTAGCGGCTGCCTACTCGATTTTTCAGCCAGGTTTTCCGGAAAAGGCTCCGGGAAATCTGGCTTTAATATTGTGCTTGACATTAGGAGGGTTTTATTGAGCGGTGAAAGTAAATGTCCAGGCACCTCCAGGGCTGGGGCAGAATCACAGGCCGATTATCCAGGCGGATCTGCTTGGCGATTGGCGGGA